>CALMRM010000194.1 GCA_937871605.1 uncultured Terriglobus sp. | reverse complement strand
CTTAAACGAGGCGCGCAAGCCCAAGAGCGCCAGCGCGCCCGTTGCTCGAAAACCCGGCGAGGCCGACGCCAGCTGGGCCAAGGCGACCACGGTGCTGGAGCAGACCTACACCACGCCGCTGCAGACGCACAATCCCATGGAGCCGCATGCCACCATCGCGGCATGGAATGGCGAAAAGCTGACCGTCTATGACGCAACCCAGTACATCTCTGGCGACAAGCAGACGCTGGCCAAGCATTTTGCCCTGCCGCTCGACAACGTCCATGTGATTGACCCGTATGTGGGCGGTGGCTTCGGGTCCAAAGGGTCCACCTGGTCGCATGTGATCCTGTGCGCCATGGCAGCGAAGGTGGTGGACGCGCCGGTGCGCCTGGCCATCGAACGCCCGCAGATGTTCGGGCCTGTGGGCGGACGCCCGCGTACCGTACAGAAGATCAAGCTCGGCACAGATGGTTCCGGCAAGCTGGTCGCCATCAGCCACGACGTAATCCTGCCCGCCTCCGTCATGGAAGACTTTCTAGAGTCCGCCGCGCAGGCGACCTCCATGCTGTACCAGTGCGACAGCATCGAGACGTCGCACAAGATGGTGGACATGAACATCGGCGTGCAGACTTTCCAGCGCGCGCCCGGTGAAAGTGTGGGCACGACAGCGCTCGAGTCCGCGATGGACGAACTCGCCGAGAAGCTGAAAATGGACCCGCTGCAACTGCGCCTGGTGAACTACGCCGAGAAGGACCCTGGCATGCAGCGGGACTGGAGCAGCAAGAACCTGCGCAAGGCCTACGAGGATGCAGCGCAACGCTTCGGCTGGTCGCGCCGCAATGCGACGCCCGGCCAGATGCGCGAGGGCAACAAGCGCATCGGCCTGGGCATGGCGACGGCCACCTACCCGGCCAACCGCTCACCGGGCATGGCAGTGGTGCGACTGCAGCCAAACGGGCGGGTGTACGTCGCCAGCGGTACGCAGGATCTGGGCACCGGTATGTACACCGTAATGGCGCAGACCGTGATGCAGGAGGTGGACGTTCCGTGGGAGCAGGTGGACGTAAAGCTGGGCGACTCCACGCTGCCCAAGGCACCTGTCTCAGGCGGTTCGCAATCCACGGCCTCTGTAGGCCCAGCCATCAAGGATGCCTGCGCGCAACTGTTGCTGAAGCTTGCAAACATGGCCATTGATGACTCCGCTTCTCCGTTCTACAAGGCTCAGGCGGCAGACATCATTTTCCAGGGCAGCAAAATTCAGAGCAAGAAGGACCCGTCAAAGGCCGAGGCGCTCACCGCATCCATCGCCCGAAACAAGGGGCAGGCCATCGAAGCGAACGGTTCCGGCGAGCCGAGCCAAGAAGCAGAGAAGGCGCTTTCAACCCACTCCTGGGGCGCGATCTTTGCGGAGGTCGCGGTGGACGACAGCACGCACATGGTAGAGGTGCGCCGCATCGTCGCCACCTATGACATCGGCAAACTGTTGAATAAGAAGACGGGCATTTCGCAGCTTGAGGGTGGTCTGGTTTGGGGCATCGGCACCGCGCTGACCGAGAAAACAGTACTCGACAACACGGTAGGCAAGATTGTGAACAACAACCTGGCCGAGTACCACGTGCCGGTTAACGCTGACACACAGGTGATTGAGGTCTCGGTTATCGACACACCAGACACGAAGTTCAGCCCGCAGGGTGCGCGCGGCGTGGGTGAAATTGGCATCACCGGCATTGCCGGTGCCATTGCCAACGCCATCTACAACGCGACCGGCAAGCGCGTACGCGACTTCCCCATCACGCCGGACAAGATCATGATGGCAAGCTCAGCCCACACAGCCTGAGCAACCTGTCCTGAGTGGCTGTCATGCACACGGGATGCTACCTGCCGGGTAGCATCCCGTGCAGATGTCCAAGCCGTTGCAGCCGGCGAAAGTCACTGCAAGATAATGACGACTTTACCGATGCTTTTACCAGTCTCTGATGCTTCATGAGCCGCGACAATCTGGTCCAGTGGGAAACGAGACGCGATGGTTGGCTTGAGCCAACCCTCCCTTAGGCCGACGGTGGTTGCCGCGATCGCACTCTCGTGCGCCTCCCGCGACATCATGTAGACATTCACAAAGCGGATGGTAGCGTCGAGGAACAGGAGCGGCAGGAATGGGATGGTTGGCTCCGGCTGAGCGTCCGAGGCGTACGTGGCAATCACGCCGCCCACTTTGAGGAGCTTGGTCGAGGAGGCCAGTGTCTCCCCAAACGCAACATCGATGATCCTGTCTATGGCCGGACCGCCTACGGTGGCCGCTTTCTCCTGGACTCGACCCACGACATCTTCTTCATGTCGATCAATCACAAGATCTGCGCCTGCGGCTCTCGCTACGAGTGCTTGCTGGGGACGGCTGACAGTTGTGAATACCCCGGCACCCGCCGCCTTCGCGAACTGGATCGCATGGACACCCACCGAGCCCGCGCCTCCGGTCACGAGCACGGTTTTGCCTTTCACCGGACCGTCCGCGAAGACACAACGGTGCGCTGTCAAGGCCGGAACGCCAAGGCATGCGCCCAGTTCAAACGAGACGTCTTCCGGAAGTTCGACCGCATTCTTGCTCGGAACTACGACGTACTGTGCGGCACACCCAGCCTTGCCTGCAACTAGAGCTTCATAGATCCACACCCGCTGTCCCAAGCGGAAGGTAGAGACGCCCTCACCTACTTCCTCGATGACCCCGGCACCATCCTGATGCGGAATCTGCTGCTTGTTTCCCGTGAGAAGAGGTACGCGTGCTCGCCGCTTTGTGTCCGACGGGTTCACGCCGGCTGCATGCACTCTCACTAGAACTTTGCCGGGTTCTATGACGGGCTTCGCAAGCTCCCCGACTTTCAGCACATCCCGTGCGCTCCCGTTCTGTTCATACCATGCTGCTCTCATTCGGTGCCCTCGTGTCTCAGGCGTACTTTCTTGATGGCACGCTGGCCGCCATGCGAGACTCCCGATTGCCAGTCCGATCCAGCCGACGCGTTCGCCCATATCGCATTAGCTCCCAGCACATAATGTTTACGTCAACGTCATTTTTGAGCTAAGCGTACTCCTATCGCACGTGCGAGTCTAGCCAGCCCTCAAAACGTTGGATGTGCACGACTAACTCAGAGCGAAATTGAATGCGCAAAGCCATCTGTACGTCGGTCTCAGCAAGGTGTCCGCGCAGCATCTCCAACACCTTCTTCTTGGCTCTTTTGCCTGTCGGATCTTCGAAGTAAAGATGGATCACCTTGCTGATGTCATCAAGACTCAGACCAAGAGCCTTTAGTTGATCTATCTTCTGGAGGCGCTCAACCGTCTGTTCGGGGTAGCGGTGCTGCCCAGCGCCCTCGCGCTCACCTGGAGGGATCAGGCCAAGGCTCTCGTAGTAGCGAATTGTACGCGGTGTGACTTTTCCCAGCTTGGCGAGCTCACCTATACGCATCAGTTTGCTCATCGCACCATCATAATCAGCGGAAGGATGCGGCTCCGGTTCACTCCGCCCTGTCGCAAGCAAAGGCAAGTCGGTGCTACTTGGTGGACGGTGCGCGACAAGGCTTAGTGAAGCTAGCGGATCGATCTAAAAGGGAGGCTTCTGGATCGACTTCCGGTTGAGTGAATGACGGGAAGCGCACTCCCAAGTCACTTACTCCGCGAAGTTTGCAAGGGATCGATCTATGTATGCTGGTGGCAGGAGTGTTCAGCCCGTGCGCCTCACGATTGCTTATGCTGCCTTGTGCATGTGCGCAACGGTTCTGGGTTGCGGTGGTGGCACCGCTTCTCCCGTAGCGCCTCAGCCGACTGTTTTCAGCGTACAGGCCGACACGCCAAGCCCACTCCTTGCTGCTGCCCAGCGAACCGCAATGGGTTTCCTGTACGGCCCTCCGGATGGAACTGTGGGCGTACTGCTCAACGGTGGAACCTACAGTTTCTTCATGGCTGCCCGCAGCTCCCCTGCCTGCGCTGGAACGCCGTCTACGCAGGGAACCTACCGGCTGGGCGGGTCCCTCACAAGCTTTACCGAGCCGTACGGTTGTTCCGCGGAGATCACCACCGGCAACGACCCGAACGGTTACACCTTCGATCAGAACTACGCAGGAGGCGGCCCTGTGCTGGCGGTGACCAGTGCAAGCGGTACAACTGGGATCCTGCACATCTACCACGGAGAAGTGCACGGGGGCAGCTGTTCCACATCCGGCTTCTGTACCTATTCTTCGCTCGGCATGGCTTTCTCAAAGGATGGCGGCGCCACCTTTACCAAGCTCGGCGAAATCGTACAGCCGTACCTTACGCGTCCTGCGATCATTGGGAACAACCTGAACCTGGATGTTGGCGGTGGCACCCTCCTTGTGGCAGACGGCAAGGGGCAGCACATCGCAAACCCCGCCACGGCCGACCCCACTGATACCTATCTCTACGTCTTCTACAGCGACCGTGATCCCTCGGCGGCGACGAGCACCGCCTGCAACCAAACGCCGTGCCTGGCTGTGGCACGCGCGCCACTTGCGACGGTCGTTGCCGATGCGTTCGCCGGCATCACAGCAGCGTTTCCAGCATTGTTCAAAAAGTTCTACAACGGGGCGTTCACGGAGCCGGCAACCAGTGGCGACCCCAATGCCGCGCTCAACTCCGGACACTACACCGCCGTGATCGGTGTGGCTGGCAGCTTCCCTTCCGTGCTCTACGACGCCGCTACGCAGCAGTACCTGATTGCCTACACCACCGGCAACACGGCGATCGCAATGCAACACGGCAGCAGCCTTCTTGCCTGGTCTGGCCCCATCGCCACAGCGGCCATCACCGACGGCACAAACACCCTTCTGTATCCGACCCTCATCGGAGAGGGCAACGACCCGGCGACCGGGAACGGCAATCCTCTCCTGGTCTATCTCGATGCAACGGCATGGCCCAGCTGGCCCAGCGCAACGCTCGTAAGCAGGCACCTAAAACTTACCTATCAGTGAGACCCGCGCGCGACAAACGGCGCCCATTCGCAGTTCAGGCGTGTGGCCTTACTCCAGACCGCCCTTGCACTGGGCTGAGATCCGGGCTAGCATCGGTGCTATGCACTGCAGCACAGTCACTACGCCGGGGCCGCGCCCCGACCGCGCGGGTCGTAGCGCTGTGGCGTGCTCGCATTCCTGTTGTTGACCGTCGCCTCGCCCAGAAGCGCGTTTGTGCAGTAGTACGCGGAACACAGCGACTGCCTCTACAACGGTTTCAACACACAAGGCTGCCCATGATCTTTGCTGCAGATGTACGCCGCCCTGGCGCACGTTATTTCCCTGCCATCTCCGTCGCCCTGCTCTCTGCGTTGGCGTTTTCCGCAAGCAGTCAAGCTCAGGTCGATACAGGCTCCCTCTCCGGCGCGGTGCATGACAACACCGGGGCCGCCTTGCCAGGCGCGGAGCTCGTGCTACGCGAAGAGAGTACAGGGACTACCGCAACGCTGCGCTCCGGCAGCGATGGCAGTTTTGCCTTCAATCCGTTGCGCATCGGGGTGTACACCCTCACCATCACAGATCAGGGCTTTAAGGGGAGCGTAACGCAGCACATTCGCATTGACATCCAGGCGCGTGTGGAACTGTCTCCAGCACTGGAAGTGGGTTCGGCAAGCGAGACTGTCGATGTTTCCAGCAGCAGTCCCCTGCTTGAAACGCGCTCGTCCAGTGTGCAGCAGCTTGTGGAAGAGCGCGCCATCAATGACCTGCCGCTGAATGGCCGCAACGCGACCTTTCTGGCACAGCTTTCACCGGGTGTTACAACCGCACAAAGCGACAGCCGCGGTTTGGAGGCGAGCGGATCGTTCACAGCCAACGGCCTACGCCGCACACAGAATAACTATCTGCTGGACGGCATGGACGACAACGCCGACATTGCCGACCTGGTGAACCAGTCGCAGTATGTGGTGCTGCCACCACCGGATGCGTTGCGCGAGTTCACCGTACAAACCAGCACCTACACGGCAGAGTTTGGCCACTCCGCCGGAGCGGTACTGAACGTGAGCACAAAGTCAGGCGCAAATGCCCTGCACGGCGACGTGTGGGAGTACTTTCGCAACAGCGCACTGGACGCGAAGGACTACTTTGTTCTACCGGCGCAGAGCAAGCCTGCGTTCCGGCAGAACCAGTTTGGCGCAGCCATCGGTGGCCCAGTCGTCATCCCGCGCGTGTACGACGGCCACAATCGCACGTTCTTCTTCGGTGATTACCAGGGCACGCGCATCGCGCAGGGGCGCACCTACACCACCACCGTGCCCACACTGGCTGAGCGCAGCAGCGGCTACACCAACCTGCAAGACCTCATCACGCTGCAGTCGGGCACCAGGACCGACGCGCTCAGTCGGGTGTTCCCGGTTGGAACCGTGTTTGACCCATCCACGACGCGAGTGATCCCAGCCTCGGGCATTGATACTGTGACGGGATTGCGCGGCACAGCGGGCGGCTATGTGCGCGACCCGTTTCACAGCGGTGCGGTGGGTGCGACCACCAACTTCAATGGCGCGGCACAGCGGGCGCTGTTGAACCAACTGCCCGCAACGCGGCTTGCACCCAACGCCGTGGCGCTGCTGAACCTGTATCCCGCACCCACCGGCGCCGCGCTGCAGAATAACTTTGTCACCAGCCCGATCAATAGCACGACGACCGACAGCTTCGATGTGCGCTTTGACGAGAACTTTTCTCAGCGCGACTCAGCGTTTGTGCGCTACAGCTTCGTGAATACGAACCAGGTCATCCCAGGTCCGTTCCCCGGCGTTGCAGATGGTTCTGCCTCGCGGCCGGGTAACGGCAAAACGCAGTCGCAGAACATCGCATTCAGCGAGACGCACATCCTTTCGCCGCACCTGGTGAACGAAGCCCGCGCGGGCTACAGCCGCGTGCGCGATGTACGCCTGCCCCTCTTCGGCAACCAGCTTGGCATCCCTGCCCAGTACGGTATTCCTGGCGTACCGCAACTGCCTGGCAACGGCGGCCTGCCGCTGTTCAACATGGGACAGCTCGCAAACCTGGGCACACCGGGCACGCTGCCGAGCGACAAATCCAGCAAGGTCATCCAGTTCACGGACAATGTTTCTATCGACCGCAACCAGCACCAGCTACGCATCGGTTTTGAGTACCAGCACGTCGCGTTCCCCACGCTCACGCCCAGTACGTCTCGCGGCAGCTTCACCAATAGCGGCATCTACACGTCCATCGTCGCCAACACCGACGCTTCAACCGACCGCGCGCAGTTCGTGCTGGCACCGCTTACGCCAACAGCGGGCACGCTGCGCGGGTTGGGCGGATCGAACGCCGTGTCCGCGTCCAGCTTCTCGCCCATTTACAACCTCCTGCGGCAGTACCTGGGCGCCTTTGCGCAGGACAGTTGGAAGGCGACGTCAAACCTCACGCTGAACTACGGCCTGCGGTATGAGTTCCTTGGGATACCTACGGAAACCGCTGGCCGCTTTGCAAACTTCGTTCCGGCGCAAACCGGCGATAGCACCGACGGCGTCTCGCACTTTTACATCCCGGCCAAACAGGTCCCAAACGTGCCGATGGCATTCCAGACCTTGCTGGCTTCCAACGGCATTGCGTTCACACCCATCCAGGACAACGTGATGGGTTACGCGCAGAAGGGCAACGTAGCGCCGCGTGTCGGCTTCTCGCTGCAGGCGCTCTCCCGGCTGGTGGTACGCGGCGGCTACGGCCTGTTCTACCAGGGCTATGAGAACCACGGCCTCAGCATCAGCCCCTGGGTCAACTACCCGTTTCAGATCACCAGCAGCTACACGGCCGGCAGTTCCGTGGCTCCGGTGACTGCAGATAACTCGGTCGGGCCGCTTTCGCTGGGCTTGTCCAATGTGCCGCTGACCGCCGCAACTGCGTCACTCGGAGCGATCTCGCTGTTCGGTGAACCGCGCTATCCAAAGACGACCTACAGCCAGGCCTACAACCTGCAGGTGCAGTACCAGGTGGCAGCAAACACACTTGCCTTCGTGGGCTACAGCACCAACACGGTGAGCACGATTCTCTCACCCACGGCGAACATCAAGACTTCCTCGTTCTTCCCTGCCTTCGCTGTGGGCGGCAACTACAACGCGCGGGCGGCAGCGACCAACTACAACTCGCTGCAGGCAGGGGTTGAGCGCCGCTTCAGCCATGGGCTGAGTTTCCTGGGTAACTTCACCTGGTCGAAGTGCATGGGCACCGCGCGCGACCTGCTGGACAATGGCATTGGAGCGTACCGCGCACCCTACGTCGCCGGGTACGGCATCAACGCGGACTATGCACCCTGCGATATCGATGTGCGCCGGGTGGTGCACGCCAGCGGCAGCTATGAGTTGCCCTTCGGCAAGAGCAAACCCTTCCTGCAGCACGGCGTTGCTTCGGCGCTTGCCGGCGGTTGGTCGGCCAACTGGATTGTGACCGCGCAAGACGGCCAGCCGTTCTCCGTCGCCTGCACCACCACGACCGCCGCAGGCCTTGGCTGCTTTGCACTGAAGGTGCCGGGCCAGCCGCTGTACAGCAGCAGCAACCGCGTGCAGCAGTTCCTGAACCCAGCGGCCTTTGCCAACCCCGCGAACGGCAGCCTGGGTGGCCCACCCGCACAGGTCAGCGGCCCAGCCTTCCGCCGGCTGGATCTGTCCGTTTTCCGGCGCTTCAGCCTTGGCGAGTCGCGCTACTTCGAGTTCCGTGCGGAAAGCTTCAACCTCTCCAACACGCCAAATTTCGGGCAACCGGGAACGCTGAACTTCACGTCGCCCAGCACCTTTGCGCAGATCAGCACCACACGTGACAACCCCAACGACCCACGCGAACTGCAGGCCAGCCTGAAGTTCTACTACTAGCCGCATAGCGCAAAGAGGACTGCATGAACCGTCGTGACTTTCTCCGTAACAGCAGCCTTGCCGCAGCCGCCACAGGAGCAGCCCTGACCGCTGCCGCCGAGGGGCAAACCGCCGCTCCTAAGCAGCGCCCCAACGTCATTCTCTTTTTGTCCGACCAGTTTCGCTGGGACTTTGTCGGTGCAAACGGCGCGAACAGCTCCACCAGGACGCCCAATCTGGACGCGATGGCAGAGCGTGGCACCAACTTCACGCACTGCGTGACCAACCAGCCGGTGTGCGCACCCTCACGTTCCGTATTGTTCACCAGCCGCTATGCCACAGAAACGGGTGTATGGCGTAACGGACCCGGCATGCGGCAGGACCTGCCCACGCTTGCGGCAGAGTTTCGCAATGCGGGTTACAGCACCAACCTGATCGGCAAGTGGCACCTGGCGCCGGGCGCACCCGAGGGCGGTGGACCGGGTCCAGTGCCGGAAGAGTGGCGTGGCGGCTTTCTGGATCTGTGGGAGGGCGCGAACGCGTTGGAGAACACCGCGCATCCGTACTACGGCACCATCTACGATCGAGACGGCAAGGAGATTACCTACAAGGACCAATACCGCGTCGACTTCATCACCGACCGTGCGGAGCGCTTCTTGCGGCAAGCGCACGAAAAGCCGTTCTTCCTGTTTGTCTCGCAACTGGAGCCGCACCAGCAAAACGACCTGAACCGCATGGTGGGGCCGAAGGGATCTGCAGAGCGGTTTATCAACGCGCATGTGCCGCCCGACCTGCGCGCCTTGCCGGGCGACTGGCACCAGCAACTGCCCGACTACTACGGTGCTTGCGAGAGCATCGACGCCTCGGTCGGCCGCCTGCACAAAGTGCTGGAGGAAACGGGCCAGCGCGACAACACAATCTTTGTCTTCTTCTCAGACCATGGCTGCCACTTTATGACGCGCAACGGCGAGTACAAGCGCTCCACGCACAACAGCAGCGTGCGCGTACCATTCCTGGTAGACGGCCCCCGCTTCAACCGTTCACAGCAGATCCATGAACTGGTCGGCATCATCGACTTTGCACCCACGCTGCTGGCTGCAGCGGGGCTCACGCCACCGTCCACCTGGAAGGGACACAACCTGTTACCGCTGCTGGACAGCGTCGAGGCACGCAGGGCCTGGCCCAACAAGCACCTCATCCAGATCAGCGAATCCATGACCGCACGGGCTATCCGTACCAAGGACTGGACCTACTGCGTTGCGGATATTTCCGGCGCAAAGAAGGCTGCAAGCCCGACCTATATCGAATGGCAACTATACGACCAGAGGAACGACCCGCACGAGCTTGTAAATCTTGCTGGTCGTAAAGAATACCTGGCAAAGGCCAAGGAACTGAAAGCTGAGCTACTTGCCCTGATGCAGGACGCAGGTGAGTCGGCTGAAATACAGAGTGCCACACTCTATCCGTGACCCTGTTGAGTTGATTCCAAACGAAGCATCGCTCACGAACGTGCGGCAGATAACGATGCGAACCTCTCCGCGTGTGACACCTGACTCCTGATAGGCACCCGCTTCCGCCTAGGCCTGCAAAAGTAGGGTCTAGGCCTTACCGCTTCTTCATGCCGCCAGCGGGTATATGGGATTCAGCAGCGAGTGAATGACACTCACCAGCGAATCAAATTTGCATGGCTTGGCGAGGAAGGCCCATCCTTGCTGCCGGATTGCCGTCAGGGTTCGGTCCTGCAATATGCTGCCAGACACGATAAGCACCGGCAGAGAGGGCTTAACTGCCGCGAGGTCAAAGGCGAGCTCCAAACCGGAACGGCCAGGCATCTGGAGATCCGTCATCAGCAGGTCAACTGTTGGGATTCTCTGAAACGTTGCTGTGGCAGCTTCTGCGTCGGCGCAGGCGATGACAGTGAATCTTAGGCTTTCCAGAAAATAGGTCATCACAAGCCGAAGATCATCGTCATCTTCGACCAACAGGATCGTCGGAGAATACCCTGCTCGCGGTGGCTCGACTGGACCGTGCAGATCGCAAGAAGAGCGTATGAGGTGTACCGTCTCTACGGACTGGGGCACGGCAGGGACAGCAGCGGATACGTTCACCTTCATCATTCCCTTCTTTCTGTACGCAAAGCACAGATCTGCTCAAGGCGGACGGCTGAGCTCACAGCCTTTCCACGCGTTGTCTATGCAGAGTTGTTCGATCTAGAGTGATGCTGCGCAGAGTGTAGCGACGAAGGTGCACGCTATAAAACTGGGAATGTTCCTCAATTCCACAGGGAAGCTAGTACGTCGACCCATCCAGCGGAGTTTCTGCAATCAGCACAGTGCCTTCCCCAGGTCGTGTGGAGAGGGTTAAAGTACCGCCTACAGCGGATGCACGTTCCTGCATGCTAATAAGACCCAACCCGCCTCTGCTCTTCACATCCGCAAGGGAGAAGCCCGGCCCGTCATCCTGAATCTGCAGCACCAGTTGCTTGCCCTCGCGCCAGAGTGACAGCTGTACACCCGATCCGGGTGCGTGCTTCGCCGCATTGCGGAGAGCCTCCTGTGCGATGCGGTACAGTGTCGTTGCCACATCAGGAGGTACAGCCCACTTGGAGTCCAGCGAGCAGGAAAGGTGAACGTCACGGGCGTTCTCCCGCTCCTGCTCGACCAGCGTATCCAGAGCCGCAGCGATCCCGAGGTCTTCCAAGATCGCGGGGTGCAGCATGTGCGACGTTTTCCGCAGATCCGCTGCAATGCGCTGAAGCCGGCTTCGCACCATCTCGTTTGCGTCGTTCTCGGTTCGATCGACAAGCATGGCAAGTGCTGCGACCTGCTGGCCAATGTCGTCGTGCAGCTCGCGCGCGCTGCGTCGGCGCTCCTGCTCCTGACTGGCCATTAAACCCGCTGCGAGCGCCCGCAGCACCTGCCGGGTCTGGCCCACAGCCTCGCCTGCGGCCTGTGCCTCTTCTTCTAGTTTGTCTCGCTCCAACTCCTGTCGAAGTTCCTGCTCCAAGCGAAGCGAAACGTCA
>CALMRM010000193.1 GCA_937871605.1 uncultured Terriglobus sp. | reverse complement strand
GCACCCTATCGAGCGTGGTCAGTCAGCTGACACATGCGATTTCACTCGGCACCGAGGGTGCTGACGGCTCCATGAACGCCACAGACCGCGCAGCCGTTGTGACGCAGTTGCAGGGTGTCCTGCAGCAAGTAGTGTCGCTGGCAAACACCAAGTACAACGGCAGCACTCTATTCGCCGGCACTTCCGCAGCCGCCTCAGCCTTTGTGGCAGACGCGACCTCAAGTACCGGCTACAGCTACAAGGGTGACAGCGGCGTCAACCAGGCGGCCATTGGTGACGGCTTGTCTGTTGCCACAAATGTTCCCGGCAACCAGATCTTTACCAACAGCAACGGCAACGCACTTGCGTCTCTTTCGCAGCTCATCACAGCCGTCGGCTCTGGCGATACGAGCGGCGCAGCCACAGCCCTCACTGGCATCAACGCCGCTCTCAGCCAGGTCAGCCAGCAGCGCGCTGTGTACGCCGGGACCGCCACGCAGATCAATGCGCAGGAAAGTTACCTTTCCCAGGAGTCCATCTCACTCACTTCGCAGCAGCAGTCGCTGACCGGTGTGGACACCACAACTGCAATTCAAAACCTTACGGCAGCGCAGACCGCGCACACAGCCCTGCTGGCCGCCGCGGCCAAGCTGCTGCCCACATCGTTGCTGAACTACCTGAGCCCACAATAGTGAAAGGCGTGCACAACTTCGAAACAGTACGTCCCGCATCGGCTGAACCGAGCCGATAGAAGCATCATTGGCGGGGCAGGTTTGCGCTCGGCCTCAACCCAATCAGGAGACATCCCTTGTCACTCTCTATCTTGAACAGCGTTGCGGCACTGAGCGCACAGAACTCCCTTTCTAATACGCAGATGAATTTGACGAAGACGCTGACGCAGCTCTCGACAGGCCTGCGCATCAACACCGGCGCAGACGATGCTGCCGGTCTCGCCATTGCCAACGGCATGCAGGCTAACATCGCCGCCCTGACGCAGTCTGCGCAAAATGCCACCAACGGCGTGGGCATGCTGCAGACTGCAGACGGTGCCCTGTCGCAGGTCACCACGCTGCTGAACCGCGCTGTCACGTTAGCCACGGAAGCCGCGAACGGCAACCTGACAACCGGCTCGGGCAGCCAGTCTGACGACTTGGACAAGGAGTTCCAGTCCATCCTTGCCGAAGTCAACCAGATCGGTCAGACGACCGACTTCAACGGGCAGAATGTATTCAGCTCCACCGTCCCAAACTCGTTCACTTCTACCCAGCAGTCCTTGACGGCCAACACCGCCCTGACGGCTGGTTCGAAGTTCACAGTTCAGGATTCGTCCACGGGTGGCACGTTTGTGTTTACGGCTGCGGCTGGCGACAAGATCTCTGACCTTACCTCCGCCATTACCGCAGCGGTGTCTGCCGGCACGTTGAGCAGCGGCACAACGGCAAATGTAAGCACCGGCCAACTGGTCATCGGCACCACCACCAGCGGTGCGGCCCTCAACGTCACAGATAACGATGCCGCACTGGGCACCATGACAAACACCACCATGGGTGGCAACACCAACAACACCTTCATCAGCGATGGCTCCCAGACCGGCGCGGCCAACACGCAGATCCAGACTGTGATTGCGGCACTTAGCTCCACCACGCTCAACCTAAACACGTCCAGCCTGTCCAACTCTACCAACGCGGCGTCTGCCCTGACGGCGATCAACGCAGCCATCGGCACCGTTTCCGCCCAGCGTGGTGCCATCGGTGCGTCCATCAACCGGTTGACTGCTGCCTCTAACGTGATGACCAACCAGGTGCAAAACCTGACCAGCGCGTCGAACGGCATCATGAACTCCGATGTGGGCAAGACGGTCACCAGCATGACGCAGTACAACATCCTGCAGTCCACCGGTATGGCAGCCCTGCAGCAGGCCAACCAGGCGCAGCAGGCTGTGCTCAAGCTGCTGCAGTAACCCCTTCCCGGGCGGAACGGCTCGTCCGTTCCGCCTTTTGTTTCGCCTGATACACGCAAAGGAGCGACCCTGTGGGTTCCACATCCTCCATCAGTTCCCTCCTGGGCAGCACGTCTGCATCCTCCTCGCTCGACCTCAGCAGCCTGTTGCAGGCTGCAACCGGTGCCAGCAGTACCGGTATCGATGTCTCGTCCGCAGTGGCCGCTGCGGTGTACGCCGCGCGTGCACCAGAGCGGCAGTGGCAGGCGGAACAGACCACCCTCAAGTCGCAGATTTCAGCGCTGACAACTGTTCAGACCACGCTCACGCAACTGACGTCCGATCTGGCCGACCTGAATGACCTGCAGGGCTCCCTCTCTGCGCGAGCCGTCAGCAGCAGCTCGAGTTCCGTCACCGGCACGGCCACCTCCAGCGCGTCCGTCGGGTCTCACACCGTGTCTGTGCAGGCGTTGGCTACGACTGCCTCGTGGTACTCGCCAGCCATGGCCAATGGCAGCGCTGCACTGGGCACGTCTACGCTCACCATCACCTCCGCCAACAACCAGCAAACGACATTCACCACGGGCTCTGGAGTGAACTCCCTCTCCGCACTTGCCAACGCGATCAACGCGTCGTCCGCAGGCGTCAGCGCTAGCGTGGTCACCGATGCGACCGGCGCGCGACTGGCCCTTGTGGGTTCCAACACCGGCTCCGCTGCAGACTTCTCCGTCAGCTACGGCACTTCAGGCGCAAGCGCATGGTCCTCAACCACTGTCGCTAGCGCATCGACGGGATTGCCCGCGGGCAGCTTTCAGATCGGCGATGGCACTTCGTCTGCCACCATCACGGTCAACGCGGGCGACACGTTGGCGACCGTGGCCAACACCATCAACGCGCAGGGCCTGGGCCTGTCGGCTAGCGTGGTAAACACGTCGTCTGGGGCGCAGCTTTCCATCTCGCCCACCGGGTCCGGTACCGTCTCAGTCAGTAACGATCCAACCTTTACCCTGAACCGGGCTGCAACGGCGACGAATGCTTCTCTCACGGTCGACGGTATCCCTCTTTCGAACGCCAGCAACACGGTCACAGGTGCGGTCGCCGGGCTCACACTCAACCTGCAGGGAGTGACGCCGAGCGGCAGCCCCGCGTCCGTCGCCGTTTCCGCAGATACCAGCACCATCAGCACCGCTCTCGCGAAGTTTGTCACCGACTACAACTCTGCCCTCTCTACGGTAAGCAGCCAGTTCACCTATAGCTCTGCCACCAGTTCACAGGGCGCACTTAGCGCCGACAGCAGCATGCGCTCGCTACAAAGCACGCTGCTCGGCATTGCCGGGTACACCGCCAGCAGCAGCGGCGGCAGTGCCTCCTCCAGCAGCACCGTTACATCGCTCAGTAGCCTTGGCATCACCATGAACGACGACGGCTCCCTGAGCCTGGACAGCACCAAGCTGCAGACCGCTCTGGCCAATCCCAGTGCCGTTCAGAACTTCTTTCAGGGCACAAGCCTCAACGGCTTTGCGCAAACCTTCTCAAAACAGATCGACGCCTACAGCAACGTGGCGACAGGCACCATCACCAGCGAGGTCAACAATCTGAACTCGCAATACACCGGCCTGCAAAGCCAGGTTGACGACTACGAGTCCGGCTACATAGCGTCGCAAACAACCGTGCTGACCGCGATGTATAGCAAGGCAGAAATTGCCTTGCAGCAACTCCCGTCGCAACTCAAGTCGATCCAGGCCCAGCTCAACCCGAATAGTTCAGGGAGTTAACCGCGCGTGACCACCACAGCGAACGCCTACCGTGCAGCCAGTCTCGAACACGCCTCGCACCTCGACCTCCTGCTCGCAAGCTACGACGCCCTGGCTCAGGATCTACGCCTGGCCGGGGTTGCCGCAGAAGGAGGGCACATCGCGGAGCGCTGCCGTCGTTCAGGCCATGCACTCCAATTGCTAGGTCACCTGGAAAGCTGGACGGAGCTCTTAGGGGAGCCGGCGCTGGAAAGCAGCCTGGCCACCTTCTACACCTTCGTGCGCGGCGAACTGATGCGCAGCCAGGGATACGAAATCGCCGAACACTTCACACATCTCGCTCTGCTGGTCTGCGAGGTACGCGCGGCGTGGCAGGGCAAAGGCAGCCAGAACACGACACAGAAGAACCTCGCTGGCAGCGTCGCGGCACTGCCTGCCGAAGGCAGAGTGGCGCTGTCCTTCTCAGCCTGACGCTTCCGCTCGCTTCGACGGCGGCTTCTGTGCAGCCGCAGTTGAGCGCGAGTAGGTGCACACCAACTCTACAAACTGCGTGAGCACAGCGTTTTGGCGCTTGGCCGGCCATGCCATCACCAGGTCAACGCTCGCACCTGCATCTGCAATGGGCACAAAGACAAGCTCACGAGAGCGCAGCAGTTCAGACCCTCGCGGGAGCACCGCAATCCCCTCGCCTGCCTCGACCAGCGCAATCACGCCAGACGACACCGAGCCGTACGTAGAGATCGTGGGAGAAAACCCTGCCTCCGCACAGAGCGCCAGTACCCTGTCGAACACGGCGGGAGAGTTTGCGCGTTCGCTCATCACAAACCGCTCGCCCTCAAGCTCACGCACCAGGATGCTCTTTGCCTGTGCCAGGGCATGTTGCCGAGGCAACACGACTAGCAGTTCTTCACTGTAGAGCAATTGCGTGCGCAACTCCGCGCGCAACGCATGGGGCACGGTGCGGGTAAACGCCACGTCAATGCTCCCGTTCACGAGTGCCATCTGCTGCGCTGTGGGATTCATCTCGATCAGCGAGATCGTCACGGCGGGGTACTTCTGGCGAAACTGCCGGATCCATTGCGTAAAGCCGTGCTGGGTGCCACCCACGAAGAAACCGATGGTGAGCCGTCCCGTCTCCCCACGGTACGCGCTTCGCGCAGCCTGGATTGCCTGCTCCGACAGCTTCAGAATGTCACGCGACCGCTCCAGAAACACTTCGCCGTAGGGCGTCAGCTGCGTCATTCGCTGTTTCCGATCCAGAAGTGGGACCTTAACTTCTTCCTCAAGGTCGGCCACCTGTTCGCTGATGGCTGACTGCGAAACATGCAGGGCGCGGGATGCTGCACTGAATCCACCGGTCTCAGCCACAGCAACGAAGTACCGCAGGTGCCGGAGTTCCATACGGACCTTAGTGTACGGCCAACCTTCTCAACGGAAAAACCGATGGGTGCTTCCGGAACAAAGGTGGCTACAGAGAAGCCGCGCGGAGGTCTAATACATACAGCGGTATTTCCGATGACGGAATGCTGTCGCACGGAGGAGCCTCTATGTGGATCGTCAAGATCGCCCTCAATCGTCCGTACACGTTCATTGTGCTGGCGCTGATGATCCTGATCCTTAGCCCTGTCGTGATCCTGCGCACGCCGACCGACATCTTTCCCAACATCAACATTCCTGTGGTTGCGGTGGCATGGCAGTACACCGGTCTTAACGCGGAGGAGATTGAAGGCCGGCTGACGACGCCCTACGAAAAGGCGTTGACCACACTCGTTGACAACATCCAGCACACAGAGTCGACCAGCTACAACGGCGTTTCCGTGGTCAAGGTCTACCTGCAGCCGGGGGCCAGCCTGGACACGGCGAATGCCCAGGTCACCGCGGCATCGCAGTACCTTTTGCGCCAGCTGCCGCCGGGCATCTTGCCGCCTGAGATCATCAACTTCAGCGCCAGCAGCGTACCCATTCTGCAAATCGGTATCGCAGGCAATAGCCTGAACGAGCAGCAGCTCAACGACATTGCGCAAAATACCGTCCGGCCACAGCTGGTGACGGTAGCCGGTGCCGTGCTGCCGCAGGCGTACGGCGGCAAGTCACCGCAGATCACGGTCAGCATGGACCAGTCCAGGATGCAGGCAAGGGGTGTCTCGCCGGGCGACCTGTTGAATGCCATGAACGCGCAGAACGTCGTGATGCCGAGCGGCACTGCAAAAATCGGCCCACTCGAATATGACGTGCGTAGCAATGCCGCCCCACACACCCTTGACGAGCTGAGCCTGATGCCCATCAAACAGGTGAACGGTGCCATGGTGTACGTGCGCGACGTGGCCACCGTCAGCAGCGGTGCGGCATACCAGACCAACATTGTGCGGCAGGACGGGCACCGAGGCGTGCTGCTGTCTGTACTGAAGGCTGGCAATGCCTCCACACTGGACGTGGTCAGCGGGATCAATGCGTTGCTGCCACGGGTCCTGCAGATTGCACCGCCGGGCTTGAAGCTCACGCCCCTGAACGATCAGAGTGTTTTTGTACGGGGTGCCGTGACAGGGGTGATTCGAGAGGCGGTGATCGCGGCCTCGCTCACCGGTCTCATGATCCTGCTCTTCCTGGGCTCCTGGCGCTCCACACTGATCATCGCGGTCTCGATTCCGCTCTCTATTCTCACGTCAGTCATCGTCCTCAGCTTTCTGGGCGAAACCATCAACACGATGACACTGGGCGGTCTTGCGCTGGCCGTCGGCATCCTGGTGGACGACGCCACCGTGACCCTTGAGAACATCGAGCGATTCCTCGAAGAGGGCTACGAGTTGCGCGACGCCATCCTGGACGGTGCCGCGCAGATCGCCGTGCCCGCGCTGGTGTCCACGCTGTGCATCTGCATCGTGTTCCTGCCCATGTTCTTTCTCAGCGGCGT
>CALMRM010000192.1 GCA_937871605.1 uncultured Terriglobus sp. | reverse complement strand
GTGCCATGCTCACTCGCAGGTGTCAGCAACGCGTCTGCTTATTTCGAGCAGCCTGTCTGAGCTAGAGTGCCGGGTAATCGGTGTAGCCCTGGGGGCCGGTCGTATAAAAAGTGTTCTTGTCAGCCTCAGCCAAAGGCTCTCCTCCGGCAAACCGCCCCACCAGGTCCGGGTTCGCAATGTAAGGCGTTCCGAACGAGACCAGGTCGGCTAGGCCCTTCGACAAGATGTCGTTGCCCGTCTCAAAAGTGAACCCCTTATTGATCATCAGCGTTCCCTTGTAAATGGGCCGGAAGTGAGCCGCCACATCTTTCACCGCGTATGCGATCTCGTCTACCGGCTTCATCGGTTCCAGTAGATGCAGGTAGGCCAGTCCTGAAGCATTCAGGCGTTCCACGACGTAATCGAACTGCGCCGCCGTTCGGTCATTCACCGTCATGCCCTGCATATCGTTCATGCTTGGCGACAGTCTCAGCGCCACCCGTTCAGGTGGCAGCGCCTCGTGCACTGCATCGATCACCTCGAACAAGAATCGCGCACGGTTCTCAATTGTTCCGCCATACTCGTCCGTGCGGCCATTCGACTGCGCACTCAAGAACTGATGGATGAAATATCCGTTGGCGCCATGCAGTTCGACACCATCAAAGCCTGCCTCGTCTGCACACATCGCGGCGTGTTTAAAATTCGTGACCGTCTGCTTCACGTCTTCAAGCGAGGCTGCCTCTGGCACCGGTGCCTGCCGGTAGCCGCCATCGATGAATCCTGACACGCCTTTCGCTGTGATCGCGCTAGGCGCAAGCGGTAGCTTGCCATTCAGGAGTTCCGGCACGCTCATACGGCCTTGATGCCATAACTGGCACCAGATACGACCGCCGGCCGCGTGCACTGCATCGGTCACCTTACGCCATCCAGCCACTTGGTCTGCCGTGTAGATGCCTGGGACGTGCTCCCAGCCATTCGCGCGCTCACTGATGTGTGTTCCCTCAGTTACGATCAGGCCTGCGCTAGCGCGCTGATGGTAATACTGAACCATCAGGTCGTTCGGTACATGGCCTGGGTTGTTGGCTCGGCCGCGCGTCATGGGAGCCATGCACACGCGATTCGGGAGATCGAGCGCATCGCTATAGAAGGGCTGCAGTAGGGGAGCCGTGAAGTTCGGTTTGGACATAATGCTTATCTGATGCTGGTCTGTGCCACGTTGAAGAAGCGGCGATTCGACCAGTAGTCGAAGCTCAGGCTAAAGCGTCACGTTGACGGTTGGTTCCAAAGCAATTCGGCTTTGCAGACGCCTTTTGAGAACTTGCACATCGCATTCAGCGTTACTAAGCTAGTGCCTTTTGGACATTTCAACTCGGCAGAGAGGTGACATCTCTAACGAGCGCCTACAGACCATCTATACAGGATTAGCCATCATCAGCCGTAACTGTCCGTACAAACAGTTCACTTCTGATACTGGCACTAGGCTTTCGACGGTGCGCATCGATACCTGACAGGTGGTGCGGGTGTGTTCCAAGCTTCTGCAGAACAGTAAGCGAACACGGGCGGCTGAGCCAGACGGAAGACGGAGGTGCTTTCCGCTAACCCAGTCGGTGTTGACTTCCCCATTGCTTGCTCCACTGCCTTTCGATGCAATCCAATGTTTTCGGCCTCCAACGGCTTCTTCGAACCCTTCTTCCGGTAGAGAAGTGGCTTGGTTTGCTGCGTTCGTGAACGAAGCACGCACCTTTAGTGAGAGACATGAGAGATTTGGCCCCTTCCAACCCGGTTTGCATCTGAATCAACACGCAAGGCAGCATACGCAGACACCTTATGGAGGAAGCATATGACCGGACAGCAGGCTTCGGGAGAAAGGGCGGATTTGGCCGTCACAACACTAATGACGGTTAATGGCCGTTCTCACACGTTGCAGGTTGAGCCCTGGACTTCTTTGCTTGACCTGCTTCGGGAGGGACTGCAATTGACAGGGAGCAAGAAGGGCTGCGACCACGGCCAGTGCGGGGCGTGCACCGTGCTGGTGAACGGTGTACGCGTGAATAGCTGCCTTTGCCTCGCTGTGATGCACGATGGGGATGAAGTCACGACGATCGAAGGTCTTGGGAGCGAAGGAAACCTTTCTCCGATGCAGCAGTCCTTTGTGGACCATGATGGCTACCAGTGCGGGTATTGCACACCGGGTCAGATCTGCTCCGCCGTGGGCATGCTGAAGGAAGGCCATGCCAAGACAGAAGCTGATATTCGTGAACAATTGAGCGGCAACGTGTGCCGCTGCGGAGCGTACCCGAACATTGTCGCCGCAGTGAAGCACGTCATGAGCATGGGCCAGACAGAAGGTGGGCGATGAACAATTTTCAATATGTACGCGCGGAGGGCCTGGAGGGTGCTGCTCGGTTCGTCGCAGGGCATACCGGCGCGAAGTTCATCGGTGGTGGAACGAATCTCGTCGATTTGATGAAGTACAACGTCGAAAAACCCTCGGCGCTGGTGGATCTGACTCGGCTTTCCATGCGCGACGTTTCGGAGCTGCCGGAGGGCGGTCTGCGGATCGGTGCGTTGGTGACGAATAGTGATGTTGCGTACCATCCGGCTGTTTCGACGCGGTACCCGCTGCTGTCACGAGCCATCCTGGCCGGCGCGAGTGCGCAGCTACGCAACAAGGCGACGACCGGCGGTAACCTGTTGCAGCGCACGCGCTGCGTCTACTTCTATGACACAGCGACGCCCTGCAATAAGCGAGAGCCGGGAACCGGCTGCCCGGCAAAGGAAGGCATCAACCGTGTCCTGGCCATCCTGGGGACAAGCGTGTCGTGCATTGCGACGCACCCATCCGATATGTGTGTGGCACTCGCCGCACTGGGTGCCGTGGTACAGGTGACGGGTCCGGGTGGCAGTCGCAGCATTCCGTTCGAGGAGTTTCATCGTTTGCCGGACGACCATCCTGAAATCGACACCACACTGGCGGCGGACGAAATCATTACTTCCGTCGATTTGCCCAGGACCGGCTTTGCCGGTCACTCCGCG
>CALMRM010000191.1 GCA_937871605.1 uncultured Terriglobus sp. | reverse complement strand
GTTCTGCACCGTGGGCCCAGACGTGGTGCTGGGGGAACGGTGCCAGCTGGTAAGCCACGTGGTACTGGACGGCCAAACCACGCTGGGCGATGACAATCAGGTCTTCCCGTTTACCTCGCTGGGCTGCTCACCGCAGGACCTGAAGTACGGTGGTGAGCCGACGAGGCTGACGATTGGCAGCGGCAACATCATTCGCGAGAACGTCACGGTAAGCCGCGGCACCATTGGCGGCGGCGGCCAAACGCGCATCGGTGATGGGTGCCTCATCATGGCCTACGTGCACATTGGCCATGACAGCCAGATCGGCAGCGGCGTGATCCTGGCCAACGCCGCCACCCTGGCCGGGCACGTCACGGTGGAGGATTACGCCGTGGTGGGCGCGCTAAACCCGGTGCACCAGCACTGCACCATTGGCACCTACGCCTACGTTGGCGGCGGCACCACCATCACGCAGGACGTGCTGCCCTACAGTCTGACCAGCGTCCGCCGCGAGAATCGCGCCTTTGGGCTGAACCGCGTGGGCCTGGAGCGCCGCGGCTTTTCGCCGGAGGAACTGAAGCAACTGCGCGCAGCCTACCGCTTGCTGCAGACCAGCAAGCTCAACACCGCGCAGGCTCTCGCCGCCATTCAGGAGCGCGTCGCGTCGAGCGAATTTGGTGAGCGCGTCGCTTACCTGGCCGGCTTCATCGCCCGCAGCGAGCGCGGCATCATCAAGTAGGTACCTGGCTAAAGCTGCTTGCGTATCCCTGCCTCGCGTTCCAGTAGCTTTGTCTGCTCATCCAGCGAGCCTTCCATCGCGGCCTTTGCCTCACCCGTGCGGAAGGTCAAGGCTGACAGCTTGCCGGTCACATCCTCCTCAAGGAACGCAAACGCCGAGTAGAAGGCGAGTGCAGCCAGTAGCAGCCCTGCCCAACCGGTCAGCGTAGATATGGTGGGCAGGCCCCAGCGTGCAATGGCTGCCGCGCCGGTCGTGCGCAGGACAGCCACACTCAGGATGGCCCCCAGCAGCGGCTTGCCTTTGAACGTAATCACGGCCAGCAGCAACAGGCAAAGGGCAAGGCACAGTAAAAAGAGGGCTTCTGTGTGGTTCTGCTCCGGTGCATGCGTCCACAGGTTTACGCCTTGCACCAGCCAAACTGCGCCGAAGATGGCATAGCTGGTGGCCCCGCCGCCATCGCGCGTGATGAACGCCATGATGGAGGGCACCAACTCCAGCGGCGCTACAAAGGCCAGCAGAACGACAGCCAGCAGAGACGCCTCCGTAGCCGGAATCCAGTGCAAGAGGTAGGCGCTATACATGACGTTGCCAACGCCAAAGGCAAACGCAGCAAGTGGAAGTGCACTTGCGTACGGGCGAAGTACGATTTGAACCGGGATATCTGCCATGGCACCTGCTGTGTATGGGACGCAGCTTTGCCCACGGGGAACCAAGCAGTTCTGCGCCGCACGACGCTGCACACATGCAGTGGCGCTTTTCTTGACTGGGTGGTTGAATCAAGACCGAGCCGACTTGCGCTGCGCAACGGAGAGATGAGGTGGCACCGATGGCGGACTACATTCTGGCGCTGGACCAAGGCACCACCAGTTCGCGCGCTATCCTCTTTGACCGTGCGGGTGCGGTGGTGGGCACTGCGCAGCACGAGTTCACCCAGATCTTTCCAGAGAGCAAGCCGGGCTGGGTAGAGCATGACCCCTATGACATTCTGACTAGCCAGCTCTCCAGCGCGGTGGAGGTGCTGGGCCGCACGGGTGTGCGCCCGCGTGATGTGGCTGCACTGGGCATCACCAACCAGCGTGAGACCACCCTAGTGTGGGAGCGTAGCACGGGTAAGCCGGTCTACAACGCCATTGTGTGGCAGGACCGCCGCACCGCCGACCTGTGTGCCCAACTCACCGCGGACGGCAACGAGGACGAAGTGCGCCGGCGCACCGGCCTGCGGTTGGACCCGTACTTCTCCGGCACCAAGGTTACGTGGATTCTGGACAACGTAGCCGGCGCACGCAAGAAGGCAGAGCGCGGCGATCTTCTCTTTGGCACCGTCGATAGCTGGCTGCTTTGGCATCTTTCCAGCGGCAAGCGCCACGTCACGGATCGCACCAACGCCAGCCGCACGCTGCTGTACAACATCGTCGAAGACCGCTGGGACAACGAGATGCTGCGCCTGCTGCGCGTCCCCCGCTCCATGCTGCCGGAGGTGGTGTGGTCCAGCGAACAGCTTGGCCCGGTAAGCACAACGCTGGGGCTTGAAGGCATCGAGATTGCGGGCATCGCGGGCGACCAGCAGGCGGCGCTCTTCGGCCAGATGTGCACGGAGCCGGGCGATGCCAAGAACACCTACGGCACCGGCTGCTTTCTGCTGCAGCACATCGGCGGCACCTTCCGGCAGAGTGAGCATCGCCTGCTCACGACGCTGGCCTGTTCGCTGGACCGCACCCCGCAGTACGCGCTGGAAGGCTCGGTGTTTGTGGGTGGGGCGGTGGTGCAATGGCTGCGCGATGGGCTAGGCATCATCGCAAACAGCAGTGACGTGGAGGCACTCGCCATGAGTGTGCCAGACAGTGGTGGCGTGGTGTTTGTACCCGCGTTTACCGGCCTCGGCGCGCCGCACTGGGACCCGCACGCCTCGGGCATGATGATCGGCATCGGCCGTGGCACCACCCGGGCGCACATCGCACGCGCCGCGCTGGAGAGCATCGCGCTGCAGGTGACCGACCTGATGCGCGCCATGAATGCCGACACGCCCGCACCCCTACGAGAACTGCGCGTAGACGGCGGTGCCAGCGCCAACGGCATGCTGATGCAACTGCAGGCCGACCTGCTTGGCGTGCCAGTCCGCCGCCCAGCCTGCCTGGAAACCACAGCCATGGGCGCAGCCTACCTTGCCGGGTTAGCCGTTGGCTTCTGGTCCGGGACAGACAGCATCAAGCACGAACAGGCTGGCAGCGCTCTCTTCCACCCAGAGGCGGACCGCAGCGCGGTTTACGCCCGTTGGCAGCAGGCGGTCAAGCGCGCCCAGGGCTGGAACAACCTACTCAATATGAGTTGACAGCGAAGACTGATACATCCCATGATGGATACCTGAGGTGACGATGGCCCAGATTCAAACTGCCAAGGTCTTTCGCAATGGCCGCAGTCAAGCCGTTCGCATCCCCGCCGAGTTCCGCTTTAAGACCGATCAGGTCTACATTGAACGGGATGAGGCAACCGGTATTGTGAAGCTTTCAGAGACGCCCCATGGGAGCTCCATGCAAGACCTTTTCGACCGTGTGGATGCGGAAGGCGGATTTGAGTTCGACCTGGAGATCGAACGGGATCGTCGTCCGCCACGGGATCGCGAGTTGTGGTGACCGGCGGCTTACTTTACCTGCTGGACACCAACATCGTCACCTATGTCGTTACCGGTCGATCAGAACGAGCGAGGGAGCAGTACAGCAGCGCAAAAGCTGCAGGACGGATCAGCATCTCGGCCATCACCGAAGCTGAACTACGGTACGGCCTGGCGAAAAAGCCGGAGGCAACGCGGCTACGAGCATATGTGACTGAGTTCCTGGCAAGAACCGATCATCACTCCTGGGACACACAGGCCGCCATGGCGTACAGTGAGCTACGCGCAAAGACGGAGCGCGCAGGCATGGCCTTTGGTGAACTTGATCTGCTGATCGCGGCTCATGCCTCAGCTCTTAACGCAACCCTGGTCACACATGACGTGGTCTTGCAACGGTTGTCGGACTTTGTGGATGTGGCGGATTGGGCAACCGATGTGTAGGAGTGCGTAAGTGAATCGTAACGCGATGCTCCAAGCCGTCCGCACCCAAGGCGCGGAGCCGTGGGACATTGTCGTCATTGGCGGCGGAGCCACGGGTGCGGGTGTCGCCGTGGACGCCGCCACGCGCGGCTATAAAACGCTGCTGGTCGAGCGTGAAGACTTCGGCAAGGGCACCAGCAGCCGCAGCACCAAGCTCGTCCATGGCGGCGTGCGCTACCTGGAGCAGGGGAACGTGTCGCTGGTGATGGAGGCGCTCAAGGAGCGCGGCCTGCTCCGGCAAAACGCGCCGCACCTGGTGCATGACCTGCCGTTTGTGGTGCCCAACTACTCCTGGTGGGAGGCACCGTTCTACGGCATCGGCATGAAGATTTACGACCTCTTGGCGGTGAAGTACAGCTTTGGCAGGTCGCGCATCCTTTCGCGCGAAGAGACGCTGGAACGGCTGCCCACCATCGCGCAGGAGGGACTACGTGGTGGCGTGGTGTACCACGACGGCCAGTTCGACGACACCCGGCTGCTCATCCACCTGGTCATGACCGCAGCTGACCACGGGGCGACGATGCTGAACTACTGCGCCGCTGTGGCGCTGGAACGCGACGGGGACGGCTTCGTAAACGGTGTCACACTGAACGATCGCGAAACAGGCGAGCACATCCCCGTCAAAGCAAAGTGCGTCGTCAATGCGACCGGCATTTTCACGGACGAGGTGCGCCGCTTGGCTGAGCCCGGTGCAGAGGCCATGGTGTCACCCTCGCAGGGCATCCACCTGGTGCTGGAGAAGAGTTTCTTGCGTGCGCAGACCGCCATTATGGTGCCGCGCACCAGCGATGGCCGTGTGCTTTTCGCCATCCCGTGGCACAACCACACCGTCGTTGGTACCACGGACACGCCCATCGACGCACCCAGCTACGAACCGAAGCCACTGGAGGAAGAGATCGCGTTTGTGCTGGACACGGCGGGCGAATACCTGAGCCGCAAGCCCACGCGTGACGACATCTTGAGCATCTACGTCGGCATCCGTCCGCTGGTCAAGGCCGCAGGAAGCGACAGCTCCAAGACCAGTGCCCTGTCGCGCGACCACACCATCCACATCGACGGCAGCGGCCTGCTGACCATCGTCGGTGGCAAGTGGACCACGTATCGCCACATGGCAGAGGACACGGTGAACCACGCCGCCACGCTGGGCAAACTGCCGGATGCTGCGTGCCGCACGGCGGACCTGCGCATCCATGGCTGGAGTGACGCAACGGACCTCCACGATCTGCAGGTGTATGGTTCGGATGCGCAGGCTATTCGTGCGCTGGCGGCGTCCTCGCGCGAACTGGCGGAGCCACTGCACCCTGCCCTGCCCTACCTTGCCGCTGAGATTGTGTGGGCCGCACGCAACGAAATGTCGCAGACGGTAGACGACGCACTTGCCCGCCGCACCCGCGCCCTGCTGCTGAACGCGCGTGCCGCTATCGAAATCGCGCCCAGGGTGGCAAAGCTCATGGCTGACGAACTTGGCGGGAACGACGCCTGGCAGCAGGCGCAGGTGGAGTCATTTACCGCGCTGGCACAGCAGTATCTGCCGCCATTGGCAGAGCAGCACCCGCACCGGTAAAGTGGGTGCGCGGCATCTGCTGCCCGGAGAACACAGTGATTGCACGCGGCCCACTGCTGGGCGAGTTCATGGGCACCCTGGTGCTGATGCTGCTGGGCAACGGCGTGTGCGCAGCCGTAACGCTGAAGCGCAGCAAGGCCGAGGGCACCGGGTGGCTTATGGTCGCCGCGGGCTGGGGACTTGCCGTGCTGTGCGGCATCTTTGTGGCGCAGCTGTTCGGCTCGGTGGACGCACACCTGTCCCCAGCATTCACGCTTGCTTTTGCCATCAAGGGGCAGTCCTACGGCAGGCTGCTGCCCTTTGCCGCTGTGCAGGTGGCCGGCGCCTTCTGCGGCGCGGCACTCACGTGGCTGTTCTACCTGCCACACTGGGCTGCAACCGAAAGCCGCGAGGCTAAGCTGGGCGTCTTTTGCACCAGCCCGACCTTTCGCCAGTACGGCTGGGCCCTGTTCTGCGAAACGCTGGCGACCTTTACCCTGGTTCTCATCGCGGGCAGCATGAGTTCCAGGCTGGTGCTGACCACGGGTGCTGTCGCTGGACTCAGTCCGCTACTCGTCAGCTTTCTAATCTTGGCCCTTGGCCTGTCGTTGGGTGCCACCACGGGCTACGCCATCAATCCTGCACGGGACTTGGGTCCCCGGCTTGCCCACTTTGTGTTGCCCATCGCTGGCAAAGGTGGCAGCGACTGGGCGTACGCGTGGGTACCGGTCGCCGGTCCCTTGCTGGGTGCGGGGCTTGCGGGCTGGGTGCTCCGGGTCATGGGCGCATAGCGTTGTCTCACAGTGCGCTGCACACCACATACACCAACTACATATTCCGACATCAACATACACGTCATCCTGAGCGGAGCGCAGCGGAGTCGAAGGACCTGCTTTCTCCTGGGGGCTGCACTGCTGCTACAGGCAAAGCAGGTCCTTCGCTGCGCTCAGGATGACGACTTAAGCGGAGTTCAAGCGCTTTGCAACAATGAGAACCATGGATCGTCTTGGCCTAATTGCCGGTAATGGGCGCTTCCCGTTTCTGCTGCTGGAAGCGGCTCGCGCGCGCGGACTCTATGTTGTTGTCGCCGCTCTCCGCGAAGAGACTGATCCGGAGATCGACCAACGTGCAGCAGCTGACCCCGGCATGGAAGTGCACTGGTTGAGCCTGGGCGAACTGTCGCGCCTGATTGACACCTTTCACCGCGCCGGCGTCTCACGCGCCGTGATGGCCGGGCAGGTGCGGCACAAGCAAATCTTCTCCTCCATCCGGCCGGACTGGAGACTGGCCAAACTGCTGCTGAGCCTGCGCACGCGCTCCACGGACATGCTGCTGGGCGCGGTGGCCAAAGTGCTGGGCGACGAAGGCATTGAACTCATCAGCTCGACAGCCTACCTGGAACCCATGCTGGCCCGGGCAGGCGTACTCTCCGCACGTGCTCCAACGCAAGGGGAACGAAGTGACATCGCCTATGGCCTGGCGGTCGCACGCGGCATCGCCGGGTTCGACCTGGGCCAAACCGTGGTCATAGCCGCTGGCGCCTGCGTCGCTGTGGAGGCAATGGAGGGCACAGACGCCGCCATCGCCCGTGCGGGTGCGCTCATGCAATCGCTGGACAGCACCCCCTCTGCCCTGGAGCGATCGCTTACGGTGGTCAAGGTCGCCAAGCCGAAACAGGATCTACGGTTCGATGTACCCGTAGTCGGTGTTCCAACCATCCAGGCCATGCGGGCTGCAGGGGCCACCTGCCTGGCCGTAGAAGCCGGGCATACGCTGCTGTTTGATGAAGCGGCACTGCTGCGCGAGGCAGACGCGGCGGGCATCGCGGTGGTAGGTGAGGCCCGGCTGGCTCCGTAATCCGTGCGCACAAAGTACAGGCTCTGCGGCATACTGGTACTCGGGTCATCAGGAGATTAAACATGCAGCGTGCGGGTCTTTGGACGATGTTGTTGGCAGTAGTAGTGGCGTGCGGCTTTACCGTGCGCCATGCAAATGCGGCAGCGGCGGCTGCCATGCTGGAGCCTGGTGCCACTGCACCCAACTTCACCCTGCCCTCACAGGAAGACAAACAGGTAAGTCTGAGCGAGTACAAGGGTAAATGGGTCGTCCTGTACTTTTATCCCAAGGACTTCACCGGCGGCTGCACCCTGGAAGCGCACAACTTTCAGCGTGACCAAGCGCAGTTCGACAAGCTCAATGCAGCCATACTGGGTGTGAGCCTAGACACGGCGGACAGCCACAAAGCCTTCTGCACCAAAGAAAACCTCACCTTTAAGCTGCTGGCCGATCCCGACCACAAGGTGGTGGACGAGTACGGCGTGCCGGTGATGGACATGGGGGCAAACCACTTCGCCAAGCGTGTCACCTTCCTGATTGCACCGGACGGCAAGGTGGCAAAGGTTTGGCCGGACGTAAAGGTGACGAACCACAGCGAAGATGTGATCGCTGCGATCAAAGCTGCGAAGTCCTAAGGTAAGAGCAGACGCAGAAAGGCCCGGAGCCTCACCAGGAGGAGCCGGGCCTTTTTGCTTGCCTTCACTGCTGTACTACGGGTTGGGAACTGTACGGCTTACTTGGATGCCTTCTTGGCAGTGGCCTTCTTGGCTGCTGTCTTGGTAGCGGTTTTCGCGGGAGCCTTTGACGTGGCCTTAGTGGCACTCGTCTTGGCAGCAGTCTTAGTGGCACCAGTCTTAGCCGGCGTCGCCTTGGTTGCTGTCTTTGCCGAGGTCTTCTTCGCGGGTTCCGATTTGGTGGCTGCTGCCTTTTTGGCGGGGGCCTTTGTGGCGCTTACCTTTGTGGCTGCTGTCTTTTTTGCTGCGGTCTTTGCGGGTGCTGCCGTTTTCTTGGTTGCCAAAGTTTTGCCTCGCTGGTTTGAATTGGCCGCGGTACTGCCGCCTGCCTTGCCGCCACGCACTGCCGCTGGCTGCTTTGCAGTCGACGGCTTTTTGGTGACAGACTTCGTTGCACCCTTCGCCGAACCGCTCTTTGGAGCTTGGCTGGTTGCAGGAACTTTTTTCGCGACAGTCTTACCCTTCGGCGCCTGAGACTTGCGTGACGTCTTCGCAGGCGAGCCCGAGGCTACAGACTTCTTCGCGGCCTTCTTTGCCGGGGGTGGTGGCGGCGCGGTCTTTTTGGCAGCTTT
>CALMRM010000190.1 GCA_937871605.1 uncultured Terriglobus sp. | reverse complement strand
GCTGTGAAGCAGGTTGTGGTCAAGCAGGTTGCGGCGTTCGACCCCATGACGGCACCCACCAAAATTCCCAAGAAGGTCGATATGACCCATGAGGATCCGCCACCGCCGCAGCAGGTTGCAGGCGTAGTGGGCGCGGGCATGGGCGCTGCGGGTGGCTCCGCTGGCGGCATCATGGGTGGCCTTGGTTTGGGCGCAGCTCCCACGCCGGTAGTGAAGCCGGCAGAGAAGCCGAAGCCCACAGGCCCGGCGAAGATCTCCAGCGGCGTCATGGCTGGCCAGGTGCTGGTAAAGACCACGCCGGTCTACCCGCCGATCGCCAAGGCGGCACACGTCTCGGGTTCGGTGGTGCTGCATGCCATCATTTCGAAGACGGGCGCGGTGGAGCAGCTGTCCGTGGTGTCCGGGCCTGAGATGCTGCGTGCCAACGCCATTGCCGCAGTGCAGACCTGGAAGTACAAGCCGTATCTCCTCAATGGGGATCCGACTGAGGTCGATACCACCATCACTGTAAACTTCTCGTTCGGCGGCTAAGTCGAACGGCCCGCGGACTACCCGCAGGCTAACGAGATCGCCCCTGTGCGGGGCCGGAACCTATCCCGGCCCTGCCCAACCGAAATCTTCACGTACGCCCCAGGTGTACGGCTAACTAGGAGGACTGAATCTCGTGATTCTCGCTCACGCAGCAGCAAGCTTCGCCCACGTACCTGCCACGCTCGGCATGTTTTTCCAGGAAGAGGGCGGCGCTGCCTCCTCGGGCTTTTCCGTTCTCGGCATGTTGAAGAACATGGGCTGGATTGACCTTGTGGTCGTCGGCATCCTGTTCATCATGTCCATCTGGTCGCTGGCCGTCATGATCGATCGCGCCTTGTACTTCTCGGCTGCCCGCAAGCAGTCGCGTGAGTTCGCGCCCAAGGTTGCCGGTGCCCTCAAGGACGGCCGCCTGGACGAGGCAATCAAGGTTGCCGACCGCTCCAAGAAGTCTCACCTCGCGGAAGTTGTCACGGCTGGCCTGCAGGAGTTCCGCTCCTACGGTTCCGGCGGCGCGATCTCCGACGAGCAGATCGAGTCTTCGAAGCGCGCCCTGGAGCGCTCGGAAGCCATCGTGCACGCCAAGCTGAAGCGCGGCCTGGGTTCGCTGGCGACCATCGGTTCGACAGCACCGTTCATCGGCCTGTTCGGCACCGTGATCGGCATCCTGCACGCCTTCCAGCAGATCGCCACCCAGAAGACCTCTGGTATCGGCGCAGTTGCCGGTGGTATCTCGGAAGCCCTGGTGACGACGGCCTTCGGCCTGCTCGTGGCCATCCCCGCCGTAATGTGCTTCAACTACTTCACCAACAAGGTTGAGTCCTTCGACGTGGAGATGGATAACAGCTCGTCTGAGCTGGTGGATTACTTCATCAAGCAGTCGCAGCGCTAAGCGCCGGTCAGGCGGGAGCCGTCAATGGCTCTCGCCTGACTTTAAGTACTACTGAATGTCTCAGGCAAGAACGGAGTCGTCGTTATGGCGCAGGCAAGTCGTGACGTAGGCAAGCAGGTGAACTCAGACATCAACGTGACGCCCATGGTGGACGTGATGCTGGTGCTGCTGATTATCTTCATGGTGGTCACCCCCATGCTCAACAACAAGGTCAACGTCGAACTGCCGCCTTCCACCGCGGCGGTCATCATGGAAGATGCCAACAAGGAAGACTCGATCGTGGTGGCAGTCACCCGCGATGGCAAAACCTTCCTGGGTGGTGACGCAGTCAGCGCCGACGATCTCGGTGCCAAGATCAGCGCCAAGCTCGAGAATAAGACGGACAAGCGCGTATACTTCCGCGGCGACCAGCGCGCCAACTATGGCAAGGTGATGGCTGCAGTAGATGGTATTCGTGCCGCCGGCGTCAGCCAGCTGGGCATGCTCGCAGAGAAGCCGCTAATCTAAACAACACTGCCGCTGGGATCAACCTGGCGACAATGACTACGATGTGGCCCGCGGGCCAAAGGGAGAGTTCACTATGGGTATGGGAGGCGGAGGCGGTAAGGGCGCACGGTCTGACATCAACGTGACGCCGCTCATCGACGTTCTTCTGGTGCTGCTGATCATCTTCATGGTGATCCAGCCAAACACGGTTCGCGGCTTGGACACGCTCGTACCGCAGCCACCAAAGAAGGACCACGTGAATGACGAGCCGGACAAGCGGACGGTGGTCATTCAGATTCAACCAAATGGCGCAGCGGGCCCGTCGTACAAGATCAATGAAGATACCGTGAATCTGTCGCAGATGACAGAGAAGTTAACGGACATCTTCGCCACCCGCAACGATAAGGTCATGTTCGTGAAGGGTGACAAGGATCTGGACTTCGGCCAGGTGCTGCCCGTCATCAATGACGGCCATGCAGCGGGCGTGGATAACATCGGCATCATTACCCCGGCAGTCGAAGCTGGCAAGTAAGGCACTCCGGTGCAAAAGGGCGATGAGACTTTCATCGCCCTTTTCTCGTTTACCTGATATAGCTCTAAGTATCACTACAGTTTTGGTTGGCGGCGAGGTCGTGCTGGGCGCCTGCCGATGTATGCTTCTCTCACTTGCATCGCTCCGGCGCTCTGCAATGCTGTGACGGGGATGGCCCGCTGCGACGGGAGTTATCTGTTCACGCAATGCTGGTAAGCTGTGTTCGTCTGCGGGTACAATCATGTCCACGCGAAGCCCAACTGCTTTCGCGTTTTACCAGCACCTGCTTGTATGCGGCATTTGAAGGAGATCTTCGCTCAATGAAAGTTCACGCACGCGTTTCCGCCTCAGCCGCGCTCCTGCTGTCGCTCGGGATGCTCATGGGCTGCAACCAGCTCAAGGCCCGCGACCAGCTCACAAAGGGCGTAGCAGCGTTCAAAAATGCGCAGTACGAGCAGGCCATCAACGCGTTCCAGAAAGCCATCCAGTACGATCCCAACTACCTGGATGCCAAGCTGTACCTGGCGACCGCGTACTCCTATCAGGTGGTGCCCAACCTGGACACGCCAGAGAACATGAAGTACGCGAACAATGCCATCAGCGGCTTTAAGGACTACCTGGAGAAGAAGCCGGGCGACAAGGTGTCACTGCAGCAGCTTGCCTCGATTTATCGCAACATCAAGAAGTATCCGGAAGCGAAGCAGTACGAGTTGCAGGTCATTCAGGCTGACCCGAAGGACGCCGAAGCGCACTACACCATCGGCTTCGTGGATTGGGTGGAGTCCTATGACAATGCGCGCAAAGCCCTGGCGACGGACGGCCTGACCGATGACGGCAAGGGCAATGTAAAGATGACCAAGGGCATCTGTGGCCAGCTCAAACAGCAAAACACCGCTCTTGTGAACGATGGGTTGGACCACCTTCAGCAGGCTGTGCAGATCAATCCCGACTACTCTGACGCCTTTTCCTACCTGAACCTGGTGTACCGCCGCAAGGCCGACGTGGACTGCGGTAATTCTGCTGCGGTGACGGAAGATGTAGCCCAGGCAGAGAAGGCGAGCCAGGCTGTACTGGGAGCACGTCAGAACGAAGAAAAGAAGAAGGAAGAAAAGCTGCGCGGTGGCGTAACCATGCAGTAGGTCTGCCAACCAGCACGCGGAAAGGCCCTCCAGTCTGGAGGGCCTTTCCGCATGCGCTCAAGCTGCGCGCGTACCGCTACTGCGCCGAGCCGGTTTTGAAAATTTCCTCTGCGTAGTAGTTGTCCACCTTTGCCTGATCGCGGACGATCTCAAGATACGCGCCTTTCAGCAACTGTTCCCGGGTGCTGCGCAACTGGTCGCGGATGCTTTGCTGCACGGCAGGATTGCTGAGGTCACGCTGCCCGGCAGCTTCGCGCGCAATCAGCCGATACATGGCATACCCGATGGGCTGTCGCGCGCCGGGCGGCACAATGGGCAGCACCGCGCTGTTCTCGCCTGCCCTTAGTTTGCTCACAGCCTCAAATACGAGCGGGTCCTGTCGCAACTGTGACGCTGCCACAAAACCCATGTCGCCACCGTTGGGAGCGGTTTGCGGATCTTCAGAGTAGTTCGCGGCAACCGATGCAAAGTCTGCCCCGCTGTCCAGTTGTGCTTTCAGTGTGGCGATTTTCTTGCGAGCGTCGACGTCTGTCGTGGCTTTGCTGCCTTGCAGGTTCGCGGTGCCGGCCTGTTGCACCGGTTGGCTCGTCACCACGATCTGCGCCAAATGCAGTTTGTCCTCAATCAGGTTGAACTCTGCTTTGTGTGCGTTGAAAAAGCCGGAGACTTCTGCGTCTGTGACATTGATTTTGCTGTTGATTTCCTTGTTCAGCAGCTTGTCCAGGGTGATCTGCTTCCGCAGGTCGCGGCGTACCTCGTCCAGTGAGCGGCCGCTTTCTTTCAGCACCTCGGCAAACTGCTCCTCGGTATAGCGCGACTTCATCTCCGTGAGCTTGGCGTCGACCTCTTCGTTGGTGGCGGTCAGGTTCATTTTGGCGGCGCGTTGCTGGATGATTTCGCCGTCAATCAGAGATCGCAGCAGGGTCAGGCGATCGCTCTTGCCCTGTTCCTCGGTCTCCGGCTGCGGGTCTTGTTTGTTCCGCTGCGCATCGGTAAAGGCGCGGTCCAAATCGCTCCGGCCAATCGCTTTGCCGTTCACGCTGGCCACCACATCGGCACCGTGCTGCTGTTGGCATCCGGTTGTGGCCGCCAGGCACAGCAGCAGCGCAGCCGAAGCCACGCTGGGAGCGCAACGAAGTGTGGAGGGGTGCCGTGCGTTTAAGACCATGCCAAATCCATGGTATCGCCTCTGCCGGAAAGCTGCCGCCTCCGCAGCCGCACGGAACACCTCAGTGGACGCGGTCTCGAATCTCCGTCCGTACCAGATAGAGGAAGAACACCATGGCGAAGGCGGCTGGCAGCAGGTAGCCGAACCGATGGGTTTGGATGAAGAGCACCACATTGCCCAGCGAGTAGAAGAAGCAGCCACCCAGCAAAAGTGCCCAGCCCCAGCGCCGCAGCCGCAAAAATCCAAACACGCCCAGCACAATCATGGTTGACACGAAGAGGATGCTGTACACCGCACTGGGGCGCGTGGCCGTGCGATGAACCAGCACGTTGACCGCGTTTGCCAGGGCGATGAACAGCATGAAGACGGCAATCATCGCCATGCCAGGCAGCATGCGCGGGCCGTCAGAGTCACGTGGTGCGGGCGGTACGGAGCCGGGCGGCAGCTTGATGCGTTGCGGGGCGGTCTCTTCGGGCATGTGCGCTCCTTTCCTTACAGGGTATGCAGGTATAGCAAAATGCTGCTGATCTGCTCGTCGCTGACTGTGCCCGCGAGCGCGGGCATGTTGCCACGGCCATGCAGGATAGTGTTGCGGATACGCTCGTCGTTGGCGGGCGCGCCGCTGGGCAGGTAGGGCTTCTTGTACACACCCAGCAGCGAAGGGCCATGCAGCGAACCTGTCTCGCGGTCGTAATGGCAGGTGCCGCAGTTTGTGACAAAGTCGGCATGGCCCACCTGCTCTGCCGGGGTCAACTCAGCCAGCGGTTTGGGCGGTGGCGTGCTGCGGCAGCCGGTGAGCGTGATACACACCGCTGTCATCCTGAGGAGCGAAGCGACGAAGGACCCCGAAGCAGTTGGAAGTGGCAAAGCTGCTTCACGCTTTCTCGCGAAAAATCTCCATCGTTCGTGGCGACCGCAAGTGTCTCGGGATCCTTCGCTTCGCTCAGGATGACGGCGCTTTAAGAGCAGGTTCAGCTTCATGTAACACGCTCGCGCATCTGCTTGTAGGCCTTGTGAATGAATGAGCCCATATACCAACCATCCAGATATTTATAGGGCGTTTCGCCGGTGGTGTAGTGGCCGCAGGGCAGCACCCGGCTCACAAAATTGACGCCGCGCTGCCGAAAGTTCTGCAGCACCTCCAGCGAGAACTCGCGAAGAAACGTCAGGTCCCATGTCGCGTGGATAACCAGCGACTGCCGTGTGCGTTCGGCAGCAAAACGATCCATGACGCTGAGGGGACTAATGCCGGTAAAGATGGAACGCACATCCAC
>CALMRM010000189.1:511-10621 GCA_937871605.1 uncultured Terriglobus sp. | reverse complement strand
CGCTGCGTAGTACTGCCTCACACAGCTCCGGCAGCCGCGGCTGTAGCCAGCGGCGCACATAGCGCGCCTCGTTCCCAATGCGTTTCAGTGGCTTGGGCTCGGCACTACCCTCACCGCTGCGCACGTGGAGCGCTGCGGGAGCGGTGTGAGGGGACCGCGCGGGGGCGACGCGTGCAGGCTGCGCCGTCGATCGCGCAGCAGGCTGCGCCCGGTGACTGCCCACAGCCTGCAGCCATGCGATGCAGCCCGGCTGCAGCAGGCCAAGCGCCGGCGCAAGCAGAAGATGTTGACTGAGGTGTGTCACGGTGTAACCGCCCCTTTCCTGAAGACGTATGCAGGCAAAACAACAACACGGGGAACCATAGAGGTTCCCCGTGCCGTACTTGCTTTGTTGTGTGGATAGGTGGGATGCGCCGCCCCTTCTTTGTTTGCCTATTCAGAATACCAAGCCGGCAGGAAATACCATGCCAACTAAGAGACGCAATCTAAGCTCTTTCCCTACAGCAAGTTAGACGGTCCGCTAAGATGTTCGCCACTTGACACGCGCGGCGGCTCTCGTTTGTAGTGGTCCGCAGTGCTGGTGGCGGCACTGCTGAGGGACGCGACGCCTGTGAACGTCGCATAGCCAGGAGAATGTGTCATGCATGCCGACGTGTACCGAGTTCGCGCCCGCCCTGCAGGCACTCTCGCCCTTCTGCTGCTGACTTCGGTTACTTTCTGTGCGCAGCAGGCATCGTCTCCTGCCTTCGACGTGTTCACGGTCAAGCCCCACGCAGCGAGTGACGGGCACATGGATTGGTACGACGGCAAGGAGTCGTTCCGCGCCAACAACGTCACCCTGCTCAGTTTCCTGGCAAACGCGTGGGGCCTGCGCCAGGACCAGGTGGCAGGTGCGCCCGCCTGGCTAGAGGAACTGCACTGGGACATGGCGGGCAAGGTCACAGATGCCGATGCGGCAGCGGTCCAGCAACTTAGCCGCGAGCAGATGCGCGCCATGCGACAGCAGTTCTTGCGCGACCGCTTTCACCTGCGCGCGCACCTGGAAACACGCACGGGTCCGGTGTACGACATGACGGTGGCAAAGGGCGGCACCAGGCTACAAACACTTGCGCCAGGCGTTGACGGCACGCCACCCAAGCGGGGCGGCTTCTCGATGCGCAGCACAGGCGGCGCGTTAACCCTGAAGGCGGAAGGCGTTCCCATGGACATGCTGGTACGCAGTGTGGCTGGCAGCCTCCATCGTTCTGTTGTGGACAGGACACAGCTGCCCACCGGTGCGCTGTATGCGTTTACGCTGCGGTATGCGCAGGAAACGGGCCTGGGCGCTTCCTCGGAGACGGACGCGCTGCCTCTGCGTGAGGCCATGGAAGATCAGCTTGGTCTGCACCTTGAGCCAGCGCGTGGACCGGTAGAAACGTTGGTCATCGACGCGGTCGAGAAACCGGCAGAGAACTAGGATTTGGTCAGAAGTCCAACGAGACCGCGACGACTGGTTGGCTTGTCTGCAGCACGTCTATAGTCGGGCCACAGCTTGGAGCAACGCGGCACAGGCTACTTGATCCTGTGCCGCTTGCCGATTGCGTTCTACCTGGTGTGCCTGGCACTTCTACATCCTTGAGCGGATTGTGCGCAAGCGACGGGGCGTGGCTACGCTGGACAGCGACTTACAAGCTCCGCTGAACCGCCGCCCTCTTGACACGGGTCTGTTGCGATCCGTTCCAGCAGCTTGCGCTTCAGGAAAACCGCAGTGAGTTCGTCCACAGCCTCGTGGTAGCGCCGCTGCACCGTGCGCAGGCTGGTGTTGAACATGCCAGCCGCCTCGCCAAAGGTGTACTCCTGCACAGCGATGCGGTGAATGAGCCGCTGCTGCTCTCCCTGCAGCGTGCGGATGCAGTTCTCCACGTCGTGGCAGAAGATCACCACGTCGTCAAAGGCGTGCACGCGGTAGCTGGTGACCTTCCCGCGAAACATCTCGCGGCCCAGCATGGACGGGACGCGCCCGCTTTCCATGCTGAGCGTGGCGTAGCGGCGCAGCATGGCTTCGGTGTACGTGCGGTAGAAGGCGGTGTGCGGCTGCAGTACCGCGGCGGGCAGCGCCGTAGTGCGGGTGCCCTCCGCCCGCTGCTGTGCCGCTGCCTGCACCAGGTGCAGCGTGGCGGGTGCGGGCACCGGCTCCTGCTGCTGCTGATGGAGGGCATGGGCCAGATTCCCCTCGGTCGCCCAGATCTGCGGCACCGCACCTTCGGCTTCGGTGGCTGCTGTGTCCCGGACGGTCTTGCAAGGCATTGTCAATAACTTCATTCCGCACCTCCTGCGTGTTGCATTGTTGACTGGGTCTGGCTGGCTGTCCTGCATGGCCTGCCTGGGCGTAAACGCCGCCGTGGCGGCAAGTCGGCCATGCGTGGTCCGCAGTGCCGGCAATACACACCGTCTGCCTGGCCTGTGCGAATCCACAGGCCACCACACCCTTCACACACTTTTAAGTCCCTGCGCGAATAGTTCATGTACTCTGTCCACCTCTGCTGCACCCGGCACGGACGGTATGCCTGCACCGGGCTGGTTGTTTCCCCTGCGCGGCTGGCTCTTTGGCCATTTGCCGCCGGGGAAATCTGTGGCTGTTGTGCCGCTGTTGCGCGCCTGAGAGGCAAAGTTGGGCTGTGCCCGCGCCGTTGCTGCAGGTGGTCTCCGCACCGTGTGCGGGTCGTTTTTCGTCAGTGTCAGTTGCCCGACTCTAGAAGTCGCCGGGCGGGGGCGTCAACGCTTAAGTGGAGGCGTGCGGGTACCTTAGGTCTTACGACCTTGGAGCAAAAGGTAACGAGGGTTTAACTTCCATGGTAACTCGCTTTCTTCGCCTAATATTCGCTTTACACGCCTGAGGATTGCAAGCAAAAAGTGGATATCACCCGATCTCTTCCCATTTCGGTCTCCCAGGCAAAAAAGCAACATCACAAAATTCTTGCCCCGTGTCCCAGGTCTGTGTCCGAGCGGCTGGGACGCAGGTGAGTGAGACACTGGGTCCATGAAGCGCAACACCGCAGGCCGGCCTGCCCGGAGGCGAACGCCGCGTCGTACCTGGGCCGCTGGCCGTTATCTCCTGCTGGAGATGGCTCTGGTTTGCTTGTTGGGGTTTGCCGCCCTGTTTGCGCCGGTCAGGCCCCACGGAGAAACCTTTGTCGACCTGCCGCCTGGCACGGGATCGGCTGCCATGGCGCGCAAACTGGCCACGGCCGGGGTTCTACGCAGCCGGTTTGCCTTTTTGTTGCTGCGGGCCTGGAAGGGCGGCAGCCTGAAAGCGGGGGAATACCGCTTTGAGGCACCGGCCAGCGCTGCCGAGGTCTACCGCCGCATCCAGCAGGGCGATGTGTATACCCGCACCGTCACTGTGCCAGAGGGCTATAACCTCTATGACATCGCCGCGGCGGTGGAGGCGGCTGGGCTCGCCTCCCGAGCCGACTTTTTGCAGGGAGCGCGGCAAAATACGGGCCTGATCGCGCAGTGGTCGCCGGGCGCGGCCTCGCTGGAGGGCTACCTCTACCCGGACACGTACCGCTTTAGCCGGCACAGCACCGTGCGCGCCATGCAGGCTGCCATGGTCAATCGCTTTCGTCAGGCCGCTTCCCAACTACAGCTGCCGCCAGACACCGCCCGCATCGTCACGCTGGCCTCGCTTGTGGAGAAAGAAGTCCGATTCGACAACGAACGCGGGCTGGCGGCGGGGGTGTTCCGCAATCGGCTAGAGGCTGGCATGCCACTGCAGACCGACCCCACGGTCATCTACGCAGCGTTGCAGGCAGGCCAATGGACTGGCGTGATCCACCGCAGCGACCTGCTCCGCGACTCCCCCTACAACACCTACCACAGTGCTGGTTTGCCGCCTGGACCGATCTGTTCGCCGGGGAGCAATGCCTTGCGGGCTGCACTCCACCCCGCCCCAACGGACAACCTGTACTTCGTAGCGGACGGCAGTGGGCACACGCAGTTTTCAGCCGGTTTAACCGAACACGCGGCGCAGGTTTCCAGCTACCGGCAATCTTTGCGCAAATAGCCACACAAAAGGTGAAAACGAAGCGCATAATTCCAGACTCAGCAGAGCGCAAAAGGGTGTCGGCAGGCGGGTTTAGGTCGCGGAAACGTGCTCCCGTGGGCGGCGTTGGTGAGTTTCCAAGACGGGTTTGAGGCCGATCTTTGCGCTTCCAGCGACTTTATACGTGCGCCAAGGCATACAGCCGCCGGTTGCACCGGATATGGTGCACGTGAGCCGGGTTGCACGCCTGAAAACGAACGCCCTGAAATCAACCCATCCGGGAGGGAGCTGCCAACATCCAACCTCCCGACCCTGGTTGTTTCATTAAGACGAGTGCAACAGCAGGACACGGTAGACTGAACGCTTTGAACGGTACAACTCACGCCCGAATGGGAGCCACGGTGCTCCTATGCCTTCTCCCTGCCTTGGCAGGCTGCCTGAGCACCACGCGGTCCGTCATGCAGACTCACCCGCCGGAGCACGTGCTGTCTTCGTCGCTGCAGGCGCTGGTGACCGAAACAGCAGGCCGGTATTACGCAATCAACACCCTGAACGCGAAGGTAGAGGTCGCTGCCTCCACCGGCGGCGGCAAGCAGGGCAAGGTGGTGGAATACACCACGTTCACCGGCTATGTGCTGCTGCGAAAAGGGGGCGACCTGCGCTTTGTCGGCCTGGCGCCAGTGGTGGGCAGCAAGTTGCTGGATATGGTGACGGACGGGAAAGTGTTCACCATGGTGATCCCGCCCAGGAGCCGCGCCATCACAGGGTCGAACGAGGTCAGCGTGCCCTCGACCAACCCGCTGGAGAACCTTCGGCCCACCATCTTTTCCGATGCGTTCCTGGTCCGGAGCGCGGCCCCTGACGAGCTGGTTTCCCTTGTCTCCGACGACCGCATCTACCAGCCTGACCGCACCCGCAAGTACGTGGTAGATGAGCCGGAGTACGACATCGGCATTTACCGCGTGGTGGCCAACAGCAGCGAGCTCAAGACGCAGCGCGTCATTCACGTTGGCCGCGCCACCCTGCTGCCGTACCAGCAGGACATCTACGACGCCAAGGGCCAGCTGGTCACCGTTGTGGACTATGACGACTACAAGCTCTTCGGCAAGCTCATGTTCCCGTCGCGCATCACGATCCATCGGCCGCTGGATCAGCTAAATCTCCTGCTCACCCTCACCCAGCTCACGGTGAACCAGGCGCTCGAGGACGATCAGTTCGAGCAGCCGCACATCCCCGCCAGCTACCAGGTGCAGAAGCTGCCGTAGACTCAGCCAGCGGCACTCGCCGGTCGCTTCACTCTGCTGTATGTGTCATCCCGTAGCGGAGCGGAGGGATCTGCAGCTGTGCTGGACCGTTTATGGATGTTGGTTGTGACGTTACAGGCTGGCCGTTCGCGTCCTGCGCGGGCTGTAGGCCCGCGTTGTAAGAGCCTGGGGCGAAGCCCCAGGTAGAACCCGATGTATGCATCTGCGGGCTGTAAGCCCGCGTTATACCGCGACAGCGGTTCTGCGATGGCAATGCTGCGCTGCGGGATGACAAAAATACAGATCCTTCCGCTGTGCTGTGGCATGACAAAGAAGGCACGTACCTCCGCTGTGCTGTGGGATGACACCTCATTACGAGCAGAGCCCAGCAGGACGTAAGCAAAGCCCGACAGGACGTAAGCGAAGCTCGACACGACGTAAGCGAAGCCCGACAAGGAACGTAAGCGGAGCCCAACAGGAACGCACCGGAGCCGGTGACTACGCTGCGCTTGCCCCAGCAGCCATGGCGACCGATGGTATGCCGCGCACCTGCACCAGGCAGCGCAGCACCGTGCTGGCAGCACTGCCCAGCAGAACAAAGCCGGTACCCAGGCTGCAAACACCTGGCAGCCGCTCAGGCGGCAACGACACCATGCACCCGACCGCCCACAGCACCAGCAGGACGCCAGTCACGTAGTGCTGCCGGTAGCGGAAACTTTGCGCCAGCGGCAACAGGTGCAGCCCCACGATGACTATGATGGCCGGGGCAATGTAGTCGGGGCGATGCAGCACATTCAGGATAGCGACAGCGGTGAACGCCGACACCCACTGGATGATGTTGACGGCGGTAAACATCCGCTTCATCCGTTGTTCGGCTTCCGGCGAGATGTGGCCGGCGGGCAGCGTACGCGCGCGCCGAAAGAGCCAGAGACATAGACCAAGCAGACCGGCCTCTACAAGCGCCAGTGCCGTGAAGGCTGACGGTGTTGCGTGGTGTGTGCCTTTCAGGCCAAAGAACACCCATGCCGCACCAAAGCCCACAAAGAACAACGCGCCCGTGACACGACCGTTAACGGCACCGGCAGAGGGCTCAGCGGACGTGTTTACGGCGGTAGACGCGAGAGGCATGGCCTAGGAAAACAGTATCAGTGGAGCAGGCCGGCTGCAACGCAACCTCCACCGTGCGGCCAAATCCTTCGCGGGAGCCAGCCCCGTTCCACTCGCCGCTGCGTCATCAGCGACAGGGTCCGCACTAGTTCCAGCGTGGGTCACGCGTGACCTCGAGGAAGTCCAAGGAAGCAGCTGCCCCAGTGTCTACGCTGATGCAAACGGCGACTGCATCGCCTGGCTGCAGGCGCACGCCGTTCACCGTGAAGCGCTCCATAACGGCGGTCTGGCCCGACGCCTGGGCGGCGTCAGCCCCATCCGACACGTTCCAGGTGCTCTTGGTGTCGCCGTTGACCTGCAGGCGGAAGGTGCTGCTGCCTCCTCTGTGGCGATAGGCCACCGTCACACGGTAGACGTTCGCCTCTCGCTCGAAGCGCAGGGTCGCAGTGCAGTCCTTTGGGCAAGGAGCAGGAGTGCTGCCAGTGGCCCCGCCGGTCTGTGCCGCTTCGCTTCCCTCGGGTCCTGCAAAGCCGGACCGTTGAAGGTCCGTGGCGGCGGTACGGCCCGTGTGGCTGCCCACAAAGCCGAGCGCGTCGCGCACGCCGCTGGTGTTCTGCACCCACTCCGTGGTTGCGTCGCGCACGATCTCCGTGTGCATAGCGGCCCGCTGCAGAAACGCATGCACTGCGGCGTAGCGCGGCTCATCCACAATGCCGCGGGTCGACTCCCACGCGTCCACGGCGTTGCCTGCGGCGGCGGCACCGGCAAAGACCGTGTCGTACAGGTGCTGTGCCAGCACTTTGCCGTCAGGCAGGGTGTACCGCCACGGTAGCTGGTGGAACAGCAGCAACACGGGCAATGGGCATCGCTGCGGGTCAGCCAGGATTGCGGCAAAGGTGGCTGGATACTCGCTGGTCTCACGGCTGCCGCTGCCGGTCTGCTCAACGCCCACGACGCGGCTGCTGGCGACGGGTTGGTGTGTGGGCTGTGCCATGCGCTCGGGGGCTGGATTGCCCGCGGCGTCCGTGAACCACGGCAGGCCCAGGGGAGCAGCAGCGGCCTCGGCTGCGCTGCCACTGCCGAGCAGGATGTTTGTGGCGATGGCATGGGCGCGAGCGTCGTCGCCCCAGGTTTGGCGCGACCACTCTTCCGTAATGGCTTCTGCCGACAGCGTTGGCGACCAGGCCAGGCGGCCAAAAGCGTACAGGTTGGCGTGCAGCAGGGGCTGCCGCAGCAGTGTAGTGGCCTCCGCCGTGCTGAGCTTGCCGATGACGCCACCATGCGCACCGGCCAGCAGTTCGGCCAGCGTGGTGTCGCCGTGAGGTGCACGCTCCGGTGTGTGCAGTTGTGCGGACCAGGCGGGAGCCGGATAGGCGAGAACCGTGGGTCGAACGGGCAGGATGGGGAACACCGCTGTTTGCGGCACCGGCGGCAGCAGGCCAAAGCTGGGCGAAGCCAGCGGCAGCAACGGCCTGTTCTGTGGCACGGCCTCACTCGCAACGACGATGTTCGATTCCAGCCCGGCGCGGAGAGTCGCCGCGCGCTGCGCCGGCGTGGCGGCACTGCTGGATGGCATCACTTCGCCAAAGGGCGCCCCCAGTGCACCTTCGAGCAGCAGCGTGCCACCTGTAGCGTGCAGACTGTGTACGTCGATGGCCGCGTGGTCCAGCGCGGTGCGCAGTTCGGCGACGGTGCTGCTGGCTGGCACCCGCAGTACGGAGCCGCTGCCACTTGCGCCACGCGAGGCTACCTGCAACCGCAGGCCGTAGGGACGCAGCAGCTCTGCCACGCGTCTTGCCTCGGCTGCGTTTGCGTCGGCGATCACGATGTTGAGGCCCACAGACGCGAGCAGGCGTGCAAAGCCACTGCCAGCAGGAACGCTGTCACCCGCACGGCCGGGCTGGGGAGCTTCCAGCAACGGCAGCATATCAGCTGCGGAGCCCATGTCGATCGCGCGCAGGGCAAAATGCGGTGTCTCGACCAACTCCTGCGGCAGTTGCTGGTCCTCTGCCACCAACGCGGCAAAGCGGAAGGCGGCCCACAGCTCCGCGCGCGGCGAACCGCCCTGCAGCACGTACCATTCGCGAATGCCGCGCCGCAGGTGCACGATGCGAAAGCCCTCTTCGGGCAGCGGTTTTTCAACCCAGCCGTGCAGGTGACGGCCGATGCGTGCGCGGTGCAGTGCGTCCGTTGTGCCCAGGAGGATGGCGTCCTGCGAAAGGTCGAAGTGGTGCAGCACCACATCAGTGCCCGCCACCATGTGGCCCAGGCCGCGGTCCAGCTCGTCCGCGGCGGTCTGCTCCTCGGGTGCGATGTTGCCTGCACCATCGCCCAACAGCACCACGGCGTGCGGCAGGCCATGGTAGCGCGGCGGGTCTGGCGGTATGGCATAGCGCAGCCAGCCAACCGGGCCCTGGGCTGCTGCCGGGCCTGCGCCGAGCAGCGCCAGCGTTGCTACGGCGTAGACAAACGACGCGAGAAGGAGCTTGGCTCGCATGCGAGCGGAGGGATGCACCGCTGCTTAGACGCGCCGTGCTGCCGAACCGGCGCTTTGCACGTTGATGGCGTTTGGCACAGGCAGCAATTGCGTTCGGAAGGGCATGGCTTCAGCCATGCCGATATGGAGTATTCGTACAAAGAGGCTTTAGCCGCTGAGGCGCGTCGGCCTACTTGGCTGCAGGTGGGGCGGCCTTGTCGGCGGGCGGTGCGGGCTTGTCCGCCGGCGAAGGCTCCAGGCCGTAGTTCTTGGTGACATACGCGAGGATGGCCTCGAAGTCATCGTCTGAACCGGTCGCGCCGTAGCCCACCATCTTGGTGATGGTGGCAGTCCAGCCGTCTTTGTCCTTATGCTGCCCGGTGATGTTGGTGATGGAGTGGCACTTGGTGCAGGTGGCAATGGTGATGTCTTTGCCGGGGCCGTCCGGCATCTCCGGATGGTTCGCAGGGGCCTGCGGAGCCGCCGCTACGGGGCTGCCGGTGGAAACACCCCACACCAGCATGGGCAACGCAAGTGTCAGTGCGGCCAGAACATGGGTTGTGCGTGTCATGTAAGTTTCCGTCCCTCGCAAATGAACTTGGTGGTGTAAACCCGAACGCCGTCCGGCAGTTTCGCCCAGCGCAGGCAATGTCACGCCACGCGCTACTGCCCCTGCCCCGTACTAACAACTATAGTCTCGCGGCGTTTACCCGATGCGACCTTCCGCACAAACTCGCAGACTTTTACAGCGGGCCGCATGGCGTTGTCATGGACGCGCGCTGCCGACTCGATTGTGCGCGGATCCGGTCGCAGAAGGGCCGCTGCAGCGCCGCACCATCGTCGTCGAGCCGCGCATAATCCACCGCCCAGCCATCCACCGCACTGGAGCGGATGCCTCCGGCGCAAGCTCCGCACACCGACGCAAGCCGTGGAGGACGCCGCCTCAATGCCGTCCATGTCCTAGTGCAGACTGGTGCCGCTGTCCACAGCATCGTTGCAAAGCGGCGCCCCGTGCTGTATCGGGGTCTGTCCGGTGTCCAGCGCAGCAGCGACACGCGGCAACTTTCGGCTCCCAGGTCGATGGCGGCGAGCGCGCGTGTGTCGGTGAGTCTCACTGCTGTTCGCCTGCTCGTCATCCTGAGCGCAGCGAAGGATCCCGAGGGTGGTGGCACCAGCACGAAACTTGAACGCTTCCCGCGAGAAGGCCCGGAGGCTTTGTGCTGCCGTTGGAGTTCGCGGGTTCCTTCGCTGCGCTCAGG
>CALMRM010000189.1:0-501 GCA_937871605.1 uncultured Terriglobus sp. | reverse complement strand
ACCGGCATCAGGTGCCCACTCATCACAGGTGCCTTCGGCCCACCGATGGACAGGATGGCCTCCGCGTCCGGATGGCCAACGGCGCGCCATGGACATTCGCTCAACGTTCACGGCGCAGAAAATTGGCGGCACTTGGAAGCTCTTCAGACACAGCACACAGGCATTCGTCCGGCACCGCCCACTGCTGCAAAGTAGCAGCTTAGCCCAGCAGTTTGGCCGCGTCCTTGGCGAAGTAGGTCACGATGAAGTCCGCTCCGGCACGGCGGATGGCCATCAGGCTTTCGAGCGTGGCGCGGTCGCGGTCCAGCCAGCCGCGCTCGAAGGCCGCGTGCAACATGCTGTACTCGCCAGAGACCTGGTAGGCACCCAGCGGCAGGTCGAAGCGCTCGCGGGTTGCGCGGATCACGTCGAGGTACGGCCCGGCGGGCTTGGCCAGCAGCATGTCCGCGCCCTCCTCCACATCCAATTCGATTTCGCGCATGGCTTCGCGCAGGTTAAGGC
>CALMRM010000188.1:1717-17201 GCA_937871605.1 uncultured Terriglobus sp. | reverse complement strand
CGTGGCTGGTACCCGTTTTGCCCGCCGCCGGAGCGGTAAAGCCGCGCTGGCGCACGACGTAGCCATAGCCAAAGTTCATGACGCCTTCCAGCAGGTTGCTGGTCAGGAACGCAGCCTTGGGGTCCATCACCTGCTTGGCTTCCGGCGTAAAGTCGGCCACCACGTCACCCCGGTCGTTGCGCACGCTGCTGAGCAGCCACGGGGTCAGGTGCACACCGCCATTGGCAAAGACGGTGTACGCGCCGGCCATGTCCAGCGGGGTAGCGTCGTATGCCCCCAGCGACACGGACGGTGTGCCCTTCGCATTGGCAATGCCGGACTGCCGTGCCAGGGCGGCAACATTCTCAAACCCTACCTGCTGGCCCAGCGAAATGGTGGCGTTGTTGAGGGATTGCGCCAGCGCAACCGCCGCACTCACCTGTCCGTGGTAGTGCCCAAGATAGTTGCGCGGGTTGTAGGTTTGCCTGCCCTCGTCGAAGGTGAACGTGGTGGGTACGTCGCTGAGCTGCGTCACCGCAGTGAAGGTGCCACCACCACTGACGTTGCCCTCTTCATCCGTGCTTTGGCCCAGCTGCTGGCCGCTGACGGCACCCGCCTCTGCGGTAGCGTAGACGAACGGCTTGAAGATGGAGCCCGTGGGACGCTTGCTGGTGGCGTGGTTTAGCTGCGAGGTGCCGTAATTGCGGCCACCCACCATGGCCAGCACCTGACCGGTATGTGGATCGAGTGCCACCAGTGCGACCTGTGGCGACGGTCCGGGTGCGCCTTTGCGGTCGCGGCGCACGGCCTCATCTACGCCAGCCATGCCGTTGTTCACGGCTTCAGCAGCAGCGCGTTGCAGGTCCGGATCCAGCGACGTGTAGATGCGCAACGTACCACCAGCCGTGGTGGTGTCACCCACTCGCGACTGCAGCTGGTCGTGCACCAGGTCGACAAAGTACGGCGCCTCGCTTGCGTCCACATTTTGTGGAGCCAGGTGCAGCGGCTCCGCCTGCGCGCGTTCGCTGGCTGCGGGCGTCAGCATGCCGGTTTCTACCATGGAACGCAACACCAGATTTCGTCGCTCCAGCACGCGCTCTGGATGGCGAAACGGATTGAAGTAGCTGGGACGCTGGATGATGCCAGCAAGCAGCGCACACTCGCTCACATCAAGCTGCCGAAGATCCTTGCTGAAGTATGCCTGCGACGCTTCGCCAAAGCCGTTGATGGCGAACGACCCGCGTTGACCGAGCGGGATCTGGTTGGCGTACATCTCAAAGATCTGCTGCTTCGTAAATCGTGATTCGAACTGCAGCGTAATCACAATCTCAATGAACTTACGCTTGAGGTGCTTTTCCGGCGAGAGAAAGAACCCGCGCGCCAACTGCTGCGTGATGGTAGACCCGCCGCACACAGCGTGCTGGCTCAAAATGTCCTGCAGGCCGCACTTGGCAAGTCTGCCGTAGTTCAGGCCGCCGTGCTCGAAAAAGCGGCGGTCCTCAATGGCTGTCACGGCATTGACCAGATTTCTAGGGATTTGGTCGTACGTCACCAGTCGACGCTTCGTGCGGTTCTTGTCTTCGCTCAGGCTGGTAATGACTTGCGGTTCCAGCTCATAGGCGCTGAGCGGCGCGCCATTGTCTGCGGCAATGGCTGTAACGACGCCGCCGGTGGTGTCGATCGTTGCGCCATCCGTCGAGTGGAACGAGCCCGACCCTGGCTTGACGGTGATGCGGTCACCGCTCAGGCTGAACGTGCCCATGCCGTCGTCGCGGTTGTAGCCGGCGCGACGCAAGTCTGCAGCAATGTCAGCGGCCGTCAGTGTCTGACCCAGGCGTACCTGCTTGGGCGCGGCGTAAATCTGGGCGGTCGTCGCGAACAGCGGCCCGCCATTCAGCCGCTGATCCACCACCTGCTGGTACTCGTGGTAGTAGTAGGCAAACACCAAGCCACCTAGCAGCAGACAGCCGACGCCTACAACGACAAGGAACATCAGCACGCGCTGCCAGAAGGGCCTGCGACCGCTACCCCGCTGTACGTGCCTGCCTGCCGTGTAGCCGCGATCGCCGCCCAGCTTTACCTTGACCGCCATCGTCCTCCATTTAATTCCTGTAGCGATACTCTACGTTTAGCTCGTCATCCTGAGCGAAGCGAAGGATCCCGGAGAAGCACGGCCGGTCGCCTTGGTTCCTGTCTTTCCGCAAGTAAACCTCTTGCACGTGCGCTTCTCCACATGATTGCAGGGATCCTGGCTGCGCTCAGGATGACGGATCTACCTGTCTGACGCAGACAGTGCCTGTCTGAGCTTGCGCAGCACGTTGCCGACTTCGGCAACCGCGACTTCCTCCGTCTTACCCTGCAGCCGGTCAACCACCTCGACAAACCCTTCAACCAGCCGCTTGCCCACAGTGACGCGGTACGGTACGCCGATCAGGTCCGCGTCCTTGAACTTCACACCGGCGCTGCCGTCGCGGTCATCCAGCAAAACGTCGAACCCCGCCTGCTCCAGTTCAAGGGCAATACGTTCGCCTGCATCCGCCAGCGCGGTGTCGCTCTGCTTGGTCACGGTCACCACCACCTCATATGGCGCGATGGCCGCGGGGAGCACATAGCTCCATTCGCCGCGGTCGTTCTTGCCCAGCTTGGCGGCTGACTGCTCCATGGCCGAGGTCAGGATGCGCTCGATGCCGATGCCGTACGACCCCATGATGGGCGTCGTCTCTTTGCCGTTGCGGTCCAGCACGCGCGCACCCATGCTTTGCGAGTACTTGTAGCCCAGCTTGAAGATGTGGCCGATCTCGACCGCTTTACCCAGCCGCAGCGGCCGGCCGCTTACCGGGTCTGGCTCACCCGAGCTCACGTTGCGGATGTCGGCAGTTACGCTCGGAACGAAGTCCCTATAGGGCGTGACGTTGTACAAATGGGCGTCATTTATGTTTGCTCCTGATATTAAGTTTTTCCGCTCATGGAGAGCAGCGTCCATTATGACGACTGCCAACTCGCTATAGCGACGTATTCCGACTCCAGCTTCAGTCGTAGCAACCACGTTCTGTGCTTCAGCACCCACAAGGGCTTTGGGGAGTATGCCCTTTGCAGCAAGGAAATCCATATCGCTCGTAGGCACAGCTTGGACGTTTATAGGGCCTAAAGAACCAGGGCTGCACTTGAAATAGCGTTCCACCTGTTCAACTTTGGCGATCTGTAGTTCTTTGGCTCCAGAAACAGCCAATAACTTTGTCTCGTTCACCTCGTGATCACCTCTTACCAAAGCGACGATGGGTATGGCCACTATGCCCTTTTCACCTTCGTAAAAAGCGAAATAAGCCATGGTTTTCATTAGGTGTTCTGCCTTTACGGTTGCAGACAACTGCCCAGGAACACCGATTCCGCCCAAGAGAAAAGGACGAGTCTCGAGGATGAATTGAACAACTTCGTTGATCGAGTGGCGCTTAGGAGTTGCAAACATTTTGGGCGCATCGCCGAGAGTTTCCAGGTCAGCCACGGGTGCCAGCTTCGACGTCGCCTTCTCAATGTTCGCGGCGTACGTGCCGTCGGGCGATGAGGCGATCCAGTCCTCGCCCGCCTCCGTGTAGACCATGAACTCCTGCGACTGCGAGCCGCCCATTGCGCCCGAGTCCGCTTCGACGGCGACAAACTCGAGCCCGCAGCGTGTAAAGATGCGGCGGTACGCCTCGTCGTGCTTCTGGTAGCTCTCGTCCAGCCCGGCTTCGTCGATGTCGAAGCTGTAGCTGTCTTTCATGGTGAACTGGCGCACGCGCAGAAGGCCCGACTTTGGCCGAGGCTCGTCGCGGAATTTGGTTTGGATCTGGTACCAGATCTGCGGCAGCTGCTTGTAGCTGCGCACCTCGTTGCGCGCGATGGAAGTCATGATCTCCTCGTGCGTCATGCCCAGGCACAGGTCCGCGCCCTTGCGGTCCTTCAGGCGAAACATGTTGTCGCCCATGCCGGTCCAGCGGCCGCTTTCATCCCATGGCTCGCGCGGCAAGAGTGCAGGCAGAAAGAACTCCTGCGCAATCACGTCCATCTCCTCACGCACGATGGCAATGATCTTGTTGATGGAGCGCGTACCCAGGGGCAGGTAGCTGTAGATACCCGCGCCCAGCTGGCGGACGTACCCCGCGCGCAGCAGCAGCTGATGGCTGGCGACCTCGGCGTCGGCAGGGGCCTCGCGCAGGGTGGGAATGAAGAGTTTTGACCAGCGATGCATGTCGTTCTATGACTTTCCCGCACCGGCAATCGTGCTGCGGTGGCGTGTCTCCAGTGTACCCAGCGCTGCCGAGCGGCACGGCAGCGAGAAGACTTTCTTGGAGGGGGAAGGGGACGACGACGCGTAGAATTGCGTCCAACTGCGTGGGGCACGTAGGTTTCGCATCGGTGCGTGCGCCCGGTACATCTGCTGTGTGGGAGCATTGCTGCATGAGAAATGCAATCGTTGGCGGTCTTATCGTCCTTGTCGTCGCCCTGCTGGTCTGGAGCGGCATGCACAACCTGCGCACACGCCGTGCGCAAGAGGCCAAGGCGCGCGATCAGCAAATGACCATTGCCGTAGACAAAAAGGGTGCCACTGCGACCACTTCTGCCGAAGGTGAAACTATCGCGGACCTGCGCGGCAAACCGGCAGCGGTCTTTACCCTCACCAGCAACACCGGTAAGCGTGTTTCGCTGAACGACTACAACGGTAAGCCAGTGTTGCTGAACTTCTGGGCCACGTGGTGCACACCCTGCAAGGTGGAGATGCCATGGTTCCAAGACTTCCAAAAGAAATATGCGGCGCAGGGCCTGCAGGTGATCGGTATCAACGAGGATGACGACGCTCAGTCCACTGAGGTCAAGGATCAAATCAAGAAGACGCTTGAGCGTACTGGCGTGGACTACACCATTCTGATGAGCGACAAGGCTGTGGGCGATGCGTATGGTGGGCTGGATGTGCTGCCCGCAACCTTCTTTATCGATCGGTCCGGCAAGATTGTTGCGCAGGCCATTGGGCTCGCGAGCAAGGATGAAGCGGAGCGGAATGTGCAGAAAATCACAGCGGGGAGCTGATACATGCGGCGGCGAGTAGCTCAGGTTCTGACTGGAGTGGTGTTAGCGGTAGCCGCCACACGTGTGTGGAGCGGAGTGCCCGCCATGGCTCGCGCCTTTACTCACGCTGAGGGCGAGGGCGCAGCAGCTGCAGTCCAGGGAGGCCATGTGGGTTTCATTGCGGAGGGTCAGAGCATCGCTGCAGACAAAGCCGCGACGGTGAACCTGCATTTTCGGGTCGATCCCGGGTTCCACATCAACTCGCACACGCCCAAGAGCGACATGCTGATACCTACCCGGCTGGTGGTGGCCATGGTTGCTGGTGACCCTGAAGTGACTGCGGTCGACTTCCCTGTCGGTACACCCTTCGCGTTTGCGTTCGAGCCCAAACAGAAGCTTGACGTCTACCAGGGCGACGTTGTGCTTACCGCCCATGTAAAGGCCGCTGCCGGCCAACACTCCCTGAAGGCGGAACTCCACTACCAGGCGTGCGACCAAGCCGCCTGCTACCCACCCAAAACGCTCGCGATAGAGCAGCCCTTCACTGCCAAGTAAGTCGGAGCAGGCACGTGTGCAGAAGCGTCGAAAGGCGGCTGTACATGGGGCTGTTGCGTGCGACTCCTATCGCTGCTATGCAGGCGATCTCTTCCTGAGATCGTGAAGCAAATCGCGGTGTGCCACCGCAAGCATCATTACGTCGATGCCGACAGCCACCAATCGAAACCCCTGCTGCAGGTAGGTGTGGGCCGTGGCGGCATCTGCCGCAAAGATGCCACATGGCTTGCCCGCGCTGCTGCAGGCATCGAGAACCTGCGCGATCCCGTCCTGCACCTGCGCACACGCGATGTCACCCGGCACCCCGCACGAACCACTCAGGTCATACGGTCCCACGATCACGGCATCCACGGCGGGTTCGTTGGCAATGTCGTGGGAGGCTGCAACACCCTCTACAGTTTCGATCTGCACCACAAGGGAGTAGCTCTGCTCATGTATCTCTGCGGAGAGAGTCGTGCCGTGACCTTGCGCACGTGCCACACCGATACTCCGTTGGCCCTTTGGCGGGTACAGGCCCGCTCTGGCAATGGAGCGCACATCGGCCACGGATGAGACCTGCGGCACGATCAAGCCGTCCGCGCCCGCGTCAAGATAGCGTTTCAACGTCGTATCAGCCTTGTCTGGCACACGGATGAACGTGGGAACGGTACGCTGTGCCACGGCACATGCCTCTGCGGCACTCCCCGCGGTGAAACGCCCATGCTCCGCGTCCAGCCACAGCCAGTCCCAACCCGCATTCCTGGCTACCTCCACCGTGGTCACATGCTCGAGTGAGAGGACCGTACCCAGCTGCGGCTCTTGTAACCAGGCGGCGAGTTGAGTTGGAGACATGCCGTGTAGGATGCATGCACCTCCACCTGCGTGCGGCGATGTCATGCGTTAGAGTTCTTGCGTGCACCCCACCCGTGATGCCACATCGCGAGAGCCCATGCAGCGGATCTACCGTACGGTTGCGCTGCGTTTGGCACCACCGCTGGTGCTGCTGTACTTTGTCGCGTTTCTTGACCGCGTGAATGTCGGTTTCGCCTCACTCACCATGAACCGGGATTTGGGCATCAACGAGACCACCTACGGTTTGGCTGCGGGTATTTTCTTTCTTGGCTATCTCCTCTTTGCTGTTCCCAGCAACTACGCGTTGGTGCGCGTGGGTGCCCTGCGTTGGATCGGCGTGCTGATGGTCTGCTGGGGCCTGGTCTCCGCGGGCATGGCGTTTGTGCACGGCGCAGCGCTGTACATCCTGCTGCGCTTTCTGCTGGGCGCAGCAGAGGCCGGCTTTTTTCCGGGCATCGTGTACTACCTTACCGGTTGGCTGCCGGGCTCTGCGCGCGGCGGAATGCTGGCACTGTTTTACTTCGCGATCCCCCTCTCCAACGTGGTGGGCTCGCCGGTGTCAGCAGCGCTGATGCAGCTGAACGGCGCGCATGGCATGCGAGGCTGGCAATGGCTGTTCCTGCTGGAGGCGCTGCCCGCTATTGCATTGGGCTGTGCTGTGCCTTGGCTGCTGCCTGCAAACTTCCGCACTGCCGGGTGGTTGCAGCCGCAGGAGCAGGACGCCCTGGAGCAGGCCATCGCCTCTGAGCGGGCGAACACCCTGGCGAGTGGTGCACGCAGGCCCACATGGCAGATACTGCTGCCGCTCTCGGCTGCGTACTTCACCCTGATGGTGGGCCTGTACGAACTTGGTTTCTGGACGCCGCGCCTGCTCGCCAGCCACGGCGTCAGTTTGCGAGCACTTGGCTGGGTAAATGCGGTGCCGTATGGATTGGGCGGAGTGGGCATGCTGCTGTGGGGGCGCCTGTCTGACCAGCGTGGCAGCCGGCGCGGCATGTTGGTGCTGTCGTTCCTTGCCGCGGCTGCAGGCTTTGCTTTGACGGCAGGTGCACCCTCGCCCCTGTGGGTTACAGGTGCACTCTCGTTGGCGGCGTTCGGGGTGTTCAGTTCCATGGCGGTGTTCTGGGCTGCCGCGACCCAGCGGCTGGCAGGCGGTGCCGCTGCCGCGATTGGCATCGCCATCATCAACTCGGTTGGCAACGTAGGCGGGTTCCTTGGACCGTCTGCCACGGGTGCCCTGCTCAACCGCACGCACAGCTACAGCGCCGGTCTTTCGGCGTCGGCAGCGGCGCTGCTGCTGGGCGCGGCCATAATTTGGCTGGCGCTTACTCCCATGCGCAGGCTGGCCACGTGAGCGAACCTCTGCGACGTGCCGCGCAACGCATCTTCCTGAAGACGCTACAGCAGGTGGATGTCGCCCAGGCGGTGCGCAGCCGAATCCTGCTCGACGCAACCCAGATGCGCTTGGGTGATGTGGCCATTGCCCGACATGCAGTAGATCGGATCGTGCTGATTGCCATGGGCAAAGCTGCCGTACCCATGTACCAGGCCGCAGCGGAAGCCTTACAGGGGCTCCACCTGAGTGGCGTAGTCGTGGCACCGGCGGAGACCTTGCCAGCCACCGTACCGGGAGCACTTCTGCTGCGTGGCGACCATCCCATGCCCACAGCTTCGTCACTGGAGGCCGCCAAGGTCATCCTCGGGATGTTGTGCGACGTTACCCCACGCACGGCGGTGCTGTTTCTGGTGAGCGGTGGAGCTTCTGCCATGGTGGAGCAGCCGCTCTCTCACACAGTTTCGCTCGGGAACCTGCGCGATTTTTCGCAGGCACTGGTCGGGTCGGGACTCGGCATCACCGCCATGAACACCCTTCGCAAGCACCTGTCTGCGGTAAAGGGAGGCAGGCTGGCCGTGGCTTCAGCAGCGGCAGCCCTGCAATTCACCTTGCTGCTCTCAGACGTACCGCTGGCCTCTCCTGACGCCATTGGCTCAGGACCGTCGCTGCCGGATAGCACCACCGTCGCAGACTGCCGGGCTCTGCTGCGGCCTGTGAACGCGCCAAGTCTGCCCGCGCCTATCCTTACATGGTTCCAGTCTCCCCTCCTGCCGGAAACGCCGAAGCCAAATCATCCAGCCTTCAGCCGCGCCCACTGGGAGGTGGTGCTCTCCAGTGAGCACCTTGTTTCGGCAGCCAGAGAGGCAGCACAGGCGGAGGGCTTCTATGCTGCGGTGGATCTTTCTTGCGACGAGTGGGACTACCGCGCAGCCGCGCGCCACCTGCTAAGCCAGGCACACGAGCTCGCCAGGCGCGAACGGCGGCCCATATGTCTCATCTCTGCCGGAGAAGTCAGTGTCAATTTGGATGAGACACCGGGCACGGGTGGGCGCAACCAGCACTTTGCCCTGTGGTGTGCGCAGTCACTCGCCGCCACCAAACGTGCTATGACTGTACTTTCCGCCGGAACCGATGGCGTCGACGGCAACAGTACCGCTGCTGGAGCTGTGTGTGATGAAACCACGACGGAGCGAGCCAGTGCTGCGTGTCATAGCGTGCCTGAGGCTCTCCTGCGCTTCAACACTTCGCCCCTGCTGCAAGCCGTAGGCGATGTGCTTTATACAGGCCCCACAGGCAACAACTTGCGCGACCTTCGGCTAGTGCTCGTCGAGCCCTAGCCTCGGATCTGCCGCTCGCCTGAAAAAGAGAAGCCTGCGCCGCAGCGCAGGCTTTCTAAAGGTTCCACTTTCTCATGCGGGTGAAGGACGACCTTCTCCGAAGCCTGGTGTGCGGCCACCTTCGGGCTTGAGCACCTTCTGCGTTTCGGGTTGTCCCGGCTCTGCATGGGCAAGCGGCGACCGCATGGGCGGCAGTTCCTTGCCTTCGATCAGCAGCTTGATTTCATCGGCATCCAGGGTCTCACGATCGAGCAGGGCCTGGCTCATACGGTGCATGATGTCGTGGTGATCATTGAGGATGTTGTACGCAGACTGGTACCCGTCGTGTACAAACTTCTTGACCTCACCGTCGATGGCCTGCGCCGTGGAGTCTGAGAAATCCCGGTGCTGCTGAATTTCCCGCCCCAGGAAGATCTCGCCGCCTTCCTTTTTGCCATAGGTCATCGGACCCATCTGGCTCATGCCGTACTCGCACACCATGCGCCGGGCCAGTTCGGTGGCACGCTCGATGTCGTTGCCAGCACCCGTGGTCATCTGCTTCAGGAATATCTCTTCCGCGCAGCGGCCACCCATGAAGATCGCGAGTTGCGACTCCAGGTAGTCACGCGTAACTGAGTGCTTGTCTTCCTGCGGCAGGTGCATGGTAACGCCAAGCGCCATGCCGCGCGGAATGATGGTCACCTTGTGCAAAGGGTCACTATGATCGCGCATTGCCGCAACCAATACGTGTCCAGCTTCGTGGTACGCCGTCACCTTCTTTTCATGGTCGGTCAGCAGCATGCTCTTGCGCTCTGCTCCCATGAGCACCTTGTCTTTGGCAATCTCAAAGTCATACATGTGTACAGCTTTGCGATTGAATCGCGCCGCCGTCAGGGCAGCCTCATTCACCATGTTGGCAAGGTCGGCACCACTGAAGCCTGGTGTGCCGCGAGCCAATATATTCAGGTTCACGTCGTCGGCCATAGGGACCTTCTTGGCGTGTACCTTCAGTACTTCTTCGCGGCCACGAATGTCCGGGCGGTCTACGATGACACGCCGATCAAAGCGACCTGGCCGCAGCAGCGCGGGATCCAGCACGTCGGGCCGGTTTGTCGCTGCAACGAGGATGACACCCTCATTCGCCTCGAAGCCGTCCATCTCGACCAGCAACTGGTTCAGAGTCTGCTCGCGTTCATCGTGTCCGCCGCCCAGCCCGGCACCGCGATGACGGCCGACAGCATCGATTTCATCGATAAAGATGATGCACGGCGCGTTCTTCTTGCCCTGCTCAAACAGGTCGCGTACGCGCGAGGCACCCACACCGACAAACATCTCCACAAAGTCAGAACCGGAGATGGAGAAGAACGGCACATTGGCCTCACCGGCAACGGCGCGGGCAAGTAGGGTCTTGCCTGTTCCTGGAGGCCCAACAAGAAGCACGCCCTTCGGAATACGGCCGCCGAGCTTCTGGAATTTCTGCGCCTCACGCAGGAACTCGATGATCTCTTTTAGTTCTTCCTTGGCCTCATCTACACCGGCAACATCCTTGAAGGTCACTTTCTTCTGCTGCAGGCTCAGCAGGCGCGCACGGCTTTTGCCGAAGCTCAACGCTTTGTTGCCGCCCGACTGCATCTGGCGCAGGAAGAACAGGAACACACCCAAGATCAGCAACATGGGCAGGAACTGCACCAGAGCCGCAAACCAGAAGCTGTTGTTCTGGTCCTTGATGCTGACGTTGACGCCCTTCTGGTGCAGTGTCGTGTACAGGTCCGGGTAGTTAGCCGGGATCGTTGTGTGGAATGCCTCTTTGCTGTCCTTGAATTTGCCGGTGACATCGGTACCGTTCACGGTCACGTCAGAGATTTTGCCCTTATCAGCGAAGTCCTGCATCTGCGACAGGCTGATGGCTTGGTCGTGTCCGCCTCCAGCGCTGCGCATGACAAACTGCCACACCGAGAGCAGGCAGGCGATCATAAGCACCCAGATCAGAACAGTCTTTACAGTGGAATTCAAGGTTGCTCCCTCTTCTCTTGGCCAGCAAGCAGCACCGCGGTTACGGCTGCCTGCCACTTGACCCACTCATATAGACGCGCGGAACTGCAGGTGGGTGCGAGCCAGGCCACACACTTGGCGCTGTCCTAACACTAATCGGTCCATCATAGCGCGGGTGTGAGGTGCACGGCACCACTTTGCCAGAATCGTGCCAAAACTGTGCTCGGCAGCCCCTCTTAGCGCGACAGCAGGCGAAGTTCCCGCACCGAGCGCTCAGCACGCAAACCGCCCGGCAGGTCGATGCGGCTGTTCGGCTTCGACGGAACGGTCGGGTCTGGGGCGCAGTCCGCTGGCGCAAGGCCTGCCAGCAGCAGGATGCGCAGGGTCTCCGCCGAGCTGAGCCGGCTCCCCAGCCGCTCTGCCGCCGCGCGCAGCAGCCTGCGACGGGTGGGCACGTCTAGCTGACGCAGCCGCTCCAACTCAAATCCGATGGAGTGCTCCCCGGGCGCGGTGGCTACGGCACGGCCACCGCCCCGCACGGGCTTGCCTGAGAGCGCAAGTTGACCCAGAAGACGTGCAATTTCCGGCTGCCAGCGGGCGTCTTCTTCGCGGGCCAGCTGAGCCGTGGCTGAAAGCGTGGCCGCCACCGAGGGGTTGAACTCGCGCAACAGCGGCATCAGCTGCGACCGCACACGGTTCCGTGTATACGCGGACGACTGGTTGGTGCTGTCTTCACGCCATCCCATTTGCCGCTGCTGCAAAAACGCAACGACCTGCTGCCGCGTTGCACCCAGCAGCGGGCGTACTACACGGCCAGGCGTGCGCTCCAGCACGGGTGCTATGCCACCCAGACCCTCGGTCCAGGCACCCCGGATCAGCTTCATGAGGACTGTCTCTGCCTGGTCGTCCTCGGTGTGTGCGGTGGCCACTGCGGTCGCTGTGCCCGCTGCCAGCAGCCAGTCAAACATACGCAACCTGGCGTTGCGAGCGGCTTCCTCCAGACCCTCTGCCGCAGCTTTCGCCGCTGCGGGCACATCGGCGTGCTCCACATGCAGCGGGAGGCCGAAGCGGCTGCATAGTTCCTGCAGAAACAGGAGATCGCCGTCCGCCTCCTCGCCGCGTATGCCATGGTGCAGGTGCGCTGCGGAAAGCCCGATGCCCAGAGCGACGGATTGTTCTGCCAGTGCCACAAGCAAGGCGGTAGAGTCGGCACCGCCTGAAACCGCGACGCACACGCGATCGCCAGGGCGCAGCAGGTTCATATTGAGGGGCAGTGCCATGCGGGCCATCTGCTCCATGGTAGAGCGATGGACGCTTGCGGCGCTGCCTACCGGCGCTCGATGGGTGCCTGGCCGGGTGCGCCCTGCTGTGTGCCGCCACGCTGCATCTGGTTCAACATCTCTCGGGCATCCTGCGCCTGTGGGTTGTCCGCCACAACTTTCTGCAGTATGGGAATCGCCTGCTGCACGCGTCCAGTGTTCCCCAACAAGGCAGCTAGCGACACCTCTGCATTTTCATCCCGCGGCTGGATCGCGAGCGCGCGGCGATACCACTGCTCTGCCTCTTGCGTGTTGTGCTGCGTGTCTGCTAGCACACCCAGGCTGTACGCGCCAACCGACGAGGCTGGTGCCACTTGCACCGCCTTCTCAAACGAGGCGCGCGCGCCGGCCAGGTTGTTCAACTCGACCTGCGCGTTTCCCAGGCTGATGTAGGGGCCCGGCTGCTGCGGTGCCAGTGCAATGGCGCGCGTAGCCCACTGCTGGGCGTCCTGCGGGCGGTTCATGACACCATACACACCCGCAATGGACGCTACGGGCCGCCAATCCCTGGGATCAGCCTGGCTTAAGCAGGTATAGATGCGGATGGCACCCTCTGGATCGTGCCGCTGCTCTGCTTCCATGGCCTGCTGCGGCGTGCATGTAGCCTGTGCGCCGGTGGCCTGGGATTGCGGGCGCGGAGTCTGCGCCTGAGGGATAGCAGCCAAACCAAGCAGAGGCAGGACGAGTGTGGAGGCGAAGCGATGCATGTGTTGCTCCCGTTTAGCTAAGACACGGTGCCAGCGTGAAAGACTCGGACCGCTGCGGTCACCCGCGCTGGTGAAGGTAGAACTCCGCCAGCTGCAGGTCACCCGGTTGCGTGATTTTCAGATTCGCGGGTGAACCGGGCACCACCGCTACTGGGATGCCTGCACGCTCCAGCAAGCTGGCCTCGTCGGTCGCGGTAAAGCTATCCTCCTCGGCTTCCTGAAAGGCGCGCAGCAGGTCGGCATAGCGCGCACCCTGTGGTGTTTGCGCCTGCACAATGCGTTCCCGCGGAATGGTTGCGGTGATGATGGCACCGTCTGCCGTACGGTCCACCTGCTTGATGGTGTCGATGGCGGGCAGCGCCACAATGGCGGCGCGATGCTTTGCCACCGCTTCGATGGTGCGCTCAATGGTAGCCGCATCAATCAGCGGGCGTACTGCGTCGTGTACCAGCACGATGTCGTCTGGCGACGCCTGCAGCGATGTCAGCGCCGCAGCGACAGATCCCTGCCGTGTTTCCCCGCCAGCGACCAGCCGCACACGGCCTGCAAGCCCAAACTGCTGCACTTGCTGCGCTACGCGCTCCATCTCGGCAGGCCGTACCGCAACCGTAATCGTGCGTATGCCTGCTTTGTCAGCGAAGGCACGCAGGCTATGGATCAGGATGGGGACACCACCCAGCGAAAGGAATTGTTTGGCACTTGCACCAGGCGTCGCCATGCGAGTACCGAGGCCTGCTGCGGGAAGGATTGCGTGGACCACCATCGAATGTGAAGTATAGCGGGTCTCAGCCTTGCAGACCTGTCAGTCTGTAGATGGGCGCTGGTGCGCAGATATATGCTGGCAGACAGGCATCGGCGCGGTGCCTCGTCAAAAAGGGGGCAGGCAACAATGGGCATGAGGATTGGCTATGGGTTCGACTCGCACGCGTTCAAGCCAGGCGTCCCCCTTGTCCTGGGTGGCATGAAACTAGAACATCCGGAAGGTTTGGCCGGGCACAGCGATGGCGACCTCTTGCTGCATGCCATCACCGATGCCCTGCTGGGCGCGGTCAGCGCAGGTGACATCGGCACGTTCTTTCCGCCCAGCGACATGCGCTGGAAGGATGCCGACTCCACCATCTTCCTGGAAACCGCCCTGGAGGAGATTGCCACGGCGGGCTACCGCATCGTGAACATGGATTGCGTGCTGATCCTGCAGCGGCCAAAGATTGTGCCGATCGCTGGGGAAATGCGTGCCCGTGTGGCAGACCTGCTGCACATTTCCGAACGCGACGTCAGCATCAAGGCCAAGACACCGGAGGGGCTGAACCATGAGGGCACTGCCGTCGCCCATGTGACGGTCCTGCTGGAGTCGTTGCCGGAGCCGGGGGAGAGCCGGACCATGGTCGCCGAGGCAGAAGACCCGGCAGAGACAGACGAGTCTGATGACGCGTTGGTGCGTGCCTTAATCGATGGCGAGGAGCCATACAGTACGCGCAGGCTGGGCCGCAAACCCACGTACGATACCGACGACCTTACGTAGTACCAACCGCACGGGCGCGAGGCGTGTCGTGCGGCTGAGAACAACGCTAGTACTAGCCTGGCGGTCTTAATGGCTCTGCAATAGACGGTCTGCGGAGTTCTGCTCCGCGGTAAGCGCCAACACCAATCGCTCCAAGACCAGGGTCTTGTCCACGGGCCCACTCCGCAGCTCCAGGTCCGCCTTTGCGATGGAGCGCAGCGCCTGGGCAATCTGCCCTGCCGTTTTGAATCGTCTTGCCTGCTGAATCAGCAGCTCTGCCGCAAAGGGCGGCATGCGAAAACCAGGCCACAGCACCTGCCAAATGCTGCGGGCGTCGCGCACGTTCTTCTCGTGGAGCACCAGCATCTGGCGGTACGTCTTTGCCAGCATGAACAGGTGACCGATCGCAGAATCCTCACCCCCGTCAGACGCGTTCAACAGCCCATGCAGCAGGGCCAGGGCGCGGGCACGGTCACGACGGCTCAACGCGTCCGTCAATTCATATAGCGAGCGCTGCTTGGCCGCCAGCACCATGGTTTCCACGTCGGCCAGTGCAATTGCAGACGACGCCCGCTGCCCACCGCCACTCCGCACGGGAGCAGAAACATACAGCAGCAGCTTCTCCAGCTCGGTAGCAATCAGCATCATGTCCCCGGCCAGCGCATCCACAAGCTCATGTGCCGCCGTGTCCTCGATGGACGCGCCCCGTTCCTTCGCCGTGGCCAACACCCATTGCACGGCATCTTCCGTGGACACAGCCTGCAATTCCACAACGCCGCACCACTCGCCCAGCGTCTCGCGGATGCGATCGTAGCGTTCCTTGTCGTCACGCTCCATGCGGCGCAGGTCGCTGGGCAGCGAGAGATGGTCGGCAACAAAAAGAAGCAGCGCCTGCGGATTGGGTG
>CALMRM010000188.1:0-1707 GCA_937871605.1 uncultured Terriglobus sp. | reverse complement strand
TCCAGCGCCGCAAACTCCTCCTTTTTGGCACCGCGTCCGTACAGCGACTTCAAACCACGCACAAACAGCACCTGGAACGGTGCCATCAAGGACGATGTCTGCGCCAGGTCCAGCACGTCAAAGACGGTGGTGTCACCGCTCAATTCCAGGTCGTGCAGGCAAAAGTCCCGCAGGTCCGGTGGCACCAGCGCCGCCAGCACACCCCGGCGCGCCCGTTCATACAAAAACGTCTCACTGCCGACCAGAATGTAGCCCGGCCGCATCGCCGGCGAGCCCAACTCAGCAAGAAAGCGGTCGGTAGCGGCAAAGGAGCGAAGCGACGGCACAGGCTATTGTCTCAGAGCCCGTGCCGTGCCAGGCGCGGCGGCTATGCATGTCGGCGGCGAACGGCCCCAACAACCCCAAGCAATCCGGTGCTTAAAAGAGCGATGCTGGAGGGTTCAGGTGTGACAGCCGTGAACGTGCCTGTGAACTGTGAGTTGCCGACGTAGTTGCCGGACATGTCTTGCACGTTGAAGGAGCCGCCTGCCAGCGTGTAATTATGCAGGTCATCGGAAAAGCTGAACAGGTCGTTCGCTGCTCCAACGTAGAAGGTATGGCCGTCGACATAGCCTTTCGATCCGATGCCGGTCTCTGTGATACCGGTGTTCAGAAAGTCCAGGGAAATGCTGATGACGGATGGGCTGAACGAAGCGCTGCATGGATACGCCGTGCAGATGTCCAGGGTTGTCAGGCCAGTGAGAGCGGTGGTGTGCGAAGAATCTGTGACCAAATAGCCCGAGAGCATATACGTCACGGGAGTGGCGTGGGCAGCAGTGGCGACGGCGAGGAATGCGAGAGAAACCAAGGCTGAACGTAGACGCATGGGGGAACCTCGTAAAGAGAAGTAGCCGGAGTCTACTCGCATCAAAACTCACCTGCACCACGAAAACACGAATGTCGTCTATGTCCGATATTCGGGCAGATGGCTGCTACTAAAAGCTGTTCAGTAATTCGCTGACGATCTGGCCTGCCACATCGCGCGCCAGGCGACGTACAGCCGCACCATCCTCTTGAATAAACGCGCTCAGATCTTCAGTCGACTGGTACTGCTCGCGAAACGAGATCTTGTCATTGCGATAGAGCACGTGCCCATCGCGCGCGGTGAGCACGATTTTTGCTGTGATCTGCACCAGGTACGACGAGGTGGAGCCGGTGCTCGGGTCATAGGTCAGAGGGGTAATCGTCTCAGTCAGCACGGTGCCCTGTAGGGTGGCGTCGCTGCTCTCTGATTTGTCGGTTTGTGTCACCCGGTAGCGCGTGCGCGTGTTCAGTTCGCGCACCGTGGCATCCGTGATGGCCACCTCGGTGTGGAACTGCTGCACATTCGTCTTGAACATGGGCACGGCAAGCATGCGAACGTTGCCTGGCACGTGTGCGGCGCTGCCCGCGACATGGTAGCCGCACCCAGTCAGCAGCGGCACTGCTGCCAGCGACAGCCATGCTGCTATGGACTTCTGCCTGCGGAGGGCGTGCACGCTACTTCCTGCCTGCCAGCGCAGCGACTTTTTTCTGCACGTCCAAGAACCGGCGGACACGGTCGAGCGTTCGCGCTTTGCCGAACACCACCAGGCTTTCTAGCAGCGGCGGCGAGGCCGTCTTCCCCGTCAACACGGCACGCAGCAGCATAAAGCCTTCCTTTTTGCTCCACTCCTTTGCTGCCAGCAG
>CALMRM010000187.1:4349-5530 GCA_937871605.1 uncultured Terriglobus sp. | reverse complement strand
GGCTGTGCCCTGCCGAAGCGCTGCCCGCTTAGACGAAGCGGCGGCGCAGTGACGGACAGAAAGCCGTAGACGCCGCCGGTGATGGTCACTGACTCGCAGCACCCCGCGTGCGCTTCGGAGCGACTGCCTGGGCGGCGGTGCGTTCGTGGTTCAGGGCAGGCAACTTTCGAGCGGCGGCTGTCCGGTGAGGTCTTCGGGCCAGTCATATGCAGCAAAGTTGGCTACCTTCGGTGTGCGGTGCACGTTTTCTCCCGTCAAGCGTACGTGCTTACACTCCTCCCACTCGACGCCGTATGACATTTCAGTTACAGTCTGAATCATTCAGTTCCTTAACTTGTTGTCTGAACAGTGAACCTGCCCGGCCGGTACTGCCTTCCGGCCCTGGATCCTTTCGCTACGCGAATCCTTGCGAAGCGCGGGATATTCGCTTGTCACGTGGCCGCCCTTTTGGGTGGAACACCAACCTGTACCTGGAGGCTGTAATGATTTCTGGACGACCCTGGCGGAAAGTAGCACCGGCACTTGCGCTTGCGGCGATTTCCGTCGCAGCACATGCGCAAACGTACCGCGGCAGTATCAATGGTTCCGTCGTCGATCAGACTGGCTCCAGCATTCCAGGCGCCGCGGTGTTGGCCACGAACACGGCGACCGGCGTCAGCATCAGCGGCACAAGTTCGTCCGCCGGAGATTTCCTGTTTGGCGATCTGCCGCTCGGCACATATTCCATCACAGTCACTGCACCGGGCTTTGCTGTGGCCAAATATGACAAGATCGGCGTTTCTGCCGGCGTGATCTACACCTTGCCGGTAAAGCTATCGGTGGCTGCCGAGGGTGTGACGGTGGAGGTCAATGCCGCTGCCCTGACGCTGGATACGACCTCGCAGACCCAGACCACCGTGCTGGATTCAAGGACGGTGGAGGATCTGCCGCTCAATGGGCGCGACTTTACCCAGATGATTGCGCTTACCCCAGGTTTTGGCGGTTACAGCGGAGGCGGGTTCGGTTCGCTGAATGGCACGCGAGCGAACCAGGTCAACTGGCAGATTGACGGTGTAGACAATAACGATCTTTGGCACAACATTCCTGCCGTCAACCAGGGCGGTGTCTCCGGCATCGCCGCCATCATCCTGCCCATTGACGCAGTGGACCAGTTCTCAGCCCAGACGCAGACCGGGCCGGAA
>CALMRM010000187.1:1848-4339 GCA_937871605.1 uncultured Terriglobus sp. | reverse complement strand
CTTAATGGAACGCTAGCTAACAAGGTAAACTGGCATATTTACGGTTTAGAAAATAACTATCTTTGGAAAAAAATTCCTGCCGTAAACCAGGCGGTGTCTCCGGCATCGCCGGCATCATCCTGCCCATTGACGCCGTGGACCAGTTCTCAGCCCAGACGCAGTCCGGGCCGGAAGGCGGGCGCAACCCGGGTGGCACGGTCAACCTGACGCTCAAGGCAGGTACCAATTCACTGCACGGCACGGTGTACTACTTCAACCGCAACGAACTCTTTGGTGCCAAGAGCCCGTTTTCCGACACGAAGCAGAAGGTCCGCAACTACAACACCGGCTTTTCCGTGGGCGGACCCTTTATCAAGGACAGGCTCTTTGGGTTCCTTACCTTTGAGCATCAGCGCTTTGTCATCGGCGAGTCCGGCACCGCTACCGAACCATCCATTGGCTGGCAGAACCAGGCGAAGGCCCTGCTCGCCAGCCAGGGACTTGCGGTCAATCCTGTGATGCAGAACGTGTTGAACACGCTGTGGGGTACGGGCGTGCTGGCGCAGGACACCACGGGCACAGTAGACAACTTCCATTCCAACGATCCTGAGTTCGGCTACAGCTGGAATGGGCTGGGCAAAGTCGATTACCGCCTCAGCGACAAGGACAATCTGAGCGCCCATTGGTTTGTCGGGCAGGGCAACCAGGTGGCACCGGTCGGCTCGCAGTTGGTTGCGTACTACGAGGTGGCGCCCATCCACGTTCAGAACATTGCCATTGTGTATAACCGCACGCTGTCGCCCTCCATCTCCAACCAGATGCTTGCCGGGGTCAACTACTTCAACCAGATCTTCAATGACAACCAGACCAATCAGAATGTGCAGGCGCAGGGGTTTGTGACCGGTGCGACCTTTCCGAACGCGCCAAACATTACGATTAAGGGCTTTGATCCTGTCGGCCTGACCCCGCCGGAAGGCCGTAACGATATCACGGGCCACCTTACCGATCAGCTATCGTGGGTCAAGGGCAAGCACCAGATGCGCTTTGGCGGCGAATATCGGCAGGCGCAGCTGGACGAGTTCTACCATCGTCACGCCACCGGATCGTTCACCTTTGACGGCAGCCAGGTGGTGGCAGGGGGCTCTGGACGTATTGACGCGCTGGCCGACTTCCTTGCCGGCAAGACCTCTGCTGCCAGCATCACCATTGGCGATCCGTCGCGGCAGGTCTTTGTCAACACATGGTTCCTCAACGCGGGTGATTCCTGGCAGCTTTCCCCAAAGCTGAACCTGAATTACGGCATCCGTTACGACTATGAAGGTCCGCTGCACAACCAGTACCAGAACATGTCTGTCTTCCGTCCGGCGCTGACCGCCAGCAACGGCCTGGCGTTCCAAGGGAACCAGGTGTCCTCGCTGTACCCGCAGTACTACAAGAACATCAGTCCGCGTGTTGGCGCCAGCTACGCCGCAGATGCGAATACCGTCATTCGCTTTGGCTACGGCTGGTTCGCAGATACGCCGAACCTCAATCCTTTCCTGGATAACCGGCCCGGCAACCAGGCACCGAATGGCGTGGAAGGCAATCCAGGCGGTAACAACCCGGTGTACTCCGTCAGCGCCGCCAACGGTGGATCGAACACAACGATCGTGCGGGGCGTACCCATCTTTCCATCTTCCGCCGGGTACCCATGCTCGGCCAGCTCGCCATGCGGCGTCTTCAGCGTTCAGCCGACCTTTCGCCCGTCGTACAACGAAAACTACAGCCTGAACGTGGAGCGATCATTCAGCAAGAATGCCATCCTGCAGCTAGGATATGTGGGCTCTTCGGCCCGGCACCTGCTGAGCCTGCTCGACATCAATCAGGCAAAGCCAGGGGTGTACAGCAGCGATCTTGCGCGCCAGCAGACACGCCCCTATTACGGCCAGTATTCGCAGTACGGCAACATCAACCAGATCTCAAGCATCGGCACGGCGAACTACAACTCCTTGCAGGCCACCCTGCGCGTAAACGACTTCCACCACCTGAACGTGCAGGCGGTGTACACGTGGGCCCACAACCTTGACGAGGTTTCGCAATACCGCGGCACACTGCCGCAGGACAGCACCAACTTCAAGGGCGACTACGGTAATTCCGACTACGATACGCGGAACAACTTCACCACGTTCCTAAGCTATGAGGTGCCCGGATCGCAGCACCTGCGCCTGCTCAGCGAAGGCTGGCAGGCCAACGCCCTGCTCAACTTTCATGGCGGCCAGCCGTTCCAGATCTTCGCCAACACCGACAATAGTGGCACCAACGAAGGCCTGGACCGCGTGAACCAGATTGCACCTGCCCGCACCGGGCTGGGTGGACAATCACCGAACGCCACCTGGATAGACCTGAACAGCTTTGCGCTACCAGCCGCCGGAAGCTTTGGCACGCTGCGGCGCAACCAGTTCTACGGGCCGGGATTCTCTGACGTCGACCTGTCCTTCTTCAAGAACACGAAGGTTACCGAACGGCTGACGAT
>CALMRM010000187.1:0-1838 GCA_937871605.1 uncultured Terriglobus sp. | reverse complement strand
TGACGATTCAGCTACGGGCCGAACTGTTCAACGTCTTTAACCGCAACAACTTTGCCCCGCCAAACATCAGCTTTGCCGCGTTACCGAATGGCAGGTACGACGCAACAAGCGGCAGTGCCACGTTGAACGACACCATCGGCGATTACAACGGCGCGCCCGGCATCGGCGCGGGAGAGCCCTTCAACGCACAGTTCGGCGCAAAGATCATCTTCTAAGCGCCGTGGAACTGCGGGCCGGCTGCCGAAAGCGTTGGGAGCCGGCCTGGGCCTTCTAAGTCAAACGAGTAGAACGCTCGGTCTTAAGGGGCGCACTCGCCAGGTGAGGCAAAGACGGACATACAGCCTGAGCCTTGTGGGACGGCTGCGATCTGCGTAACGCCTACGCTACAGCAGCATGCCGCGTTCGGCGCGGAGGGCGGCGGCCAGCGCGTCGCTGTCGGCAGCGGTGCTGTATAAGCCGGGCGTCACGCGGATGACCGGGCCTTTTGCAACGCCTTTGCGCCACACCGTGTGGACGCGGTATTTGTCGAAAAGCTGCTGCTGCACGCGGTGCGCACCGGCCTCGGTGTGCATGCCTTTGAGGCGAAAGCTGGTGATGGCGCAGTAGCGGGCGGGGTCGTCCGGGACCGCGATCTCGACTTCGGGAAGGTCGGCGACGGCATGCACCCAGCGGTCGCGCAGGCTGCGCAGGTGCTGCTCCTTTGCGGCGGCACCCACGGCAAAGTGGAACTCCACGGCGGCGGGAATGCTGAGCACGGCGGCGAAGTTGACGGTGCCGGCGGCGACGCGGCTGCTGATGTCGTCTGGCGAAAGGTCGTGCGCATCGTCGGCGGGGTCGACGTCCTGCAGGCGGTCCTTGCGGATGTACATGGCTCCCGTACCGAGCGGAGCGCTGGTCCATTTGTGCACCGACCAGCCGACAAAGTCTGCGCCGAGGTCCGGCACCTGGAAGTCGAGGCAGGCGACGCCATGGGCTGCATCCACAATGGTGTCGACGCCGCGGGCGCGCGCCATGGCCACGATCTGCTTGACGGGCGTAACCAGGCCGGTGCGGTTGGAGACCTGCGTGACCAGCAGCAGCTTGGCATTAGGCGTGCGCTTCAGCACGTCGTCATAGGCTTGCAGGATGTTGGCCGTCGTCGCCGGTTCCGGCATCGCGAACCGCACAACCTGTGCGCCGCGTTGATCGCCCAGCCAGTCCATGCTGGCGATCATGGCGTCGTAATCGAGGTCGCAGTAGAGGACGGCGTCGCCTGGACGAAGCGGTTTGTAGCGGGTGATGAGGGTTTCCAGCGCCTCGGAGCCGGAGCGCGTGAGGGCGATCTCGTCCACGTGCGCGCCCACCTGCCGTGCCACGGCTTCACGCGCCTCGCGACCGCCCGCGGCCAGGCACGCGCCGCCGGGCAGTACGTTGCGCGCCCAGATGCTGTTGGTGCGGTTCACATACGCCGTCTGCTCCGCATAGACCTGCGCGACGCTGCGGGGCATCACGCCCCAGTAGCCGTTCTCGAGGTTGTGGATGCCCGGCTCAATGTCGTAGTGCTTTGGCAGGTCGGCAAGGGGAATGGAGTTGGGCTGGAGCTTTGTAACAGGTGCTGCCGCCTGCGGAGCTGCGTACTGCGTGGCGATCATGGCTGCGGGGGCGCAGCTAACGGCGGACTTCAGAAAGACGCGGCGATTTGTCACGGGTCAGACCTCTGCGTTCTCTCATGGCGTCCTTCGCGTTGACCTTCGCGTTGACCTTTGCGTTCTGCTCTTAGGACTTGTAAAAGCAGAACGCAAAGGCCGCCAAGGAAGTGCACGCGAAGGTCGCGAAGGAGTCGGTGTTCACCCTTCAAG
>CALMRM010000186.1 GCA_937871605.1 uncultured Terriglobus sp. | reverse complement strand
CTCCACCTGACCGCGACACCCATCTCGCCTACGCCTGAGCCATCCTCGCTCCTCCTGCTGGGCACCGGCCTGCTCTGCGCCACGGGAGCGGTGCGCCGACGGCTGCGGCGCCAGGCATCGCACGGCAAGGTGCGCTTCTCTGCCTGATAGCATGGAGCACACGGAGTGCCGCCTGTGACCAATCTCCAGTTCATCTCCCTGCTCAGCACGGCCATCGGCTCCTTTGTGCTCGTTATTCTTGCGTGGATCAACCAGAATCAACGCTCCACCGACCTACGCGCCGACGTCAACCGTCGGTTCGACGAGGTTGAGCGGAATACAGATCGCAAGTTCGACGAGGTAAATCGCCAGTTCGACGAAGTGAACCGCAGGCTGACCCTCATCAAGGGTAACCAGAAGCAGTTCTTCGCCGTTACCGGCAAGCTCGACGGACGCATCGACCAGCTATCGCGTGGCTAGTATTTAGTGTGGCAAACCGGCTATGCCGACCACCGCTGCCGCGATCGCGACGACTTTCTTCAGCACAAACGCTACTCGAGCAGAACCCGGTGAAGGCTGGGCTATGTGCTCCTGCTGCAGACTACGCATGGTTGTCCGCCAGCTGCATGCTGCGTGAGAAGCACTCCCTCAGCGGCTAAAGCCGCTCCTCCTGGCTGGACTCAGGGCAGGGCTAAAGCCCTGCCCCTCCGAAAGCCTGTTCCACCAAATGTTTTAGAGGGGTGGGGCTTCAGCCCCACCATCTAGTTCGCCCATGGAGGGCGGCTTTAGCCGCTGAGGGATTGCCGGAATCCGGCTAGAGGACGGGCGGAGTTCATGAGGGTGCGGAGTGGTGGTCCTGGGGAGAGCGCGGCTCTAGCCGTTGTGATAGACAGGCATCGCAGCAGAAGAAGCGGCTTCAACCGCTAAGATGAGAATTCGCGGTGATGGTAGACACCACTTTCGGCGGCTAATCCGCGCTTGCTGAAGGTGTGCTATTTCAACAGGAATAACCTACTTGCATGCATGTTCGATCCGAACGGGATAGACGACCCAACGCCTGACAAGCACCATCATTCACGCTTACGCTAGGTATACCGTGCTGACTACGAAGGAGTGAACGGGTGAAACGAAGACATCCGGCAAGCGAGCACATCCATAAAGATGCGACCTCACCGCATTTCGGAACGCAAACAGAAGTTTCGACCTTACCCGTCTCGGATGAACTACCCGCTACAGAAGTTAAAGACGAGCAGCTTAAAAGAGCCCTAGAAATAGCGAAGCTAAAGCGAGAACTAAGCTTTGGTAATTGGCTAGAGTGGGCGAAAGCCGTAGGGCCCCTCGCTACGAGCATCGGTATCATATTTACAATAGTTATTGGCATTCTCCAGCAACGACAATCATTGCGTTCCAGAGAAGATGAGCGGTTTGAGAGATCAGTCACTCGACTAGGGAGTCAGCAGCCTTCGGAACGATTGACAGGGCTCATCGGCTTACAGCTCTTTCTAAGAGCAGGTGAGGGCTCGCGGCAGGAAAGCGCACTAAACTTCATCATTAACGCTGCTGTTATAGAACAAGACAGAACCGTGCGCGAGGCGCTACTTGACTCACTAGATAAATTAGGTGTTCTGCAAATTAGCAAGGCGGCACTAGATGCGGCGCTGATAACCGCTAGAGATCGCAACCGAGTTCTGCTAAGGCATACAAGAGACGAATATTTCTTTAAGAAAATTCCCTCTTCTGGCGAGTGGCCCTCTGACCCTCCACTCGTAGTGCCGATTGGAAATCCCCCTGATGAGGAGCGCGATGCTCTCCTAGCGAGCGCGCGCGCTCTTGCTGCTTTGGTAAGAGCTGGTGCTTACGCAGCAGATTTGTCTCAGATCTACTGTGTAGAATGCGTGTTCTCTTCAGCAGACAAACCAGCGCAGTTGGCAGACACGAACTTTGATACGGCTTTCCTAAGCCGCGCACATTTTGAACGAGCCGATTTGACCAGATCTTCTTTCAACAATGCTGATCTAGGCCTAACTTATTTCACAAATGCGAATCTAACCGAAGCTAAACTGACTCAGGACGTAGGTATCACTCCTTGGGGAGTAGTGGAAGCAGAGGCAGCGAACACTACGCTAGCTCTTCCCGGTGCACTGTTCACCTGCGCTAATCTCACCAACGCTGATTTCAGTGGACGCACAATTTTCACGGTCTTATATTCCGATCCAGTCATAGGAGCACAGGGCGACCACTTCATGGGTGCCGATCTTACGGGAGCTAAGCTAGATAGCTTCCAATTGCTTCTTGGCTTTCCCGAAGAACTTTTCGCAGCCAAAGACGACAAGTTGTTCGATCCGTTTTCTTACTTTCCGATTAAGGCAGTTCAGTGGTCTGGACCATTTGACCCGCTACCCTCCTTCGCGAAAGCCAGCAAATATCGTCTTTACAACGTCTCGACGGGAAGCAACTTTCAATTCAGTGCCTCATTTGATTCAGCTACATATTGGGATTGGGTGTTACACATGAGAGATCTTTACGGCGCACGAAACTTGGACAAGGCAGTACTTGCTCCAGGGTTTCGTGCCCACTATATGCAGAATCTTGCTCTTTATGGTGTGCGACTCGGTACCGCAAATTGTGAGCGCTAAATCTTGCTGACGCGCTGGACTTCTCTTACGCCTGGGACTCGTTTCATGTCTACGGTGAGTTTGTTTAGGTGGCGTAGGTCGAGGGTTTCTACGACGAAGTCTACGGTGGCGGTGGTGCCGTCTTCGTTGACGCGGCTGTCGACGGAGCGGATGTTGGTGTCGTCGTCGGAGATGATGGCGGTGAGTTCCTTGAGCATGCCGCTGCGGTCGTCGCAGGTGACGATGAGGCGGACGGGATAGCGCGACGGTTTCTGGTTGCTGGTTTCTGGTTTCTGGTTTCTGGCGTTTTCCGTTAGCGGTTTGCCGTCCGGGCCGAGGCCTGCCTTGCGCAGGTCTTCCGGCAGCGGAGCCCACTCCACGGTGATGCGGCGGTCGCTTTCGTACAGCAGGTTTTGCACGTTGGGGCAGCTGCGCGCGTGTACGGCGACGCCCTTGCCGCGGGTGACGTAGCCCACGATTTCTTCGCCGCGGATGGGGTTGCAACATCTCGCGCGATAGACGAGCAGGTCGCCCTGCCCTTCCACCTGCAAGGAGTCGGAGCCCTTGCCGAAGTAGACGCGCTTGACTGCGTCGGACATTTTGCTGAGTTCGCTGGTGGGAACATTGGCCAGCGAACCGGGCGGCGCGGGGTTGGCCGTGGCCTGCTGCACCTCCGCAGCCTCCTCGGCGGACTCTACGCGGGTGCTGCCAGGAACTAACTTGTTGAGCGCCTGGCGCGCGCTGTACTTACCGAAGCCGATGCTGCTGAGTAAGTCGGATTGGTTCCCCAGGCCATAGATGTTGGCGACGCGCTCATAATCCGCGTCGGTCAACTTAGCCAGACTTACCTTGAACTTACGAGCCTCACGGTCGAGCAACTTACGGCCAATCTCGATGGCGCGCTCGCGCTGGTGCTCGTTGAGCCAGTGCTTGATCTTGTTGCGGGCACGGCTGCTCTTGGTAAAAGTGAGCCAGTCGCGCGAGGGCGTGTGGCCGGCCTGGGTGGTGATTTCGACGATGTCGCCGTTGCGCAGGCGGTGGCGCAGGGGCACGATGCGGCCGTTGACCTTGGCACCGACGGTGGAGTGGCCCACCTCAGTGTGGACGGTGTAGGCGAAGTCGACGGGGCTGGCGTCCTTGGGCAGCACGACGACCTTGCCCTTGGGCGTGAAGGTGTAGACCTCCTCGGGGTACAGGTCGATCTTGAGGGTCGACATGAACTCGTTGGGGTCGGTCATTTCGCGCTGCCACTCCATGAGCTGGCGCACCCAGGCGAGGCGCTGCTCGTCCTTGGCGTTAACGCTTTCGTTGGCCTTGTACTTCCAGTGCGCGGCGATGCCGTCTTCCGCGATGCGGTGCATTTCCGCGGTGCGGATCTGCACTTCAAACTGGGTGCCGCCGCCCGCCACCAGCGTGGTGTGCAGCGACTGGTAGCCGTTGGGGCGCGGCATGGCGATGAAGTCCTTGATGCGGCCGGGCACGGGTCGCCAGAGGTTTTGCACGATGCCGAGCAGGTGGTAGCAGTCGGCCTGCGTCTCGGTGACGATGCGGACGGCGTAGAGGTCGTGCACCTGCGAGAGGTCATCGGTGCCGCCCGCCGTGATGTGCGCCTGCACCTTCATGCTGATGCTGTAGAGCCGCTTGATGCGGTACTCCACTTCGCCCGGGACGCCGTGGCGGGTGAGCTCGGTCTCGAGCTTTTCGACGACCTCTTCGATAAAGCGTTCGCCGCCCTGCGTGCGCAGCGCTTCGACCTGCTGGGCGAGCTTCAGGTAGCGCGCGGGATCGACGTACTGGAAGGAGAGGTCTTCGAATTCGCCGCGCAGCTTGCCCATGCCAAGCCGATGGGCGAGTGGGGCGTAGATGTCGAGTGTTTCGCGGGCGATGCGCTGCTGCTTTTCGGCCTTGAGGTGGCCGAGCGTGCGCATGTTGTGCAGGCGGTCCGCCATCTTGATGAGCACGACGCGGATGTCGGTGACCATGGCCAGCAGCATTTTGCGGATGTTTTCGGCCTGGTGATCTTCCTTGTTGGCGAACTTGATGCGGTCGAGCTTGGTAACGCCTTCGACGATGTGGGCGACCTGCGCGCCGAAGCGGCGGGAGATGTCCTGCGTGGAGACGTCGGTGTCTTCCACCGCGTCGTGCAAGAGGCCCGCGGCGATGGCGGTTGAGTCCATCTTCATTTCGGCAAGGATCTGGCCCACATCGAGCGGGTGGATGATGTAGGGTTCGCCGCTGGCGCGCTTTTGGCCCTCGTGCTGCGACATGCAGAACTGCCAGGCGGAGCGGATGATGTCGAGGTCGTCGCCGGGGCGGTTCGCGTGCACCGTGGCGAGCAGGCGTTCGAAGTGTGTATCGATGCCGTGCGTCAGATCGGGCGGAAAGCCGGGCAGGTAGGTGGCTGAGGAGAACGGCGACGAGATTTGCTGTTGGCTGACGGGGGTGAGCACGGGTGACAGCGTGCCAACCGGCTCGCCCAGGGCGTTGACCTGCTGCGGCGCGTCTTCGCCGTTCACCGGGTGCCAGGCGGAGAGGGGGCGGCGCGACTCTGCCGGGTCAAGCGGCGCAGGCGCAGGCAGGGCGGCCTCCAGATTCCGGCCGGAATCGGTGGGCGCGATATCGACTGCAGCGGATTGGACCGGCGTGGGCGCGGTGGCCTGCGGCTGCTCCATGTCTTATTTTAACGTGTGGTCACTGCGGTACACGCCAGCGTCAGGGCAGGGCTGCGTTGAACGCCGCTTCCAGCTCCTGTTGGCCGAGGGCGTTGGGATGCAGCTGGTCTGCCATTTCATAGACGGTGCCGAGCATGTACTCACGCGTGAGCGCACGGTGCACGTCCATGCCGTCAGATTGTAGGAGTTCCTCGACACCGGTCGTGTGACCGGTATAGACCAGCTGCGAAGCAATGGGCGCTACAGGAGTGCCGTAGGCCTGGTTGGGCAGGTCGCCCACCAGCAGCCGGGGGTGATCCGCACCGGTGCTGGGATTGCTGCCCACGCCCAAGACGCCTGCGAGACCGGTGGTGACGATGCTGACGGTGTGACTGCCAGCGGCTGCGGGCAGGCGCAGGACCGCCATGCCCTGCGTGCCGCCGTTCTGCGTGGCGATAGGCACCGCGGTGCGCGTCGCAAAGGTGCCTTGCGCCGTGCCGTCCAAGGTGACTGCGATGCCGTCGCCGGGGCCTGCGCGGTCGCTGATGAGGTACCACACATAGACGGGATTGCCGCTGGTCGTTATTGTCGCCGTGACAGTACCGGGACCGCCGGAGCAGGCAGCTGCACCCATCAGACTGCCGTTGGGAGCGCTGCTGCAGGCGCCGGACGCGGTGAAGGCCGCATCACCTGCCAGCACTTTTGCCGTGCGTGGCGTGCCTAGCCAGCTAAGCGCGGACAAGTCACAGGCGGTGAAGACGGGTTCGTAGGCACCTGTGCCCTTCACGTCCACATCGTTGGTGCCGATCATGAGCGAAAACAGCGGCGCGGCCTCCCTGCTGTACCCGGCGCTGCTGCGAAACATTTGCGGCCACACGTCACAGGCCTGATCGCCGCTGCGGGCGCTGTTCACCAGCGTGAGCCGGTACGCTGCAGCCAAAAGGTACGCATAGTTGCCTGTGGATGGGTTCGGGACGCCATAGCCGAAGGTGATGGAGTCGCCAAAGGCCCAGTGTCCATCGGTCACCAGTACCGTTTCTTCGTTGGATGCAGCCAGGCCGGGGTTCTGGATGGAAAGGGTGTGACGGGAACCGGACGCAAGCTCTGCTGCTGTCCACAGCAGTTTTGCGGTGCTACTGCTCTGCAGGGTGGCAGCGTGCGCCACGCCGTCGACGAGCACTGTGGCTCCTGCGCCGATGCCTGTTGCAGACAGCGTCACAACAGCCGTGGCACTGCCCGCCTGGAGTACCGCCGGTGAGACAGCGACCAGCACGGCCGGTGCAGAAGCGGCACTTAAAGCGCCTGTGCTGGCGGTGCTGCCTGTGCCAGCTGTTGCCGATGTGCCGATGCCATCCTGCAGCACTTTGACGGCGTCTCCGCAGCCCGCGCAGACAAGCAGCACTGGCAACAGCCATGCAAACACGACGCGTGACACAGCTTTGGAAGGAAACGGAACCATTGTGCAGGAACGCCAGAGTTGGAGCTAGGATACTGCAGACATCGTGTGACATCGTGTGACGTCGTTATACGACATGAGCGAAGGCTTCTGTCGCCTCTCGCGACGCGGACGAAGTCTTCCGCGCTGCTCCTTCAATCCCTCGGGCGGAGGGACTCGGCACCTGTTCCACAGTCATTGCTTCAATCGTGAGCGGGCGTACACCGCCAGGCGCTGGCAAGGCCATGCTGGGGCGACAGTACACTAGTCATGGAGTTCTGCTTCCCACATGACCTCGAGTGCGTCTTCAACTGCCAGCGCGAGATGGTGGCAGTCAAGTACCAGCTTGTACCTTTTGTCCTTTCTGCTACTCGGCAGTTGGCTGTTCATCGTGCACACCAAGTTCTATGTGCTGCGCCTGCCGTTCGACGATGCGTACATGTTTTATCGCTACGCCATTGAGTTGCGCAACGGCTATGGCATCACATGGAACCCAGGCGGTCTGCCCACCTATGGCGTGACGAGCCCGTTGTGGCTGGGCGTCGTGTGGCTGGGTACCTTTGTCTCGCGTTCGCCTTTGCACATCGTGACCGGGAGTTCGGTGTTTGCGGGTGTGTTGGCGATGGCAGCCACAAGCTGGGCGGCGGCGGCGAACGCCCGGACACAGCAGTTTCAGCGCTTCGCCGTCACGTCGGCATGTGTGTTGGTGTGCTGCGTGGCGATGTTCTCCTTCACGGGTTCGGCTGCCAACGGCATGGAAACGTCGATGTCATTCGCCGCGCTGGCGCTACTGCTCGGTGTCGCAGAACGGTGGCGTCACGGTCGCTGTGCGTGGTTCTGGGTTCCGATGGCGGGGATGGTGGCCTTTCTATGCCGGCCAGAAAGTGCGCTTGCCACCTGCCTGTTGATTGCCATTGCATGGGCATGTATCCAGAAGGACCGGCGCTGGCAGGCCTGGGCAGCACTTGGGCTGTTCCTTGGAATGGTGCTTGCGCAACTGCTTCTGTGCACGTTGTACTTCCATACGCCGCTGCCACTCAGCTTCTACGTCAAGTCCCAGCACTCGTACGTGGGCTACATCGGCCGCTGGTTTCCGGTCACACTCTGCTTTGATAATCTTCGCAGCTGCCGTGTGCCGCTGCTGGTGATCGGGCTGTTTGCCACGTGGCGCGACCGGCGATTACTGCTGTTCTGCTTGCTTCCAGCGGCGGCGTGCATGCTGTACCTGGCGACCACGCTGCAGATTATGGGTTTCTGGTCCCGTTACTACGTGCCATACAGCCCGTTCGTGATGGTGCTGGCACTGCTGCTGCTGGATCGCCGCTGGCAGGAAGGCAATCTGAGCATTGCTTTCCTGCGCAGGTCACCCCTGACCCGCGCCGCGAGCGTTGTGGCGTGTCTATGCCTTGCAACTGGTCTGCTGCCACGGCATCTTCTCGGGCAGCTGGACCGCATGTCTGAAGGCAAACTCGTCGCGTACGCTGCTCCGGACGTTACGATTCCCGCATCAGCACCGTTGCCCGCCATACCACCCGAACGCCTGTTTTCCGATGTGGGCGATAGGCTGGTTCTGCGACTTCCGCAGGGGTCCACCATGGCAGCCAGCGAAGTTGGCTTGATCGCCGCGAACGCACCAGGGATCAACATTGTCGATCTTGTAGGGCTCAACGATGCAGACATTGCACGGCATGGCTTCCGGATGGATGCTCTGCTGTCGCAGCAGCCCGACGTGATTTGGTTTCCGCACCCGGACTACACCCACCAGCGCGGTGTGATGATGAGCGATCCGCGCCTGCTGCGCGACTACGACTTCTACCCAGGTGCGGCAAACTTCGGGCTGGCTGTGCGGAAAGACGGTCCACAGCACACAGAAGTAGAGGAAGCTATCCGGCAATTCTGGCACGAGACCTACCCGGCACAGCGCATGCAGGATTACGCTGCGACCGCGGTGACGTGGAGCGGCGATCGAAAGGCACTCGGCACCCCGTAGAAGCGGGACCGCTTCGCTACGCCGCGTTAACGCAGCAGGCCGGCTGGTGGCGCTTTGCCGGTACGGGACCACAGCAGCAGTTCGTCGAAGGCGTGGCCCACCTCTTCCGGCGTAAAGGTGCAGTGACCTTCGCGGTGGACGTACTGCTGCACAAGATTATCGGCAAAGCCCGCGTGCGCCACCTCCGCCGCGTAAAGCGACAGGCTGGTTGCGGGGATCAGCGGGTCGTAGATGGTGTGCAGCGCCAGCATGGGCCGGGAGAGATGGCCGCTGGGCCAATAGTGCGCCATCAGGTAGTCGCGGGCGCGCGGGTCGGGCGCATACCGGCGCACGCCGTCGTTCAAGGCGTAGTCGGTGGAGGTATTGGTGCTGGTATCGGTGTAGATATAGTTCCGGTTGTCGAACGGGTTGCCGCCTGCCTTGCGCTGCATGTCGCCGATGACGTAGGTGAAGTAGCCGATGGCGCGGGCAACCTCCACGTCAGAGTGCAGAAGGGTGAGCTCGCGCATGGCGAGTGCGGCGTCCGGCTTTGCCCGCAGGGCAGCTAAGACGCGCTGGCGTAGAGCTTCGCTTTCTTCAAACGTGGGCGGCACCGGATCGAGTGGGCCCATCAGGCCGGGAAAGTAGTAGTCGAACGCCGCGCGAAGAGCAAAGCGGCGATCCAGGTGCACATAGCTGGGGCCGACCGCGCCACACAGGTCGAGGCCCGCGCTGTACACCTTGTTATTCAGCTCCATGGTGATCATGGTGAGCGCGCCGCCCATGCTGCCGCCCGCGGCGTAGGTTTCGCGCGGCTGGCCATACTTCTTGATGAAGTAGCGGCGCAGCGCCTCCGTGTCGACATAGCCCGCCTGCAGTGCCCAACCGGTGTCAGAGTATCCGCTCTGAATAACAGCGAAGTTGCGACGGAACATCTGCTCTGGCTGCGTGCCGATGCTGCTGTCGAGCCGGAAGCGAAATGGCGACTCCGAGTAGCCGTGGTAGAAGACGACCAGATCATGGTTCCACGCAGCGGGCACGTCGATGCGGTACTCCGCGCGGCCCAGCACGCCGACCTCCGTGGTACCCGCGGGCGAGGTCAGAACCTCCGGCTCACTGTTCGGCGTGGGTGAGGCCTGCGCGCGCGCCCGCCCGGTGCACACGGCTGCAAGCAGCGCGACACAACAGATCAGCCGAGTACAGCAAGAGAGACTCATGCGTTGTGCCTAGAGCATACAGCGTCGAGTTGCGTGCGAGGCAAGCAAGACGGGGGAGGCGCGTAGTGCCGCCCATCGCGTGCGCCCGCTGTTCGTACACCTTACACGTTGAATCGGCTACAGCCACCTACAGATGGCAACGCTGGTCAGAGGCACCCGACTGCGAGGCACAGGATTCGCCCTGAAAAGCGAATCGCCTTCAGGGGGAGATGACCCCTGAAGGCGCACTTTGTAGGAGGTGGTCATGAGAAAGCCAGAGCGGACCTGGCTTCCCTACGTGCTGTTGTTGACAGCATTGGTGAAGCTAGTGACGGTGCTTGCACAGCACTTCTGGAAGTGACGTACAACCCGCGGCTGGTTGCCTCCAGCCGCGGCGTTATGCCATATACGCCACCTCTTGAGTCTGATGCACGGTGTGCATGGGCGTCAACCAGAAAGGTGGTAAGTCGTGTCCGCTACACATCCTTCTCGGTCACAGCCTTGTCCGGCTTGCTCTGGTATGGCCTGCCGCCTTCGATGGATTTCTCCATCTCCGCATCGTAGCCATACATGTCCTTGAAGAAGTGCATCTCGCCATTGTCGGACCAGGCCGTGCCGTAGAACAGCAGCACAGGCAGCGGCTTGGGCAGGGAGACGCTCTTGTTGTCCTCGCCAGTTGCCATCGCTTCCTGGATGGCGTCGGCATCCCACTTGGGGCTGTCGCGCAAGACCCAGTCGGCCAGCTTGGGCGGGTCCTGCACGCGGACGCAGCCATGCGAACTGTCGCGGCGGGTGCGCGCGAACAGTGCCTTCTCGTTGGTGTCGTGCAGATACACGTTGAAGGCGTTCGGGAACATGAACTTGACCAGGCCAAGCGAGTTCGACGTGCCGGACTTCTGCCGCACCATGACGGTTCCCTGCGAGATGCGCGCGATATCGGCGGCGGCGGGCTTGCCCTTGAGGTCGACCGTTTCGTAGTTCTTTGCGGACAGGTAGCCGCTGTTCTTTTCGATGTGCGGCACTATCTCCTTTTTGGCGATAGACACCGGCACGTTCCAGAAGGGCCGGAAGACCAGGTACTTCATCATGTCCGCGATCATGGGCGTGTGGTGCGTCTCGTCGTCAGACTTGCCGTCCACCACGTTCATGCGGAAGACCTCGTGGCGGTCGCCGCCCGTGCCCTCGTAGGCGCGCAGCTGAAACTCCGGCAGATTGACCACCACGCTGGCATTTGCGTAGGTGTCGTCGATCCAGCGCCAGCGCTCCATGCTGTCCTCGATTTCGGCAACGCGGGTGCTCATGGGCGTGTTCAGTGCGTCCACGGTGTCATGCGAAAGCCTGCCGCTGACCGTGAGCCCATGGCGCTCCTGAAATTTCTTCAACGCGTCTGTCAGTGCGTTCAGGTCCGGTGCCGCGCCCGCGTCGCCAGTGTAGTCACCCACCTGCGTCAACCGCTGCTGCAAGGCGTGCAGCCCTAGATAGCTGCGCGTCAGCATCACGGGTTTGCCGTTGTCCGGCAACTCCGGTACGGACTCCACGGAGTCTACCGCAGCCATCTCCTGGTAGTGCGCCAGCGCTGTGGCGAGCGCCTTGTACTGCTCGTTTTGCGGCTCAAGTTTGTCTACCGCGCCCGAAAGGTCACTCGCGTCTGCGATCTGGTCCTTCAGCACCGTGGGCAGGTCCAGCTTTTTGCCGTCATAGCCCTTGATACCGAACGCGAAGTGCGTTGGAATGGTGCGGCCCCTGTGCAGATCGTCCAGGAAGCGCATCGACGTCACGGTCATGGCCACGTCGAACTGCGCTGTACCGTCGGCTGTGCCCAAGTTGCCGACGCGTCCGCCCCAGTTCGCGGCGTCGTAGTCTTCCGGCCGCAGACCGCGCTTGGCCGCGTTGGAGAACTGCTCCATCATGGCCGTGGCCTGGCTGGTCGGTTTGCCGCCCTTGGACCAGGCCAGGTCGGAGTCGCGCCCGCTGTAGAAGTTACTCACGTCCGCCTGAATGGGTGTGAAGTCCGGGTACTTCAGGCCGTCAACGTGTCCGCTCGTCACAACAGCCTGGATCTCTGATGTGTCATCGGGCTGGTTCTGCGTCACGTGCTGGACGAGGTGATGTGCCTTGCGGCAGCCGGTAAATGTGGCAGGGGATGCAACAGCTAAGAACAGCAAGGCTTTTGGAATTGTGCGCATACGTATGTGTCTTTCAGATGCAATGCTGGCGGCAAACGTCAGGTCCACGGCCGGATCGCAGTATTCAGTATCGGCTGCTACCCCGCGCGCAGCAGCCAGCCTGCGCACAGCACAGCCTGTGCCAGCCAGGCCGTGCCCATGATAGCGAGGAAAATCGTTCGCTGCCGGGTCTCAAGTACATCGGCAAAGACTCCAGCGGCAAACGTCAGCAGAAACGGCAGGGCCCACAGCACGGGCTGTGTGCTGACCTGCGTGCTGAGCAGCGGCAGCAGGACAGACGCCACCAGGAGCGGCGTCAGGTTGCCGAAGTATCGCGACCGCGGCAGCAGGAGGAACAGCAGCGCAGCACAGGCAAACACGGCACTCACGCCGAGTTGCAGAGGGCTGCGGAAGAATTCCCACGCCGGCGCAAATGTAGGGATAAATCGCGCCGCACCTGCCGTGAACACATACGTAAATA
>CALMRM010000185.1 GCA_937871605.1 uncultured Terriglobus sp. | reverse complement strand
CTGGGGGGGGGGGGACTCGCGTGTGACTGAGGCGACAAAGAACATCCTGGTCGAAGCGGCTTGGTTCGACCCTGCCACGATCCGCGCCAGTTCACGCCGGCACGGCCTGCACACTGACGCATCGCACCGGTACGAGCGCGGAGCCGACCTGGGTGCGTGCGCGTTGGCTAATCGGCTGGTCACGCATGGTGTGCTGCTGGCCTGTGGCGGCACAGCAGAGGGTTTCATGACGGACGTCCGCATCGCCGCGCAGGAAGCACGCACCACGCTGCGGCCGCACGTGTTGCTCTCAGTCGACGAGGTGCAGCGTCTGCTGGGCACCACGCTGGAGCAAACCTCATCGGGCCATCTTGTCCCGCCCGAAAGCATCGAGCAGTACCTCCAGGCGCTTGGCTGTCATTTGCGTCCTGCGCAAACTCCAGGCAGTTATGAGGTGACACTACCGAGCTGGAGGCTCGACCTCCAGCGCGAGATCGACCTGATCGAGGAGGTCGCGCGCGTCTACGGCTACAACCGCTTTGCCGACACGCTGCCCAGCTTCTCCGGCGGTGTGGTCGCGTTACCGCATGCCGGGCCGGAGGCCAAGGTTCGAGAGACGCTGCTGGCCCTGGGCTGGACGGAGGCGATCAGTAGCACCTTTGCCAGTGACGCTGATGCTGCGCTGTTTGCCTCACCTGGTGAACAAGTGGTGGCCATGGGCAATCCGCTGAGCGCAGAGGCAGGTCTGCTGCGGCCCTCGCTGCTGCCCGGCATGGCGTCCATGGTGCAGCTCAACAGCACCCGCGATGTCAACGCGCTGCGCCTCTTTGAGTACGGCACCGTATTTACCGGCAGCACGGATGCTGTGTGTGAACATGCGGCGGTCAGCCTGGGCGCCTATGGCGATGCGGGCGCCACCGCCATTGCCGGTGCGGCGGATGCGCTGTTGTTCCAGGTGAAGGGCACCCTAGAAGCACTGCTCGAGCGGTTTGCTGCACCTGCCGCTGTGTACACGGCGGACGCCCTCCCAGGCTGGATGGAGCCGGGCAGAGGAGCGGCTGTGCAGCTGGATGGCACACCGTTTGCATGGTTTGGTGAACTGTCGGCTGCCGAGCGTGAACGGCGCAAGCTGAAGCAGCCAGCCGTTTTAGCAGAGTTGGCGCTGCCGCTGCTTTTCAAGCACCCGCTACGGCAGCCTGTTGCGCACGAGCCTTCGCGCTTTCAGGCAGTCGAGCGCGATCTGTCCTTTTTGTTCCCGGACACGGTGCGCTGGGGCGATGTAGAGGCCGCCCTGCGCGGTCTGCGCATCGCTGAGATGCTCTCGGTGGTACCGGTCGAAGTCTATCGCGATGCAAAGGGCAGGGCAGTTGCCGCCGGCAGCTATTCGCTGCTGCTGCGCATGGTGTTCCAGTCTGCCGACCGCACGCTGCGTGACGACGAGCTGTTGCAGTGGCAGAACCAGGCCATCGCCACACTGACCGATCTGGGTGGTACGCACCGCTTTACACAGGCTGGCTAGCGAGGGGTGCGGGCCTCTACTGCTGTAAAGACTTGCGCTTAGCCGAGCCGGCCTTCCACGCCCAACTCCACGCTGTACAGTGCGCCGCTGGTCGCCAGCACGGCTGCGCCATCCTCGGTAAAGCACAGGCCCACCAGGCCGCTGCCGCTAACAGCCAGGCTGGCCTCGCGCTCAGGGGTAATGCGGACGATGCCGCGCTCGCCGTGTAGCGATGCCGCCACGTACACGTTGCCTCCCGCATCCACCGCCATTCCCTGCGGACGGCCCAGACCACGGTACCACGTGGTCACCTCGCCCTCCGGGCTGATGGCGTGGATGGCCTCATTGCTGCTGGTGGTGGGGCCGGTCACCAAAAGGGTGCCTTCGTTCGTAAAGGCCAGGTGGTAAGCCGAGACCGACGGCTCCAGCGTGGCGAACACAAAGACAGAGCCCTGCGTGTTCAGCTTGAAGATGGTGCCGCTGCGGTCACCCACGTACAGGTTGCCGTCCTCATCGAAGGCGATGCCAGTGGCAATGCCCATGCCTTCTGCCCACTGCGTACGGTCGCCGCTCTTGCCAATGCGGTACACCGTGCCTTCTGCTCGCGACGAACTGTAAAGATAGCCATCCGGACCAAAAGCCAGGCCGCTGGCATTTTGCAGGCCGCGTACGAAGGGGCGCATCTGGAAGTCGCGGTCGATGCGGAAGATGGACACGGGCACATCCTGTCCGCGCGCGCCGGAAAAGGTTGCGTACAGGTTGCCTTCGGCGTCCACCACGGGGTTGGCGATGGGGTGCAGATTGTCTGCCAGGGGGACAGCGACACTCAGTGGCAGTCCGTTCGATGCACGGTCCTGCAGACGTAACACCACGTCACCCGGCACCGCGCCGCTTGGCACGCGTACCGTGACGCGATCCGGCGAGGTAAACAGGAGGGTTGCAGGCGTGTCGCCGATCGCGACTTCGGGCCGAACCTGGTCCGCCAGGCCGCTGCCCAGGAGGTCGACCGTACCATCTGGCATAGCCGCTGCGGGCGTTATCGCGCGTAGACGCGGTGCGGCAGAGGCAGGCTGGCCGCGCAATTGGTCCAGGAGTGTCATGGTTTTAACCTAAGCCTCCTGCGCACGCCGTGCAAACCTGGAGGTGCCGTGCGTTCGTTAGCGGCGTAGCCCGTGGTGCAGCAGCTGTTGTACCAGTAGGAGGTGCTGCAACAGAACTTGCAGCAGCAGCGCGTACACGCCTGCAGCTAGGTCATCCACCACAATGCCGATGCCCGCTGGTAGCCGTTCCAGTTGGCGTACCGGCGGCGGCTTCAGGATGTCAAAGATGCGGAAACACACGAGGCCGGTGAGCGCCAGCGGCATGGCGGGCAGGCAAAACGTGAGCGTGAGCCACTGGCCCGCGACCTCATCGATGACGACGATCTGCGGGTCCTTGCGGCCGCTCTCCTGCGCCACGCGCGTGGCCGCCGGTATGCCCACGGCCGTGGCAAGCGAGGCCATTCCCAGCGTGACCCAGGGCAACAGATGCACGGGCACGTGCCGCGCTACCACGAACCAGATCAACGTGGCGGCAAACGAGCCATAGGTGCCCGGCCCAGGCCGCAGAAAGCCTGCACCGAAAAAGGTGGCAATGGTCCATGCCCACCAGGTTCGACGGGTGCTGCCTGGTACCGGGGCACCCGTCGCCATGCGTGTCAGTTCACGCGCGGCTTGTTCTGCTCGCGCTCCAGATCTTCCAGCAGGTCCGGGTCCAGGATGGGCGAGGTGATGCGATAGTCATCGCTGGCCCACTTGCCCAGGTCGAGCAGACGGCAGCGATCGCTGCAGAACGGCACGTCCGCACTGTCGACTGCGACCGGCTTCTTGCACGTGGGGCATGCGACTGTTTGGCTGGGCATGGTGCTATTTCGCCGCCTCAGCCCGCTGCCTTGCGGCAGCGGCAAACAGTTCGCGGCGGGCGGCAACGTTCTTTTTTGCGCCTTCAAACTGGGCCCTTGCCTTCTCGTTGCTTTCGATCAGCTTCAGCGTGTTCGGCATAAAGGGGTTACCCGTTGCAGCCTCAGACAACTCCGCAAACTTGGCGCGTGTCCCAATCCCTTCACTCTGCGTCGCCAGGTACAAGTCCACATCCACCGCACCCTGCAGGGGCAGATTCACCACCATCTCCCAGAAGCTAATGACCTGGCGCCAAAAAGCATTGTTCGGGTTGGTGGGCTTGTGGATCTCTTTGAACTCGTCCACGCTTGCCGGCCAAAACTCCCAGCTGACGTAGTTGCGTGCCTTACGCATGACCTCTTCGCGGCGAAGGTCGTACAGCTTCAGGATGATATCTGCGTCTGCGGGTGTTGCCATGAGTCTTGGTCCCTCGTTAAATCAGTCGATGATACGGGCGACAACGTCGTAGTCGTGCGCCTCGGTAATTTCTGCGCGGTAGAAGGTGCCGGGCACCAGCGCTTCGCGGTCGCCAAAGTCGTTGATGAGCACGTGGCCGTCGATCTCAGGAGCCTGTTGCAGGGTGCGCGCTTTCCACAGGAGGTCGGTTTCCTCGGACGGGCCTTCGACAAGCACGTCTACGATGCGGCCGACCTGCGCGGCGCGTGCCTTGCGGCTGATCTTGAGCTGGGTGCGCATCAGGCGGCGGCGGCGCGCTTCGATGGTGCGCTTGGGAACTTTCTCGCCGAGGTCGAAGGCTGCCGCACCTTCTTCGTCCGAATAGGAGAAGACACCGAGCCAGTCAATTTTCGCGGCGATGACGAACTGCTCCAGCGCGGCAAACTCCTCATTCGTCTCCCCGGGAAAGCCGACGATAAAGGCCGTGCGAATCGCGATGCCCGGCACGATGGTGCGGGCTTTCTCAATCATGCGCAGGAAGATGTCGCCGGATCCACCACGCTTCATGCGTTTGAGTACCGTGGGCGAGGCATGCTGCAGCGGCACATCCAGGTACTTTGCGATGTTGTCGTGCGCCGCAATGGTTTCCAGCAGCTTCGTCGTGACCTTGTTCGGGTAGGCGTAGAGGAAGCGCAGCCATGGGATGCGGCCAACGCCGTCCACGTGCAGTGTGGCGAGCGCCTCCAGCAGAGTAGCCAGGCCGTCGCGCAGGCCCAGGTCTTCGCCGTAGCAGGTCGTGTCCTGCCCGATCAGCGTGATCTCACGCACGCCCTGCCGTAGCAGGTTTTCCGCCTCGTTCAGGATGGACGAGATGCGGCGCGAACGGAACTTGCCGCGCAGTTGCGGAATGATGCAGAAGCCGCAGGGGTGATCGCAGCCCTCAGCGATCTTGATGTAGGCCGACGCCTTGCCCGTGGACAGAATGCGCGGCGTCTCGTCCGAGTACAGGTAGCTTGGCAGGGCAGCGGTGGCGCCGTCCCAGGCGTCGCGGGCGAAGCGGCCCTGCTGTTCGCGCAGGTCGCCCTCGGGGCGCGAAGTCTGCGCGGGTACATCCATCTGCGAGTGCTTGCGCACGGCGCTGCTGGCGCGGTCGATCAGCTGCGCGTCGGCTAGGGTCGCAGCCGACAGGTTGCCCTGCGCCGTCTCAACCTCAAGCGCTGCCGCGCCGCCCAGTTCCATGTGCGCGTGTGTGTGAACCGTTGCATCCTCTGCAGATGGTGTGGGTGCGCTCACCAAGATGTTGAACGGCGAAGAACTCGGCACCGGCTTCGGCTGCAGACCGGAGGCCAGCAGGATACCGTCCAGCTCGCCCGTGCCCAATACCGCGTCCACCTCTGGAATGTTCTTTCGAATCTCGTCGCGGTAGCGTTCCACCAGGCAACCAGTGACGATCAGCTTCGTCGCGCGGCCCTCAGCCTTGTGCGCGGCCATCTCCAGGATGGTGTTGACGCTCTCCTGTTTGGCGCTGTCGATAAAGCTGCAGGTGTTCACTACGATGATGTCGGCGTTAGCGGCGTCGGGCGTCAGCTCGGCACCGGCATGGTGCACCATGCCCATCATCACTTCGCTGTCCACCAGGTTCTTGGGGCAACCCAGCGAGACGAAGCCGATGCGCGGACGCGTGGCGAAATCGCCACCGCGGGTCCCAGCGCTGTTTAGGTCTTCGATGATCTCTGCCGTAGCCACCTGTCTAGTTTACCGTGCGGAACGATGCTAGGATTGCGAAGTGCCGGGTCCCACGCGACTCACTCTTGCAAACCCCGCCAGGTCCGGAAGGAAGCAACGGTAGCGAGCTCTTGAGTGCGCAGTGGGTCACCCGGCGCTTTGCTGTTTCCGGCGCACCTGCCAGGCTTCGCCCCTTCACAGTCAGTGTCACCACAGGCGGTATGCTCGTGAGTGAACCGCAGCACCTGTGCCGTTGGTGTGGAGGAACGTACGTTGAGTTTGCAGTTGAAGCCGCGAGTTGCGGTTCGTGCCAAAATTTCGTCGGTGGGCAGCTTTGTTCCATCCCGCGTGCTGACCAACCAGGATCTGGAACAGATCGTCGACACCACAGACCAATGGATTCTGGAGCGCACCGGCATCCGCGAGCGCCACATTGTGGACAGCGGCATGGCCACCAGCGATTTGGCAGTGGGTGCCGCGCAGGTGTGCCTGGAACGTCGTGGCATCGATGCAAGCGAAATCGACTGCATCATTGTGGGTACGGTCACACCGGACATGCTTTTCCCGGCGACGGCATGCCTGGTACAGACCAAGCTGGGTGCCACCAAGGCGTGGGGTTTTGATCTATCCGCCGCCTGTTCCGCCTTTACCTATTCACTGCAGGTAGGGGCAAAACTGGTGGAAAGCGGTGCGCACAAGCGCGTGCTCGTGATCGGTGCCGACACCATGAGCTCCATCACGGACTATACGGACCGCTCCACCTGCATCCTGTTCGGCGACGGAGCCGGGTGCGTGCTTTTAGAGCCGTGCGACGGCGATGAGGTGGGGCTGGTCGACTTTTGGCACGAGGTGGATGGTTCCGGCGGTGGGGCGCTTTGCATGCCCGCGGGCGGTAGCCTGCACCCGCCCAGCATCGAGACAGTCGAGGGGCGACAGCACTACATCAAGCAGGACGGCCAGACGGTGTATAAGTTTGCCGTGCGCAAGATGATGGAGGCCAGTGAGCGCGTGCTGGCAAGCGCGGGCATCACCGGCAACGAAATTGCCTGCTTCATACCGCACCAGGCCAACAAGCGCATCATCCTGGCCACGGCGGAGCGCCTGGGCATGCCGGAGGAGCGCGTGGTCATCAACATCGACCGCTACGGCAATACGACTGGCGGTACCATTCCCATTGCTATGGACACAGCGCTGCAGGAAGGCCGTTTGAAGAAGGGTGACCTAGTACTGCTGGCCAGCGTAGGCGCTGGCTTCACCGTGGGTGCCACGCTGTTGCGGTGGGAGTTTTGAGTGAGGAACGCAGAGGTCGCTGAGGTTAGCGCAGAGGTCGCAGAGCCTGTAGGAGAGGCAGTACTCGGCGGCCTCTGCGTGACCTCCTGTCCTCTGCGTTCTGCTTGTACCACCGTCGCAATGGAACGACATCTAGGCCGTGGCAGCAGCAGTTTCTCGCCTGCCGGACTTCCGTTTGCGCAGCTGAAGTACGGCGTACACTACGCCAAACGCGACCGATCCCCACACGATGACCAGCAGGATCCAGCCATAGCGGTCGGCAAAGCGCAGGTACACGGGCATGATGCGACGCCCGTAGTGCACGCCCAGCCAGGCAAACAGGGCATGGCGCACAAATCTGCTGGCAGTAAAGCTGACGTAGTATCGCGTTTTTGGCATGCGGAACGCACCCGCCGCAATCAGGAAGGGCATTAGCGGTGCAGGGGGCGGCAGAATTGCCGGCAGTGCCACCGAGAGCAGCGCGTGCTCCTCCGTCCAGTGCTGGATGCGATTGCGAAAGCGGCGGGGCACGTACCGATCCACCAGCGTGATGCCTCCCACCAGGCCTGTGTGGTAACTTGCCGCCGCACCCACGACCGATCCGACGGTAGCCACCAGCGTCACCGCAAGCCAGGCGTGCCGCTGCGCGGCCAGCAGCGTGACCAGGAGATCGCTGGAACCAGGAATGGGCAGCGGAATGGGCGAGGAATCGATGGCCGCAATTAAGAACAGTCCTAGTAGGCCCAGCTTGAAGAAGTAGCGGACCATCCGATTGCCACCCGGCGTTGTGCTGCCGTGCGCCGCGTGGTGAAGTCCGGCTTGCTGTGAAAGGAGAAGCGGCATCTGTAGCAGTTCAGACGCTGGTAAGCGTGCTGAGGTCGCGTGAAGGGCTGGTGTGGCGTGCTACAGCAGGCGGAGGCGGTACGGTGGCAGCACGCCCGCGGCTTCGGCCAGCGAGAAAAACGTGTCCATGGCGTGTAGGCACTCGCGGTCCAGCGTGTAGTGGATATTTTCTGAAAGGTAGGTGCGCACCGTCTGCTCCGGCAGCATCACTCGTGGTGCCCACTCCTGCACCAGGTCGTCCGTGTGCAGCAGACCCGCGTCTCGTGAGGCGCACAGGTCTGCGGTGAGCGTGCCCGCAGACAGGCCGCAGCGGTCTAACGCTTCTGGCCGCACCGCCCACACAGCCGCCACCCATGGCAGATCCGTGTGCTGCCGCCACAGAGTGGCAATATCGATCCACGTGCAGTCGGCAAAGCTGCCGGAGCGATCTCGCGCCTCCAGCGCCAGCAGGGCCGGGTCACCGATTAGGAGGGCTGCGTCGTTGTTCCTCAGCATGACGGGCAGGTCGGCGGGCATCTCGTGATGCGTGGGCCTGTTGCTGTAGAACTGCTGCAGCAGCACACGCACATAGGCAATCGACGACCGCGAAGCGGCATCTGCCGCGACCGTTCGCACATTGGCAAGCGCCAGCCCGGGCCGTACCACTAGCTGAATGGAGCGCACGGCGTGCTGGGAGGCGATGACGCAGCCGGGAACGGCGCGCACCTCTGGCAGGGTGGGCAGGGCAGCAATGGGGATCAGGCCCAGGTCGGCCTCGCCGCTGCCCAGCTGCGCGGCACACTGCGCGGGCAAGGTGTAGCGCACATCGTAGCGGGTGTGCAATTCCTCGGCAACCTGGCCGTGCTCGAAATTCCAAAGGAGTGGGGCAGGGTTCAGGAAGCTGATGGCCGCCACGCGCAGGCGTTCCGAGGTGTGACTGAGAATGCTCAACACCTATGGGATGTTCCTGCGCGGGGCACGGTGCTCCAGCTGCAACGGCGGCCGGGCGATCACCGGCTGCCAGCACAAAGCGGGCAGGCTGTTGTATAACCAACGCACTGGAGGCAGCTTTGGCTACGGCAACGCTGAGCAGGGACGTAGAACGTGGACCGGCGGACACCGCAGCCCTCAATCGGCTGGCCTGGATGGCACTGGTGCTGTCGCCACAAATGGGTGCCACGCGTACGCTGCGCGCCATGTCGCACCTTTCAAACCCAGCCCAGCTGTTCCAGGCGTCGCTCACGGAGCTGGAAGGATTGGGGCTGCCCGCCGTGTCAGCCCGTTTTGTGTTTGAGGGTAAGGCGCGCGCAACGGCCGAAGCCGAGCTGCAACGGCTCGACGAGCAAAATGCGGGATTTCTGACGCACGACTGTCCGGCCTATCCAGAGCGCCTGCGCGAAATCTACGATCCGCCCGCCGTGCTGTGGTACCGCGGCGACACCTCCATCCTCAGCCTGCCGGGCATTGCTGTGGTGGGTACGCGCCATCCAACGCCGTATGGTGCGGGCATGGCGCAGATGCTCTCGCGAGAGCTGGCCTCGCGCGGCGTTGTCATTCTGAGTGGCATGGCGCGGGGCGTGGACACCAAGGCGCACGAGGGCGCGCTGGAGGCCAAGG
>CALMRM010000184.1:871-8537 GCA_937871605.1 uncultured Terriglobus sp. | reverse complement strand
GTCACCGGCGGCTCGGACGGGATAGGCGGGGTCGAGTTGCCGGGCGTCGGCCCGTTCAGCCTGGCCGAGCCGGGCACGGTCTATTACGTCGTGCTGACCGGGTTCTTCGCCTCGTTCCTGCTGCTGCGGCGGCTGCACGGCCGCCTGGGGCGGCTGCAGGTGCTGCTGCTGCTCGTTGTTCATCTGCTGTTGCTGCCGCTGCCCGTCCAACTGCTGTCGCTGCTGCTGGTTGTTCAACTGCTGCTGTTGGCGCTGCTGATCGAACTGCTGCCGCTGCTGCAGGTTTTGGTCACGCTGCTGCAAATCCTGCCCGCGTTGCTGCAGGTTGGCGTCGCGCTGCTGCAGGTTGGCGTCGCGCTGCTGCAGGTTCCCGTCACGCTGCTGCAGCAGCTGGTTACGATCCTGCCCGCGCTGCAGCTCCTGCTGCTGCCGCTGTTGATCGAATGGCTGCCGCTGCCCATCGAAGCCGGGGCGCGCCTCCACATTTGCCGGGTTGCCGGGCTGGCCACCGTTGAATCGCTCCGGTGCCTGAATGCCGCGGTCGGCCTGCAGCGGGCGCGCGGCTGTCAGCATTTGCGGACGCCCGCCATTGCTGTTGAAGAACTGCTGCCGGTTGTTCTGTGCGGCGGCGCGATTTGCCACCTGAGCCTGCATGGGCGGCGTACGTTGCTCACGCCGTGCGGCAAACTCCTGCGGCGAGGGGCCGCGGCGCAGGCCGCCCGGTCCGCCGTAGTAGCTGGTGCGCGAGTTGTTGATGTAGGTGTTGTTGATCACCGTCACGCGCCGGTTGTAGGTGTAGCTGCTGTTAAAGCCGGAAGGCACACGGTTCACCGCCAGGTTGAACAGGAAGTGGTTATTGTTCCAATACCCACCCTGGTAGCCGTAGCCGATGTAGCCGAAGCCGTAGTTCACGCCACCATAAAAGCCGACGTGCGGACCCCAGTAGCCGTGGTGCCAGCGATAGCCGCTGCCCGCATAGCCCCACCAGCCGGGCGTCCACAGCGCACCGGGATACGGTGCTGCGACCCACGCGCCGGGCACGTAGTAGTAGCCGACCGGCGCGTAATCCCAGTAGCCGGGCGTCCACAGATAGCCGTCACCGGGTGCCTCAGGCTGCTGAAAGTCCGTGGGCAGCGGCGGGGGTGGCTGCTGCGCCTGTGGCACATTGGGGTCCAGCAGGTCCTGGTATTGGGAGTACTCGTCGTTTGAAATCTGCGCGTTGGGGTCGTAGCCCTGCTGGCCGTACTGACCATTGCCCTGCTGACTACCCTGCGGGTCGCCGTAGCTGCCGTTGTTGTACTGCCCATTTGCCGGCGGCTGCGTGTTGTACTGGTATGCCTCGTTCTGCCCGCTGTTGCCCTGCGTCGGGTAGCTGCCCTGTTGCTGCTGAGGGTAGTTGCTCTGCGCTACCTGGTACGGCGCGGGCTTGCTGGATGCATAGCGCACAGGGGCACCTGCGGGTGCGGCTGTGTACGGCGTGGCGAAGTTTGCCGTGGCGGGGTCGGCGGCGGCGGCGTTGCCGTCCACAATGGGTGCCATCTGTGCGCCAGCATTGGTCTTGCAGCCCACCAGCACCGGTACCAACCCGGAAAGTAGAACAGCAGATGTACAAAGCAGTGACTTTGTTCTCATACAAACCTCAATCTGGTATCAGATGCCAGCACGGCTCCGGCGTGACCCAAAGTGACTTCACTTCGGTCAACATGCCGTACAAACCCCGCCCGCGCAGAAGGGTTGCGCATCCAAACGGAACATGCACGATGCCACGCGGGATGCGCCACCCTCCCAAAAACAACGCATGCTGCGCGGCGAGCTCTACAACGGCGCAGACCCGGAGCTAGGCCGCGAGCGGCAGCATGCCGAAGTGCAACTGCTGCGCTACAACACCTCGACCGACCGCGAAGAGCGCGCCGCCCTGCTGCGTACCTTTCTGGGAGCGGCAGGCGAGGGCTGCTTCATCAAGCCCAGCTTTGCCTGTGATTACGGCTCCAACATTTTCCTGGGCCGCGATGTGTTCCTGAACGCAAACTGCGTCCTGCTCGACGTCATGCCTATCCGCATCGGCGACGGCACGCAGATCGGCCCGGCGGTGCAAATTTACACGGCAGACCACCCACGCGACCCGGAAGTGCGCCGCTCCGGCATGGAGTCGGGCAAACCGGTCACCATCGGAGCAAACGTGTGGATCGGCGGCGGGGCCATCCTGCTGCCCGGCGTCACCGTGGGTGATGATGCGGTGATCGGCGCAGGCAGCGTGGTGACGCGCGATGTCCCACCAGGTGCAACGGTGGTCGGCAACCCGGCTCGGCCTGTGCGTAGATAATTCCAGAAGAGCATCCACACGCCTTTACGATAGGTCCACCACACGATGCGAGACCTCAAGCCCTTGGAATCCGCGACTATCCGACGAGTTACCTGGGCAGAAAACAACGCCGAGTCACTGCGCTGGTGGGCTGAACATCCGCTGCCGCAGCGCACTGCTGAGGAAGAACAGCATGAGCTGGAATACTGGGCGACAAAGACCATTGCAGAGCGTGTAGAAGCCGGATGGGCGCTTGCCGAACGCGAATGCGCCAAGGACAAGCAGAAGCTTCCTGTTAACGTAGCTTCGCATGCGGAAGCTGGTAAGGAGCGGTGACGCCGCGATGCTCGCTCTGCCAGTACCACGAGCTGAAGAGTACCGGTCCACTTTGCGAGCAATGAGGACAGGGTGCCCCACGTCTCGCTTCTGAGACGTGGGCTTTCTGGCAGTGCCATATCCCATGTCTCTGCGAGACATGGTGCACCCGCTGAATTACCATCGACTCATGAGCCGCTCCCTCAACAGGTTGAAGCGCTTTCGCCACGGCAAGCATGATCGCGGCCGTTCTCTCGCGTAATCCGCGCACAACCTCCTCTTTGTTACTCTTTCTGCGATTGCCGCTCAGGCCCGGAGCCTGCGGCCAGCCCACGCGTTCCGGCGCGTACTGAGGATTCCATGACCGTCACCAACACCACCGCCGTCACCGCTCAGAACAGCCCTGCCGAAGCCATCAGCAACAGCTTCGACGCGCGCGCCACGCTGCAGTCCGGAGGCAAGGGCTATACCTATTACCGGCTCGACTCCCTGGCGCAGCGCGGCATTGAGCTCTCTCGCCTGCCATTCGCGCTGCGCGTCCTGCTCGAAAACCTCTTGCGGCGCGAAGACGGCGTGACCGTCACCGCCGACGACATCGAGTTCCTGGGCAAGTGGCAGCCGCTAGCCGAGCCGAGCCGCGAGATCGCCTACATGCCCGCCCGCGTGCTGATGCAGGACTTTACCGGCGTACCCGCCATCGTCGACCTGGCCGCCATGCGCGACGCCATGAAGGTGCTGGGCGGCGACCCGGAAAAGATCAACCCGCTGCAGCCCGCGGAACTGGTCATCGACCACTCGGTGCAGGTAGACGAGTACGGCCTGAAGAACGCGTACGACCTGAACTCGCTGCTGGAGTTCCAGCGCAACCGCGAACGCTACGCCTTTCTGAAGTGGGGCCAGACGGCCTTTCGCAACTTCAGCGCGGTGCCGCCGGGCATGGGCATCTGCCACCAGGTGAACCTGGAGTACCTGGCGCGCGTCGTCTTCACCACGCCGGACGGCGCGGCGTATCCCGATACCTGCGTGGGCACGGACAGCCACACCACCATGATCAACGGTCTGGGCGTGCTGGGCTGGGGCGTCGGCGGCATCGAGGCAGAGGCGGCCATGCTGGGCCAGCCCGTCAGCATGCTGGTGCCGCAGGTCGTGGGCTTCAGACTTTTGGGCAAGCTGCGGCAAGGCACCACGGCGACCGACCTTGTGTTGACCGTGACCGAGATGCTGCGCAAGCACGGCGTTGTTGGCAAGTTCGTGGAGTTCTTCGGCTCGGGTATTAGCGAGCTGCCGCTGGCCGACCGCGCCACCATTGCGAACATGGCACCCGAGTATGGCGCGACGTGCGGCTTCTTTCCGGTCGATGCGGAGACGCTGACGTACCTGCGGCTGACCGGCCGTACCAACGCGCAGGTGCAACTGGTCGAGGACTACTACCAGGCGCAGGGCATGTTCCACACCGCCGACGCGCCAGAGGCCGAGTACAGCAGCACGCTGTCGCTCGATCTTGCGACGGTAGAACCGAGCGTCGCCGGTCCCAAGCGCCCGCAGGATCGCGTGCTGCTCTCTGAAACCAAGCAGAGCTTCGCCAAGGTACTGCCGTCACTGTACGGCCCCAACGCCAACGTGCGTGGCGATCGGCAGCTGGTGCGCTGGGCGGGTGAGGGCGGCCACGTCTCCGCAGACGGCTCCATCGAGTCGTCCGTCGCCGCGCCGGAGCCGGGCAAGGATGGCACGCTGGTCGTGCACGACGACCCCATCCCCAGCGTGCGCGAGCGCCTCCACGTCGATGTGGATCCGTTCCTGCAACACGGCAGCATCGTGATCGCCGCCATTACGTCGTGCACCAACACCAGCAATCCCTACGTGATGATGGCTGCCGGCCTGCTGGCGAAAAAGGCCGTGGAGAAGGGCCTGCAGACACCACCCTGGGTCAAGACCTCGCTCGCACCCGGCTCACGCGTGGTGACGGATTACTACAACAAAGCCGGCCTGATGCAGTACCTCGACGCCCTGCGCTTCAACACCGTGGGCTACGGCTGCACCACCTGCATCGGCAACAGCGGACCGCTGCCGACGGATGTGTCCAAGTCCATTGAGGACCACGGCCTGGTGGCGGTCAGCGTGCTCAGCGGCAATCGTAATTTCGAGGGCCGCATCAACTCCGACGTGCGTGCCAACTACCTGATGAGCCCGCCGCTCGTCGTCGCCTACGCTCTCGCGGGCACCATTGATTTTGACTTTGAGACGGAGCCCATCGGCTTCACGCCCGGCAAGGAGCCGGTCTTCCTCAAGGACATCTGGCCCTCACAGGAAGAGGTCAACGACACCGTGCACGCGGCCATCGACGCGGAGATGTTCCGCAGGCAGTACAGCACCGTGAGCGACGGCGACAGCAACTGGCAGGCGCTGCAATTTCCGGGCGGTGACACCTACGGCTGGGAGGCAGATTCGACCTACATCCGCAAGGCGCCATACTTCGACAGCATGCCCGCGACGCCCGCGCCGGTGGAGGACATCCACGATGCGCGCGTGCTCGCCGTGTTGGGCGACTCCGTGACGACCGACCACATCTCGCCCGCGGGCAGCATCAAGCTGAACGGCCCGGCAGGCAAGTACCTGACCGAGAACGGCGTCAAGCCCGGCGACTTCAACAGCTACGGCTCGCGCCGCGGCAACCACGAGGTGATGGTGCGCGGCACCTTCGCCAACGTGCGGCTGCGCAACAGGCTGGCACCGGGCACCGAAGGCGGCGTCACACGCTTGCTGCCCGAGGGCAAGGAAATGTCGATCTATGATGCGTCCGTGTCGTACGCCAAGCGCCGCACGCCGCTGGCCATCATCGCGGGTAAGGAATATGGTTCCGGATCATCGCGCGACTGGGCAGCCAAGGGGCCGCGCCTCTTGGGTATCCGCTTTGTGCTGGCTGAAAGCTACGAGCGCATCCACCGCTCCAACCTGGTAGGTATGGGCATTCTGCCGCTGCAATTCCAGCACGGCGAAAATGCGGAGTCGCTCGGCCTGACGGGTGAGGAGACCTACAGCGTGCCAGGCCTGCGTGCGATGCTTGACGGGAAGTTCGCGGACGGCAAACAGATCACCGTGGAAGCCACCCGCGCGGACGGCGAGTGCATCAGCATTCCGGCGACGGTGCGCATCGACACGCCGCAGGAAATCCTTTACTACCAGCACGGCGGCATCCTGCAGTACGTGCTGCGACAGTTGGCGGGCCGGGCGTAGCGGGCACACTACACAATAGCCGTCTGTTATCTGGCTCTAGGGCAGACGTAACGGTTCGGATACGTACACCCCTGCGCCAAAGGCGCAGCGCATACCAACCTAGGCCGAAGGCCTAGGTGAGAAAAGGGGAAGGAACTAAGGGCTGAAGGCCCGGCGCATATGCCTACCGGTGCGCCGGGCTTACAGCCCTGAACACTTTATCTCTGGCTACCTAGGCCTTCGGCCTAGGCTGTTATTTCTCGCGCCGTTGGCGCTTTTCAACCGCCGTTGGCACTCTCAGTTGCAGTTGGCGCTTTCAACTGCAGTTGGCACTCTCAATAGCGGTTGCCGCTCTGCATCCGTGCACCTGCCGCTCTTCATCCCATGCTCTGCGGCGATGACACAACGGAAGACATCTGCGTCTTATAGTGTGCGAGGTCATATGTTCAGCAAGCCTGTCCGCTCCGCCATTCTCTGCACCCTGCTCACCCTGCCGCTGCCCGCGCTGTCCATGGACCGCGGCACCTTCCCCAAGCCACAGCAGGATGTGGCGCTGACGCAAGGCAAGCTGCAGACGGCAGTTTTCGCGGGTGGCTGTTTCTGGGGCACGCAGTCGGTGTTTGAGCGGGTCAAGGGCGTGCGCAAGACGGTGGCCGGCTATGCGGGTGGCAAGGCGTCCACGGCGACGTACAGCCAGGTCACGACCGAGACGACCGGCCACGCCGAGTCGGTCGAGATCACCTATGACCCGTCCGTTATCACCTACGGCGGCCTCCTGCGCATCTTCTTCTCGGTTGCGCACGACCCCACGACGCTGAACCGGCAGGGCCCGGATGAAGGCACGTCGTACCGCTCCGCCATCTTCTTCACCTCGCCGGAGCAGGGGAAGATTGCGCAGGCGTACATCCAGCAACTGGACGCGGCGCACGTCTTCAAGTCCAAAATCGTGACAGAAGTGACACCGCTCAAGGGCTTCTACCGGGGCGAGGATTACCACCAGGACTACGCCCTGCACAACCCCGACAATCCCTACATCCAGGTCTGCGATCGGCCCAAGATCGAGGCGCTCAAGCGCGAGTACCCTGACCTGTTTGTGGACTACAAAGGGCAGTAGGACTCGGCAACTGTCATCCTGAGCAACGCGAAGGATCCCGACGCAGATGGAACATAGGGATCATTCGATCTGTTTCTTATACGAAATCCTGAGGCATCTGTGCTGCTTCAGGATTACGGGGATCCTTCGCTGCGCTCAGGATGACGGTCGATGTGGAAGTGTCACCGCTAGAAGCGGACTGAGAAAGTGCCGGACACTGCGCGCGGCGCACCTACCTGCAGCGTGTTGTTACTGACCGATGTGGGGTCGCTGGCGATAAAGCCATTGGTGCCGATGGTCGAGTAGTACTTCGCATTGGCCAGGTTGTAGATGTTGAACTGCAGCTTGACCTGGTCGAAGATGCCCGCCTCGTCGATGTGGTAGCTGGTGCCGAAGTCGGCAAGGAAGCGGCCGTCGACGGAGTTGTCGTCGGTGTAGGTGAAGTAGCGCTTGCTGAAGTAATCGGCACCAAGGTGCGCGTCAAGACCCTTGTGCGCGTACGTCAGGTTCGTCTTGTAGAGGAACTGTGGTGCGTCCACTACGACCTTGCCGCCGGTCAGGATCGTGGCACCACCCGCGGTGTAGTTCGAGTCATACGTGGAGCGGCTAAAGGTGACCGCGTTGTACAGCGACCAGCCGTCGTGGAAGCGCACCGTGCCTGCCGCGTCCACGCCGTTGGTCGTGACGCCGCCCACGTTCGAGAGCAGCGACGCGTTGCCCGCGATGCCCGGGCCCTGCTGGAT
>CALMRM010000184.1:0-861 GCA_937871605.1 uncultured Terriglobus sp. | reverse complement strand
GCCAGGAGACGATTGCTGAAGTTGACGTGAAAGTAGTTGGCCTGTGCGTTGAGGTGGTTGTCCGTGTGCCGGTAGCCCACCTCTTCGCTCCAGCTGCTCTCCGGCTTCAGCGTACCGGTCAGCGCGTTGAAGCCCGCCTGCGTGGTGCCCCACGGCGAGGTGCCGAAGCCGTTGCCGCCGGTCTGGAAGGCGCGCACGTTTTTCGCCACGTCGGCGAAGAGCTCGTCCTTGCTGTTCAGCTTCCAGTCCGCGCCGAACTGTGGCAGAAAGGGGCTGCCCGACTGCAGGCTGCCCTGCGCAAAGCTGGCCGCGCTCGACGCGAAGCCCGGAATCACAATGGGGCCAGAGTTAACGGCGGTCAGGTTGCCGGTCTGGTTAGTTTCGACTGTCTTGAAGCCAGCCGCCAGCGTAACGGCGTTCGTCACCTTCCACTGGTCCTGCAGGTGCAGTTGGTAGACGGTGCTTGGAAAGTCGTAGGCCCACTGCGTGGCAAAGGGGTTGGTCTGGAAGTCGTAGATGGACCGTGTGGGTGCGGCGACGGTGGTGCCATAGTAACGGCGTGCCAGTTTGAAGTCTTCCTTCTCAAACCATGCGCCGCCCTCCACGGTGTTGTGTGCAGACTCGTACGACAGCGACGTGAGAAAGCCGCCGCGCTTGATGCCGTACTCCGACGTGCGCAGCGAGATGGGCGAGCCGACCGTCGTCGCGCTGGTAAAGGTCGGCACGTAGGGCGTAAACCACAGGCCCACGCCGTCGTTGCCGTGGCCGTACGCGGTGGTCTTCCACGTCAGGTGCGTGCCCAGTGCGGTCTTGTAGTTGGCGTACGAGAGAAAGTCTTTGCGCAGGCCACCCGCGTTGAAA
>CALMRM010000183.1 GCA_937871605.1 uncultured Terriglobus sp. | reverse complement strand
GGGTGCGCACCCTGCACGAGCTGCCGCCGCACGGGCCGTGGGACGTGAAGCTGATGCCGGGCGGCCAGGTAGAGGTGGAGTTCATCGTGCAGGCGGCGCTGCTGCTGCACCCGGCCGCCCTGCCCGCCCAGACGATCCGCACGGCAATCGCCCGGCTGGGAACGCTGGGCGCGCTGGACACGGCGGACCAGGCGGTGCTGGTCGCGGCGGACCGGCTGTGGCGCACCGTGCAGGGCTTGCTGCGCATCACCGTCGGGCCGCGTCCGCCGGAGGCGCTGCCGGAGGCGTTGCTGGCCATCACCGGCGATGGCGACGAAGCCGCGTTCCATGCCAGGATGCAGGCGATGGCCGCGCAGGTGCGGTCGGTGTTCGAGGCGCAGGTGGGAGCGGTCGGATGAGCGTGGCGGTGGGCGACAAGGCCCCGGACTTCACCCTGCCCGCCAGCGGCGGCCGCACCGTTGGCAGCGCGGCGCTCAAGGGGCAGCCCTACCTGCTGTATTTCTACCCAAAGGCGGACACTCCCGGCTGCACCATGCAGGCCGCCGGCATGGAAGCGGCGCTGCCCGGGCTCGTGGGCGTCACGGTGATCGGGGTCAGCCCGGACGCGCTGGGCGCCATCGACAAGTTCGCCGCCAAGCACGGCTTGACCTTCCCGCTGGCCAGCGACGCGGACCATGCGGTGGCCGAAGCCTGGGGCACGTGGGTCGAGAAAAGCATGTACGGCAGGACCTATATGGGCATGGAGCGCAGCTCCTTCCTGGTGGACGGCGACGGCGTGGTGCGGCAGGCGTGGCGCAAGGTGAAGCCGGCGGAGCACGCGAGCCGGGTGCGCCAGGCGGCCCAAGCGCTGTGAGCGCACCCGGCGGCACGCTGCCGAGGCTGGTCGGCCTCAACCACATCGCGCTCGAGGTCGGCGACGTGGATGCGGCGCTGGCCTTCTATGGACGCATCTTCGCCATCACGCTGCGCGGCAGGGTGGACGGGGCGGCTTTCATCGACATGGGCGACCAGTTTATCGCCCTGATGCAGGGCTTGGTCCGCGCGGCGTCCGGCGAGCGCCATTTCGGCCTCGCCGTCGATGACCGCTCGGCCGTGCGGGCGCTCGCCGAAGCCGCCGGCGCCGAGCTGCTGCCCGGGCCATCGCTCGGTTTCCTCGATCCATGGGGCAACCGGGTGGAGGTGGTTGAGTATGGCGACGTGCAGTTCACCAAGGCGGAGCAGGTGCTGCGCGGCATGAGGCTCGACCTGCGCAAGACCGCAAAAGCCCAGCGCGACCTGGCCGACAAAGGGCTCGCCTAACCCATTCAGGACGGATGCCGCCCATGACCCCAGCCGACATGCAGCGCGACGCCGGGCCCGCGCTGGCCCCCCGCACCGTGCGCCTCGCCGATTACCGCGTGCCCGACTACCTGATCGACCAGGTCGAACTCGACTTCGCGCTCGATCCGGCGGCCACCGTGGTCACCTCCCGCCTCAGCGTGCGGCGCAACCCGGCGGGACAGGGCGGCCCCTTGCGGCTGGACGGCGAGCGGCTGGAGCTGCTGTCCGTGGCGTTGGACGGTGCGCCGCTGGGACCGAACCGCTACGCCCGCACGGACGACGCGCTCACGGTCGCCGACGTGCCGGACGCGTTCACGGTCGAGATCGCCGTGCGCATCGCGCCGCAGGACAACACGGAGCTGTCCGGGCTGTACCTTTCCGGCGGCAACTTCTTCACCCAGTGCGAGGCGGAGGGCTTTCGCCGCATCACCTACTTCCCCGACCGCCCGGACGTGATGGCGCGCTACGCCGTGACGCTGCACGCGGACGCCGCCGCCTGCCCGGTGCTGCTGTCCAACGGCAACCCGGATGGCGCGGGCGAGGCGGATGGGCGGCGCTGGGCGCGCTGGCTCGATCCGCATCCCAAGCCGGCCTACCTGTTCGCCGTGGTGGCCGGGGACCTGGTGGCGGTCACCGACAGCTTTACCACCCGCTCCGGCCGTCCGGTGGCGCTCGGCATCTACGTGCGCCGCGGCGACGAGGACAGCTGCGGCCATGCGATGCGCTCCTTGAAGCGCAGCATGGCATGGGACGAGGAGACGTGGGGCCTCGAATACGACCTGGACGTGTTCAACATCGCCGCCGTGTCGGACTTCAACATGGGCGCCATGGAGAACAAGGGCCTCAACGTGTTCAACACCCGCTACGTCCTAGCGCGGCCGGACACGGCGACGGATGGCGACTACCAGGGCGTCGAGAGCGTGATCGCCCACGAGTATTTCCACAACTGGACCGGTAACCGCATCACCTGCCGCGACTGGTTCCAGCTCTCGCTCAAGGAGGGCCTGACGGTGTTCCGCGACCAGGAGTTCTCCGCCGACCAGGGCAGCCGCGCGGTCAAGCGCATCGGCGACGTGGCCGGGCTGCGGGCGGGGCAGTTCCGCGAGGATGCCGGGCCGCTGGCGCACCCGGTCCGTCCGGAAAGCTACATCGAGATCAACAACTTCTACACCGCCACCGTGTACCAGAAAGGCGCCGAGCTGGTGCGGATGATCCAGACGATCATCGGCGCGCCCGCGTTCCGCCGCGGCATGGACCTCTACGTCGCACGCCACGACAACCAGGCGGTGACCATTGAGGATTTCGTCGCGGCCATGCAGGACGCCTCCGGCACGGACCTCGCGCATTTCAGCCTGTGGTACAGCACGCCGGGCACGCCGGAGGTTGCCGTGGCCGAGAGCTACGACCCGGCGGCCCAGACGTACACGCTCACCCTGCGGCAGAGCCTGCCGAAGCTGCCGGGGCATGCGCCGCTGAGCATCCCGCTCGCCATGGGCCTGTTGGCGCCGGACGGCACGGCGCTGCCGACCCGGCTTGCCGGCGAAGCCGCCGGGCAGAACGGCACGCGCATCCTCGCCTTCACCCAGGCCGAGCAGGACTTCGTGTTCACCCACCTGCCCGCCCAGCCGACGCCATCGCTGCTGCGCGGCTTCTCGGCGCCCGTCAGGCTGTCCGGCCTGTTGCCGTCGCAGCTGCGCTTCCTGGCGACCTTCGATCCCGATCCGTTCGTGCGGTGGGACTCGGGGCAGCAATACGCCACCCGTGCCCTGCTGGACCTGGTCGCGGCCGGCGTCACGGGGCCGCTCGACCCTGGCATCATCGAGGCCGCCGCCGCCACTCTGGCCGCCGCCGATGCGGACCCCGCCTTCGCCGCCTGTGCCCTGGCCCTCCCCGGCGAGGCGTTCCTCGGCGACCAAATGGCCATCGTGGACGTCGATGGCGTTCACGCCGTGCGCCAGGCTGCCCGTCGCGAACTTGGCGGCGCGCTCAGCGATGCGTTGCACGCAACCTACAGCCGGCTGCATGCGCCCGGCGAAACCGGCATCGACCTGGCGGCCATGGGCCGGCGCTCGCTGAAGAACGCATGCCTTGCGTTGCTGGTGGCGACCGGCGCACCGGGGGCTGTCCAGCTCGCCGACGCGCAATTTCAGGCTGCCAGCACCATGACCGATACGCTTGCAGCCCTTGGCATGCTGGCGCAAACCAACACCGCCGAGCGCCAGGCAGCCCTGGCCGCGTTCCATGCCCGATGGCGGCATGACGCGTTGGTGCTCGACAAGTGGTTCGCCATCCAGGCCGGGTCCACGCTGCCGGAAACCTTCGCGGTGGTGCAGGATTTGGCGCGGCACCCGGATTTCGGGTGGGGACCTAACCGAGTGCGCGCGCTGGTGGGCAGCTTCACGGCGAACCGTGCGCAGTTCCACGCCGCGTCCGGTGCTGGCTATGCGTTCCTGGCCGACACGATCCTGGCGCTTGATGCGCGCAACAGCCAACTCGCGGCGCGGATGGTCACGCCACTCGGCGCGTGGCGGCGCTACAGTTCGGAGCGGCAGGCACGCATGCAGGCCGAGTTGCAACGCATCTGCAGCGCGCCGGGTCTTAGCCGCGGCACTTTCGAGATGGCCTCTCGCAGCCTCGGCTGACCCAGCGAAACCCTGACGCCCAATGTATCGCGGCGGCCTACGTCTTGCGCCAACACGGCGGGCCTGACCAGCGGCTGGCCGTTGCCGACTTGGCTGCCAGCAAAGCGAGCAAACAGCGCCGGCTTCTCTGTCGCAGCGCGGCCGGTTTTCCCTCCACGTCGTCGCGACGGTTCAGACCGACGCAGAAGCCAGGGCGGCAGGCGCGAACCAACAGCTCATTCAAGAGGGCGTCAAGCTCTTGGGCGGCGGCGCCTTGCGTCAGCTCGGGCAACACACCCGCGGCAAGCAATGCCTGTTGCGTAGGACGTCGATTGCCAAACCGCTGGCTGATGTCAATGATTCCGCCATAGCTGGCACAGCCTCATTTGACGAAGACACTGGGTTCGACGGTTCATCAACCCCGATGTGCCGGTGCAATGTTCGCAGGCGGAACGCCACTGCAAATCCGCATGCGTTTACCCATTCTGGCGCTGAACCATCAAGGCAGCGGCCGCCAGACGCGACCTTGTGCAGCCGCATGACCATGTGGAGCCAAGCTGAAGCTTGAGTTGAAGCTCGGCTTCACAATCAAGCGATAGGCTAGACGTTGCAAATTGACAGGCTTGCAACCGCTCGCAAAACTCCCGCTTTCCAGATTAGCCAGAATTTGCTCGAAACTGGAAAGCAACAAGGATTGTGAGCAACGACCGAGTTAGGTCAGCGATCCCGCGGCTAAGTGCCTAGATCAGCTCTAGACGTTATACGGCGAGTCAGGGCGGAGAGATTGCTGTTGGCTGAGACAAGGGTATAGATTTTTTTGATTCACTTGCCTTCTTGTTAAAAACTATTTAGACAGCCCTCTGAGTTCGATGAAGCAGCACTTAGAGCAAAACCGCATCACGCTCGTGGGGGCGTGTGTGCACGGTGGCTTGTTGCTGCCGCCTTTCTGAAGCATCTATCGTGAGGCTACACGAAGGGCAGTCTCATTTCTGTTACGCAAGCAGGATACGAGAAGGCCGCTTTTGGGCAGACATCACAGCCTTCATCGAAACTTTACGAAGCTTGCTCCAACCCACTATTGTCATCGATTCCGTGATCTAGGGAGTGCAACACAATGGCCGATTTTACAGCTTGGAACGGTTGTCCGGATGACCCTGAGCGGACTGCCTGGCATTGGGTCGAAGATGCTGACGGCTTGCGCCCACTGCTGTGGCGCGGTGGCGATTGGGCTGAGTCCATGGACCGTGATGAGTGGCAGGATGGCTTTACCGTGCTCAGTGCGCGCGACTTAAGACGAGCACGATATCATGGTCCGGTCGCAACCCCTCCCCGAATTGCGGCGCTGATACGCCACCATCTTCTCGGCGCTGTAACATGAGCAGTTGAGTACGCCATATTACATTAATTTAGCGAGGCCTTTGTCGTATTTTATGTGTTCCATCTCAAGATAAATGAGAGCTTCGATTCTCATTGACGTTGCTACTGTTCTACCCCTATCTACTCTCGAAATTGACGATGTATGTTAATAATACGTTAATTTAATGCTTTGTAGACATTCATTTGTAAATATTGATGTCTGCCTGACTGTTCACTCTCCAAAGCGCTAACGCGATCTCGTATTGTTACGTCAGCAGCATCGTATCGTGCGCGACGCAGCGTTATCAGGAGAGCGAACGTGACTTTTTGGTTCCCTGGCCTCATTGCGGCCCAAGAAAGCAGTTCAACGCCAGCCGTGCTGGCAGCCAACCCGCGGCTCGTCATGTATAACCGTCTGCCCCGATGGACGCAGCCCTTCCTAACCTGGCTCACCGCCCAGCCTGCGCCGGACGATCCCTGTCGAGAGCGCTCCCCGCTACGCTATGTTAGCGCCGCTTTACTGCAGGTTCTGACAGGGGCCGCCCTCACCGTGGCGGGGTTGCACCTCTGCATCGCTTTGATACCACTGGGCATGTTGCTCACCACCGCAGGCCTTGGCTTGCTGCAGGTGGTCGTGTTCCATCACTGCTCCCATGGCACAGTGTTTAAAGATCGTGGGACCAACATGAAAGTCGGACGGCTCATTTCTGCCATACTATTGTTTAAGCACTTTGATCATTATAAGCACGAGCATATGTTGCATCACAGCAACAATAAGCTGCTAACGGAAGAAGACGAGTTCGCTGACTTCGTTTTCAATACCTGCAGGCTTGAGGCAGGCGTAGCACTGCCAGTGCTGCGCCGCCGGGTGCTGCAAGGGCTGGCGTCGCCCTTATTCCATGCCCGTTTCCTAGCCCGTCGCGTGCGGGCAGCTTGGTGGTCGCAGGACCGAAAGCATAACCTGATTGGCGTGGTGAGTTGGGGTTTGCTGACGGCATTCGCCCTTGCGACAGGACAGTGGCTCGGCTTCGTGCTGGCATGGGTTGTTCCAGTGACGGTTCTGCTGCAGGCCGCGACGGTCGGGCGCATCTTGTGCGAGCACAGCTTTCCCGACATCAGCATCATCACCGCCCGAGGACGTGACCTTACATGTCATGCGACGTCTGGCGTCTTCCCTGGCGTGATGCCCCCGTCGTCGCCGGCGAAATCAGCGCCCGGCGCACTGGCTTGGCTGGGTTGGTGGACCAACATGCTCACTGTCCAGGTCTTCGTGAGAGTTGTCATCCTGGTAGGCGACGCACCTTGCCACGACTATCACCACCGCAAACCGGCAAGTCGACGCTGGACAAGCTACATCCAAGCCCGCCACAACGACAAGGAAGCTGGTTCAAAGACGTTCCAAACCGACTATTCGGAGATTTGGGGACTGTTCAGGGCTGTGGACGCGACGTTGGCAAGTTTGTCGCGCTTGCCGCCCGGCACGCCATTCTAGCACACCGGCTTTGGTTTTCTGACCACCTCCGGGTAGAGGCCCGAAGGTGGTCAGATTGGCTCGTCATAATCCCGAGCAATATGCGGAGGAAGGATGATGCGAGCCTGGGTCCCGCCGCTCCGCCGAGCCTCAGTGAAGAGAACACCGTCATGGGCCTCTACGATGCGGCGCGCAGCCGACAGCCGGTCGCTGCCAAGCTCATGGGGTGAGTGCGATACCTGCACGGGATCGCTTGACGTGATCAAATCGACGACGTGGGCTGGCGCGATTTCAGCTGCACAGCTTACCAGGATTTCAACGGCGCCGTCGCCGCGCCGGGTCGCAGACAGCTTCACAGCGGATCGCGGTAGAGCCCGAGCCAGGGAGTCGCTTACGATCGTCTGTATCGCGCGATGCATGCTCTCGCGGTCGGCACAGATTGACACGTTGCGCCGAGGCAAGCTGACGTCGAGTTCGACATCGCTTTTGACACTGATTGGGTAGCTTGATCGGAACACTCGCCGCACGATCTCGCCAAGGTCGATCCATTGGACATCTGGCAGAGCGAACTGCTCAATGGGAGTTGCGAGACGGCCAGCGTCGTCAGCCAGGCGCAGCAGTTCGCGCGAGTAGGTGGCGAGTTGCTGTGCCGTGGTGCGAAACTCTTCTGTTCCAGGTATGCTGTCTAGCTGGCATGACATGGTGGTCACGAGAGTGGCTATCGATTCAGCCGGGGCTTTTACCTGCTGAGACAGCACCTTGAGAAAGCCAGCTTGTCTACGGGTCACCTCCTCAGCGGATTGCTTGGCCTGGCGCAGTTGGACTTCGGCGTACTTGCGATACATCACATCGAGGTAAACCGTGAGCGCCGCTTCAATAAGCTCCTGGTCGCCAGGGACGAAGGCGCGGGTAACATTGCCCTCAGAGCGGTTGCCCATGACAAGTGCATGGCCGCTTGACTTGTCATAGGCCCAGAGGACGAACGGCAGGTGCAGCACGTCAAGCAAGCCGGGCGGCGGCTTGTCAAAACGAAGGGAGCTCGTGAAGAAGAAGCTTGGCGGATTGGGAACCGTCACCGACTGGTCGGCTTCAACGCTCGTCCCACCTATGGCGTGAGCCACAAGAAAGCGGCCGCTGCTGAGCGGCTCTTCCCGCAGCAAAGCGGCACGGTCGCAAAGCGCGTTCTCGACAATGACCTGCAGCACGGCCCCACCAACGTCGTGCATCGCCTGGCTAGGCTCTGCTAGGAGGTATGCCTCCCGCACCAGGCGCACGACCGTCCGGCTGCGCCTCGCCTCCAGGAATGCCTGGCTCTGTTCCTCTTGCAGGCGCAGCAAGCGGCCGCCCAGATCGTTGCACTCGTTCCGATAGTACTGCAACTCGCGGTCTTGCGGGTTGCCAATTCCGGGCCGATCGCCCACGGTCAGTCAACCCGCAGCAGGGCGAGCACACCGGTCCAGTCCAACGGACGGCTATAGCCCTCGAATGGAGCAATTTCCACTCCCGAGTAAAAGCCCAGCAAGGGAAAGGACAGGTCCAAAGACTGCATCACAAGCTCCGCCTCTTCCTGCAAGGCACCACTTCGAGCACTCGCTCTACCAGCACAATCAATGTAGAGACCCAGGATAGGTTTATTTGATACACATCTGTCACGCAATGCAGCCGTGCCATCGCGGACTGATTGCAGCATCAGCGAGTTGTCTCGCGCCATGATTTGGACAATCGTGCCTTGGCTGAAATCTGGCTCAAAAAGGGTAATGGAACCGCTCGCCCGGTTAGCGCCCAGGATCAACCGGTTGACGTAAGTGTTCTCATCATAGGGCGCAAAAGGATCGCCATGCTTCTCGCCCAGGGTGGCGACAAGGGATATGTCAGTTCCGTCCGTGCTGCCGAGTCGCAGCCCTAGCATACGCTCGATCACTTCGAGCGCAGGCTGTGAGTCCAGTTCAAACACCTCAGCACCGTCGATACGGGTGATGCTCATGAAGCTGCTGACCGGGCGGCAACCATGGAGCACGATTGTTTCGGCCTTGACGACAGGTGGAAACACCAATGCGATTGCAGCATGCTTGCACACGCCTGCGCCATCAAAGACCCAGCCGTCAGAAAAGTTCAGGTCAGTCAGCAACCCACCACCGATCAAGTTTACCTTTTTTCCGTCCAGGCCTGTGTGGAACCCTTGGACGAGCGCGCTTGCATAATGCAGCTGTCGGGGAGTGGTGGAGGCGACACTGTCGAAGAACAGCAGCACCACAGCCCCGTCCGAAGCCTGGCTCGCCACTTTGCGCGCGAGTGCGGCGCCGGCTTGGCTCTCGCCGCCGAGAAGGTCGTGCGTTGTATGGATTTCTGGCAGGATCGCAGATGCCTCAAACGCGATGATGCCAAGTTCGAGGCCGCTACAGCCGGAGCCACTGCAACCGATCGCCCCGGCCGCCGAGCCGCCGACGATTGGGATGGGGCCAAACGCCGATCTTAGAGCGGCAAAGGCAGCCGCAGGATCGTGCTTGCCGCCGCAAAACACGAGAAGGAGCACAGGCCGGACACCCTCCAGCAACCCCTGGCACCGTTTCACTGCGATGGTGATATCGTAATGGCTGGCGTAGGCGACTTGGATCATGCAGCGTCAGTCACGATGGGGGCATGGGTAAAGATGACCATGAGGCACCATTAGCACAGAGTTGCCTAGCCTACACCCGCATTCGCAGGCTCCCTCCGAAGGGTGCTGACCAGATTTTGCAGGCGTCAGCTGTCACTGTGGCTGCACCCTCCGCCAGTGTTGCCCAAGACAGCGTGACACAGGCCAGAGTGAGCATCTGTTGCCAAATAACGCCAGGTCCAGTTGCACAGCCTCTCCGTCGTCGCCCGAGCCGAGGCTTGGCATGTGGCCCAGGAAGCGGCGGTTTAGCGCCTGGACTCACGAACGTCTTGGAGCGACGCGCAGTGGTGTGACCCACCATTCCTTGTTGGAGGAGCTGGCTCCACCGGGCTTTTGGTTGAGCGACACGCAGCGACCATACGGCCGGCAACCTGGTAGCGGAAGCGCTGTTGGGCGGCTTCAATCGCTGGGCAACGGAGTTTCCATTCCGCCTTGGGCGACTGCGATCTCGCCCACCAAGTCGAGCGAACCCGACCAGATGATTGCCAGTGCCGGCTTCAGTACGGCGTTGAAGATATCACGGGGGCTGCTTGTCGCCTTGGGTGCGAGCACCGCACGGCCAGCATGGCGACGGTGACGCCGCAGGCGAACATGGAATGGGCAAGCATGGGGGCCTGTTTCAGAGTCAGGCCGCAACGCCTAGTTCGATCAGCCATCCTATTGCAAGTTGGTGGGATTCGGAATCCGCAGCTGCATCCTCGTGGATGTCTTTCTGAACCGTACGTCCCGGCGCAGCCATGAAGCGGGTAGGTAAGCCCAAGCTCGGCTCCGAATGGCGCAATCACCATGATTTCCGGCGCTCAAACACCGTATTTGCGCAGCAAAGGCTTGTGCAGGCGTCCGCCGCATGATTCGGTGGGAGACGTAACCAATGCGAGAACTCAAGCGATGGCAAAGAAAGTGGCTGAGACCAAGGCCAAGCCGGCACCAGCGGCCAAGCCGACCACGAAAGCTGCCGCAAAGCCAGGTGCGGCAAAGTCAGTTGCGGCAAAGCCTGTCGCGAAAGCGCCGGAAGCAGCAAAGCCCGCAACCCCAACGACGATCACCATGAAGCAACTCTCTACCGCCATGGCCGAGCGGAGCGGCATGGCCAAGAAGGAGACGGACGGCCTGATCGCCGACATGTTCAGCGATGTGGTCGATCACCTCAAGGCGGGTGAACGTGTCCGTATTGGCGGCCTTGGCATCATCGAGGTCAAAAACCGCCCGGCACGCATGGGGCGCAACCCAGCAACGGGCGAGGCGATTCAGATCAAGGCCAGCAAGAAAATTGCTTTCCGTGCTGCCAAAGAGCTGAAGGAGGCAATCTAGCTTCTGCAACCCGCATGCCAGAGCATTTTGAGATTGCACGGACCCACCCTGCGTTCGCCGGTAGCAGACCATCTCAGGCAACGACGCAGGCCAGTAACAATCGACGTAAGGCAATGCGCCCACAATGAGGCCGGATTCGGTAACAAGGCCATCGCTTACACCAATCGGTGACTTGCCGAACGGGTGTGGGAGTTTCAGGCTCAGTGACGCAAGCTAGAGTCGGTCGCGCTCGCAACTTCTCAGGTGGTGCTCGGCCCCTAGCTCCTCCAGCATCCAAGGGATGCCTGGCTGCGGCTGTTTGCCAGATGGTGCACGATCAGCACTGCGCGGCATGCCGCTTAAGATCCTCCAGCTTGCAGTGCCGGAGCGCTGTCTCTTCGGTGGCTTCCAGCGTCACCAGCGGGGCGCAGCCGCCCTGGAGCGCTTGCTGCCAGCGTGCGGCGCAGAGGCACCAGCGGTCGCCGGGTTGGAGCCCAGGAAACCCGTGCTCAGGCTGCGAGGTGGATAGGTCATTGCCCCGTTCGGCGCTGAAGCGAAGGAACTCAGCCGTCACCACCGCGCAGACCGTGTGGCAGCCGCCATCTTCCGGTCCCGTGTTGCAGCAGCCGTTGCGATAGAACCCAGTCAACGGATCGGTCGAGCAGCTTACCAAAGGCCCGCCCAGGACGTTGCGGCTGGGCGGGCGTCCGCCAGTCTGGTCAAGTGGCATCGCGTTGCCTTTCAAGGTTTGGGAGAAGAGCGGTCAGCAAGCCGATCGCGGGCAGGAAGGCGCAGCCCTGGTAGACGGCCATGATGCCGAACCGGTCGGCAATCTGGCCCAGCACGGCCGCGCCCAACCCAGCCATGCCGAACGCGAAGCCGAAGAACAGACCGGACACCATCCCGACCCGGCCTGGCATCAGTTCCTGGGCATAGACCAAGATGGCGGAAAAAGCCGACGCCAGGACGAGCCCGATCACCACGGTCAGCGTCACTGTCCAGAACAGGTTGGCGTGTGGCAGCGCGAGCGTGAACGGCAGCACCCCAAGGATCGAGCCCCAAATCACGTATCTTCGCCCAATCCAGTCACCCAGCGGTCCGCCAAGCAGTGTCCCCGCCGCGAATGCTCCCAGGTAAAGGAACAGATCGACCTGAGCTTGCTGAACGGTGAGGTGGAAGCGATCGATAAGGTAGAAGGTATAATAGGTGCTGAGGCTGGCTGTGTAGAAGAACTTGGAGAAGATCAGCACGAGCAACACCGCCAAGGCGGTACGGAGCTGACGGCGGGGCAGCGGGGCCAGCACCACCGCAGGGCACCTTGGCCGTGCCAAGTGGCCGAGTTGCGCTGCATACCAGCGCCCAACCCCGTACAGCGCGGCCATGGCAAGCACCGCCAACAGGCCAAATAGCGCGACGCTGCCCTGGCCATGCGGTACCACGATGAAAGCGGCCGCGAGCGGCCCAAGCGCCTGCCCGGCGTTGCCGCCCACCTGAAACACAGATTGCGCCAGCCCATGCCGCCCGCCCGAGGCCATGCGTGCCACGCGCGAGGCTTCGGGATGGAACACGGAAGACCCGACGCCGATCAGCCCCGCTGCCGCCAGCAACAGGGCGAAGCTGCCGGCACGGGACAGCAGCAGCAACCCAGCCAACGTCCCTGTCATGCCCAGCGCCAGCGAGTAAGGCACGGGATGGCGATCGGTGTAACGGCCCACCACCGGCTGAAGCAGCGAGGCCGTGGTCTGGAGCGTCAGCGTGAGAAGCCCAATTTGGGTGAAGCTCAGGTGGTAGTTGAGCTTGAGCAGCGGGTAGATCGAAGCCAGCAGCGACTGCATCAAGTCGTTCAAGGTATGCGAAAAGCTGATCGCCAGCAGGATCGTGAAGACCGGGCCGGCTGCGGTGGTCAATGCCAAAGCGGGCCGCGTACCTGGCGCCACACGAACGTTCATCGGCAAATCCTTCTCAAACGCCCAGGCGCCTGCTCTGCATGAGTTCGCATCCGCTGATGCGCCAAGAGCCGTCCGCTTCTTGCTCCATCATGTAGCGGGCAGCGTAGGCCGCGCCATCTGGCCCGATCAGTTCGACGTATTGCGAGATCGTGCCGTCCTCTTGAGTCAGCGCGGCGAAGTCGAACGATTTCGGCCGGTAAATCGCGGCGTAGCTGCGCCGAACCATGTCGATGAAGGTGTTGGGCGTGCCGAACATGCCTTGGATCGACCGGGTGGCCAGCCTGAATGCGCCATCCGCGTCGTCCCGGCGAAAGGCATCGATTTGACTGGTGATGACAGAGCGTATCGCCGCCTGATCCCCCGCGGACACGGGCGCATCGGCGGCCTGGGCGCCGCCGCACAGGGCGGCCAGAAAGATCAGGGCGAGGATTGACTTGCGCATGGGGCTGATACGGCGGCGGGACCATAACGGTTGCCTCACGCCGGGTCAGCGGGCTGTAACCGGCACGCGATGCCAAGCGGTGGCAAGATAGCCTTTGAAGTTCCAGCACGCGGCGGCTTCGGCCGGCTGTGTCTGCCCGGCGTCATCCCACGCGCGCACGACGAGTTCATGGTTTCCTGGGTCCAGGTTGAGCGTGATCTGCCACAGGGTCCAAGCCCACTGCGTCCCCTGCTCCAGCGTCGCCTGCTGCCAGGTCAGGCCGCCATTGCTCGACACATCGACCCGGGCGACCATGCGCGCGGACGCCATGGCCCAGCCGCGCACGAGAATGGCCCCGGCTGCGACCGCACCGGAAGCCGGGACGCAAATAGCGCTGTTGATGGGCATGGCGTTGATAACGGCGCCGCGCTCCCAATCCACGGTCTCAGCCGTGACGTCCGCTGGGAGCAACTTGTAGTCCTGGCGCTGCACGGGGCTGTCAGCCGGCGAGGAGCGGACGGTCACCGCTGCGATCCACTTGGCGCTTCGGACTCCGGCATAGCCCGGCACCACTGCCCGCAACGGAGCGCCATGCTTGCAAGCCAGCGGATGACCGTTCATGGCCCAAGCCAGCAAAACCTCCGGCGCCATGGCTTTGGCCAGGGGAATGGAGACGGCGTAGGGGGTATCGCCGTGGTCGGCCACGAGGTCGAGCGACTCGAATGCGACGTCCGATGCGTCGGAGTCCAGGCCGGCAACGTCCAAGACGTCGGCCAAGCGCGCGCCGGTCCACTCCGCCGTGCCGATCGCACCCGCGGACCATGGATCGCCGAGGGTCGGCTTGACCGGTTGCAGGTCGGCTCGGCGATTGCCGGCGCATTGCAGCGTGGCAACCACGGAGTGGTGGGCAAAGCGGCTTTGCAGGGCGGCAACCGACAAATCCAGCGGTGCTCTTACCAGGCCGCCGACGTGAAGGCGGTAGCCCGGACCGGCATCCGGCATGATGCCGTGGTTGCGCGAGTAGAACAGTGCCTCCGGCGTCCGGAATGCCTTGACCAAGTGCGGCAAGCACGGCTCGGCATTATAGGGCGTGAGGCCATGGACGAGCATCGTATCCTGCGGCATGTCGCACTCCTTGCTGGCCGCAAGGCTACAGCGTCGTGGCCCTGCTGGCGACGGCGGGCAGGTTGTTGCGCATGTTGCGATGCACCATCTTGAGGCGATGAGTATCCCTCCGCTGCGGCCCAGCCGCATCAGCCTGTCCGACCTGATGCGCATCCGGCCGGCTTCAGCCCCTGTGGTGACTGGCGCGGGTGACGGCTGCCTGGAGGAAGTGGCTTCATTCGGCGTCAACCCGGGCAACTTGCGCATGCTGCGTTACGAGCCGAAGGGTCTTCCGCCAGGAGCGCCTTTGGTTGTCGTGCTGCATGGCTGTACCCAGAAAGCGGGCGGGTTCGACGCCGGCACCGGCTGGTCCAGCCTGGCTCAGCGGCACGGCTTTGCCCTGCTGTTCCCCGAGCAGCGTGCCGCCAACAACAGCCATGGCTGCTTCAACTGGTTCGAGTCCGCCGATGTCACGCGGGGGCAGGGTGAGGCTGCATCGATCCGTGCCATGGTGGCCACCATGGCACGTAACGGCCGGATCGACCCGGTGCGCGTGTTTGTGACTGGCCTGTCTGCGGGCGGAGCCATGGCCTCGGCCCTGCTTGCGACCTATCCGGACGTGTTCGCTGCCGGCGCCATCATCGCCGGCCTGCCTTATCGCTGCGCGACGGGGGGCCAGGCGGCACTCTCCGCCATGCACCATCCGGCCCGTCGCGCCGGGTCCCAATGGGGCGATCTGGTGCGGCAGGCGAGCCCGGTGCCGCAGCGTAAGCCAACCGTGGCGATCTGGCACGGCGACGCCGACATGACGGTGGCCCCCGCCAATGCGGCGGCGCACGCCAGCCAATGGTGCGACGTGCACGGCCTGCGAGACATGGCCGGCATGGAGGACATCGTGGATGGGGTGCCGCACCGATCGTGGCGGGACGCACAGGGCGTTCTCCGCGTCGAACTTTACACCGTCCCTGGCCTGGGCCACGGAGTGCCGATCGACCCGACGGCGTCCGGGGATCGTGGGGTCGGCCGGGCAATGCCCTACGTCCTGCCAGCCGGTGTGGCGTCTACCTGGCGCATCGCCCGGAGTTGGGGCCTGGTGCCGGAGGCTCCAACCGGGGCGCATGGCCTGCCAAGCGGCTCGGGGGAGAGCCTGGCTGCACGGACCATGCGGACTTTGAGGCCCTAGGGACGGCTACATCACCGTGGGGACAGCACCATGATCATTTGGCGGTTCTCCATCCGGGGCATTTGCTCGACCTTGGTCTTCTCGTCCATGTCGCCGCGGATGCGCTCCAAGACCCGGATGCCGATATCCTGATGCGCCATCTCACGCCCCCGAAACCGCAACGTCACTTTCACCTTGTCACCCTCGTCGATGAAGCTGTGCATCGCGCGCAACTTGACCTGATAGTCGTTCTCATCGATGTTGGGTCGAACCTTGACTTCCTTGATCTCAACGACTTTTTGCTTCTTCTTGGCTTCGTTCTTCTTCTTTTGCGACTCGTACTTGAACTTGCCGTAATCGAGTATCTTGACAACCGGCGGGTCGGCATTGGGGCTGATCTCGAGCAGGTCGAGGCCCACGGACATAGCGCGCAACATGGCGTCGCGCGCGCTCATCACGCCTTGCATCTCGCCTTCGGCATCGATGAGACGCACCTGTGCGCTGCGAATGTCCTCGTTGACGCGGGGGCCGTCGCGGCTCGGCGTTCCGGCTGGCATGGGGCCTCTGGCTATTATGCTCTCCTGTCGTCATTGCAACAAAGCCGCCCGGCCGGGCTACCCGGCCGTGGCGGCTGATCTATCAATATCAGGCGGCATGGCCTCGCGGGCAAGCCCTTCGATGGCCTCGGTCAAAGAAAGCAACTCCTGCGCCTGGCCGCCCAGGCGGCGCAGCGCCACCGTCCGGCTTTCCGCCTCCTTGCGGCCGACCACCGCAATCACTGGCACGTGCTGCAAGCTGTGCTCGCGGATTTTGGCGTTGATCTTCTCGTTGCGCGTGTCCGTCGTCACGCACAGGCCACGCCGGCGGAAAGCCTCCGCCACCTCCTCGGCATAAAGTTCAGCGTCGGTCACGATGGATGCCACGACCAACTGGACCGGGGCCAGCCAGAGCGGAAACCGGCCAGCGAACTGCTCGATCAGGATGCCCAGAAAGCGCTCAAAGCTGCCGAGGATGGCCCGGTGCAGCATCACAGGGCGCTGCCGGGTGCTGTCGTCGGCGATGTAGCTGGCGTCCAGGCGCTCCGGCAGGAAAAAGTCAACCTGCAGCGTACCGCATTGCCAGTCCCGCCCGATCGCGTCGCGCAGCACGAACTCCAGCTTGGGGCCGTAGAACGCACCCTCGCCCTGGTTTAGCTCATAGCCGACGCCGGCCATGGCGCAGGCCTCACGCAACGCAGCCTCGGCACGATCCCAGGTCGCGTCGTCACCGACCCGCTCGTCAGGACGGTCAGCGAACTTCACTCGGAAGCTGTCGAAGCCGAAATCGCGATAGACCGAGGCCAGCAACTCCACGAAGCGCGCCGTCTCGCCGGCAATCTGCTCCGGCATGCAGAAAATATGCGCGTCGTCCTGCGTGAAGCCGCGCACCCGCATGATGCCGTGCAGCGCGCCGGAGGGCTCGTAGCGGTGGCAGGCACCGAACTCCGCCATGCGCAACGGCAGCTCGCGGTAGGAGCGGAGACCGTGATTGAAGATTTGCACGTGGCAAGGGCAGTTCATCGGCTTCAGGGCCAAGGTGCGCTTCTCGTCCTCCACATGGGCCACGAACATGTGCTCGCGATATTTCTCCCAGTGCCCGGAGCGCTCCCACAAGGTCCGGTCAACCAGCTGCGGCGTCCTAACCTCCTGGTAGCCGGCGGCGTTCTGGCGACGGCGCATGTAGTCCTCCGCCGTGCGGTACAGCCGCCAGCCTTTCGGGTGCCAGAAGATCGACCCGGTGGCTTCCTCCTGGATGTGGAACAGGTCCATCTCACGGCCAATCCGGCGATGGTCGCGCCGCTCGGCCTCCTCCAGCTGGTGCAGGTAGGCGCCCAGCTCCTTCGCGTCGCGCCAGGCCGTGGCGTAGATGCGCGTCAGCATGGCGTTGCGGTGGTCGCCGCGCCAATAGGCGCCGGCCACCTTCTGCAGCTTGAACGCGCTGCCCACGTCTCCCGTGCTGCGCATATGCGGGCCGCGGCACAGGTCGATCCAGCCACCCTGCCTGTAGAGCGTGATGGTCTCCGTCCCGGGCAGGTCGCGGATCAGCTCGGCCTTGTAACGCTCGCCGCGGTCCTGGAAAAAGCGAATCGCCTCGCCGCGATCCCACACCTCGCGCTCAAACGGGGCGTTGCGGGCGATGATCTCCCGCATCCGCTCCTCGATGGCAGGGAAGTCGTCGGGGGTGAACGGCTCGTTGCGGGCGAAATCGTAGTAGAAGCCGTTCTCAATGGCCGGGCCGATGGTGACCTGGGTGCCTGGATAGAGCGACTGCACCGCTTCGGCCAGCACGTGAGCGGCGTCGTGGCGGATCAGCCCGAGCGCGTCCGGGTCCCTCCTGGTCACGAACACGACGGCCGAGTCCGTCTCGATGACACGGGACAGGTCCACCAGCTCGCCATCCAGCCGCATGGCCAGGGCGGCGCGCGCCAGGCCGGGACCGATGGTCTCGGCTAGCGTGGTGCCCGTGACCGGCCCGTCGAAACGGCGCACGGAAGCGTCGGGCAGGGTGATGGCGGGCATGGCAGGACGCTTCCAGAAGAGGGGGATCGGCTGGCGCGAAGTTTTTACCGCCAGCGGGACCAGGCGGGAAGGCCTAGGCCAGCAGCTCGCGATACACGTCCAGCGTCGCCTGCTGCATCGCGGCCGTGGTGTAGTGCTGGCAGACGCTGGCCCGCGCCCGTGCACCCATGGCGGCCCGCTCGGCCGCGGGAAGCCGCAGGATCACGTCAAGCGTCGCCGCCAAAGCTGCCGGGTCGGAGGGGCGGACGCGCCACCCGTTGACGCCATGCTCCACCGTCTCCGCCGTGCCGCCGGCGTCGCTGACCACCACCAGCCGGGCCATAGCCTGCGCCTCGATCACTGTGCGGCCGAACGGCTCCGGTTCCAGCGATGGGTTGACCACGATGTCTGCCAGCATCAGGGCGGCCGGCATGTCGTCGCACTGGCCGACCACGCGGACGCGGTCGGCGATGCCCAAAGCCTCCGCCCGGGCCAGCAGCTCGCGCCGGTAGCGCGCGCGGCCTTGCTCCGCCCCGACCAGCACCAGGCATGCGTCCCGCCGCTCCAGCCGGGCCAGGGCCTCCAGCATGACGGAGTGGCCTTTCCAGCGGGTGAGGCGCGCCGGCAGCATGATCGTGGTGGCGCCTTCCGGCAGGCGCCAGTCCGCCGCCAGGCGGGCCACCCGGTCAGCCTGGATGGCCGCCGGGTCGAACAACGCCGCATCCACGCCGCGTGGGATCACCCGCAGCCGCGCCGGATCGACTTGGTGGCGCGCCTTCAGTTTGGTGGCGACGAATTGGCTGATCGCGATGATGCGCTCGCCCCGGGCCATGATCGCGTTGTAGCGGCGCTTGCCCGGAGCGTTTTCTTTGTAAACGCCATGCCAGGTCGTCACGAAGCGAGCCCCGGTCCGGCGGCAGGCAAGCCAGGCGGACCAAGCCGGCGCGCGGGAGCGGGCGTGCACGATGTCCACGTCCGCCGCACGGATCAGGAAGGCGAGGCGCGCCGCGTTCTTCCAGATGCGCGCCGGGTTCTTGGAGGCAAGCTGGAGAACGATGTGGGTACCCCCAGCCCGCTCGACCGCCTTCACCAAGCGACCGCCCGCGCTGGCGACCAGGGCCGACCCGCCGGCCCGGACAATCGCTTGTACCATCTCCACGGTGCCACGTTCCACGCCGCCGGTTTCGAGCGCGGGAAGAACCTGTAGGACGGTGAGGCCGCGATCGTCTGGCATGTGCATGCCATATATCATGGATCGGGCAGGCGACGGGAGGATTTGCATGGAAGCGGGCCGAATGCAGCATGGCGGGGTGGACCTGGCCTGGCAGCGCCTGCCTGGGCGCGGGCCCTGCCTCGTGTTCCTGCCGGGATACCGCAGCAACATGACCGGCGACAAAGCGCAGGCGCTCGTGGCGTTGTGCGAGGAGCGGGCTCAGTCTCTGCTGCTGTTCGACTACTCGGGGCATGGCGCGAGCGGCGGGGCGTTCACCGACGGCACAATCAGCCGCTGGACAGCCGATGCGTTGGCGGTGATGGACTCGCAGGCCGAGGGGAAGCTGGTGCTGGCCGGGTCTTCCATGGGCGGCTGGATCGCGCTGCTTGCCGCGCTGGCCCGGCCGGACCGGATCGCAGGGTTCGTCGGCATGGCAGCCGCGCCGGACTTCACTGAGGCGCTGATGTGGCAGACGATGACGCCCGCGGACCGGGCCGTGCTGCAGCGGGACGGCGTGCTGCACCTCCCGAGCGCCTATGGCGAACCAACTCCGGTGACGTGGGCCTTGATAGAGGATGGGCGGCGTCACTTGCTGCTGGGCAGCGGCATCAAGCTGCGCAGCCCGGTGCGCCTGCTGCATGGGCAGGCGGATGCCGACGTGCCCTGGGAGACGGCCTTGCGCTTGGCGCAGCAGATCGAAAGCGAGGATGTCCAGGTGACGCTGGTGAAGGACGCGACGCATCGGCTGTCCCGCCCAGGTGATCTTCTCCTGTTGCGGACCACGGTAGCCGGCCTGCTTGACCTTTAACGGGCCTCAGCTCGCAGGATCGCACGCAAGCCTTCGCGGTAGCTGGGGTAAAGCCATCGGCGACCAAGCCTCTCCTGCGTGGCCGCGCTGCGGACCTTGCGGTCGTCAGCCCAGAAGGACCGCGCCATGGCGCTCATCCCCTCTGCCGCCTCGTCGAACGGGATGAGGGGCGGCGGGGGCACCCCGAGCAGGCGCGCCGCCTCCGCGGTCACGTCGGCACTGGCTGCCGGCTCGTCGTCCGAGCCGTTCAGCACCCGCAGGCCCGGCGGCAGCTGCTGGCCGATTGCAGCCAACAACGCGCCGGCAACGTCATCGCGGTGGATGCGGCCGAACATGTGACCCGGCTTGACCACCCGCCGGGCGCGACCGGCGCGGAGATCGTCGAACACGGACCGGCCCGGCCCGTAAATCCCAGCCAGTCGCAACAAG
>CALMRM010000182.1:1628-4883 GCA_937871605.1 uncultured Terriglobus sp. | reverse complement strand
ACTCCGCACGGCGTTAGTTTCAGTAACCGTTCTCGCGCTGTTCTTTCTTCTTGATGCCGTTATCCTTGCGTGCCTTGTTGGCGAGCAAACCACCGCCTGCCCCGGCACCTGCACCGATGGCCGCGCCCTTGGGGCCACCAACCAGCCCACCTACGACCGCTCCGCCCACGGCTGAGCCGCCGACGACTTTCGCCTTGGTGTGATGGCGCGCGTCTTTCGATTCCTGCTGGGCCTTTGCGTCCGCGTGCGTCTCCTGCGCAGTTATTTCCAGCGGAGCCTGCATGCCCACCAGGATCGCCACTACTGCAATGTAACGAATGGACCTCATGTGTGTACCTCCTTGAGCCATCGAGCGAGGGCTGCCTTGTGCCTGCTACATGGATGACGGGTTGTGACTCACGGTTTCTTTCCTTTCGTCAAAATTTGCGGTAGGCTTGTGCCGAATGGCACGGAGCTTTTATTGGCGATTTCCTTACCGCAACGGGCAACTCCCGCGGCGCTAACGGAACACGCTCTCGATAGCTGCACACGTAACGCAGATACGATTGGGCAAAGTTTCTCAGCAGCCGCGGCCTACAAGCCGCGGTTTTCTCATGTAAGGCAGCCTTCCAATGCGAAGGCGAAAGGTAGCAGCCATGCCGGTGTTGGAACAGGTAACAGAGGTATCGCGTTCGCTCGGTACAGGACGCTTCGGCGCGTACGGTGGCCGCTATGTGCCCGAGACGTTGATGGCGGCGCTGCTCGAGTTGGAGCGCGCGTATGACGACGCGCAGCGCGATCCCGCATTTCATACAGAGCTGAACGGCCTGCTGCAGCATTACGTCGGTCGGCCCACGCCGCTGTACTTCGCAAAGCGTTTGAGCGAGCAGCTTGGCGGCGCGCAGATCTGGCTGAAGCGCGAAGACCTGCTGCACACCGGTGCGCACAAGATCAACAACGCGCTCGGCCAGGGTCTGCTGGCGCGGCGCATGGGCAAGCAGCGCATCATTGCAGAGACAGGAGCCGGTCAGCATGGTGTTGCGACCGCGACCGTATGCGCGCTGTTTGGGCTCGAGTGCGTCATCTACATGGGCGAAGAAGACATGCGCCGGCAGGAGCTGAACGTCTACCGCATGCGCTTGCTGGGGGCGGATGTGCGCGGCGTGGGCGCTGGTTCGGCTACGCTGAAGGACGCCATCAACGAGGCCATGCGCGACTGGGTCACCAACGTGCGCACCACGTTCTACATCCTGGGTTCGGCGCTGGGCGCGCACCCCTACCCAACGATGGTGCGCGACTTCCACCGCGTCATCTCGCGGGAAGCCAAGCGCCAGTTCGCCGAGCAGGTGAGCCGCAACCCGGATGCCGTGGTGGCCTGTGTGGGCGGCGGGTCCAACGCCATTGGCGCGTTTTATGAGTTCATCCCGGATCAAAACGTGCGCCTCATCGGCGTGGAGGCGGGTGGCCGCGGCCCCGGCCTGGGCGACCATGCCGCGCGCTTCAACCGGCAGGGTGGCGGCATTCCTGGCGTGCTGCAGGGCACCTACAGCTACGTGTTGCAGGATGATGCGGGGCAGGTGTCGCTGACGCACTCCGTGAGTGCGGGCCTTGACTACGCCAGCGTCGGCCCGGAGCACGCCATGCTGCACGACCAGGGCCGCGCCGAGTACGTGAGCGCCAGCGACGACGAAGCGCTGAACGCGACCAAATCGCTCTCGCGAACCGAGGGCATCGTGCCCGCACTCGAGTCGGCGCACGCCATCGCACACGCCATGAAGCTGGCCCCGCAGATGGGCCGCGACAAGGTGATGATGGTGAATCTGAGCGGCCGCGGCGACAAGGACATGGGCATCATCAGCCGCGAACTGCACCTAGGTAGCGGCCCTGCCGAGAACAAGGGCACGAGGTAAGTAAATGAGCTTAGAGGCGTTAAGCAAAGAGCAGATAGCAGACTACGAAACAGCTCTACTTGATCGAATACCACCGGCTGACTCTATTGGTAATGTTTCGCTGAAAGCAAAGATGTCGAGTCTCGGCTGGGACGATGAGCGTTACTGGGAGATCAGAAATCGTTTAATCGAGAACGGCGTTCTCCAGAAGGGCAGAGGACAGGGTGGGAGTGTTAAGCGCGTTCAAGCGGAGGTAGAAGCCACTCCTGCCAAGGAGCTAACGGAAATATCCGTTGCCGCCGCTCGCGATAAAGAGGCTGACCTATACCCTCCTATGTCGAAGGTTATTCAGACCCGCTGGGCGCAGGATTTTAGAATGGACGCCATCATTGTCGAGGTCACAGCGCTTGGCGGGGGGAAGGTCACCGGTGGTAAGTGGACTCGGCCTGACATTACTGTGGGTGGATACCGCACCTTTCCATACGTTCCAGGTAAGCACTTTGACTTGATAGTTTTCGAGGTCAAGCCATACTGGGCGATTGATGTGACTGTCGTTTATGAAGCTTTGGGTCACCGACGCGCAGCTAATCGGGCGTATGCGCTTATCCACGTTCCCGCTGATAAGAAGTCCGAGCTTGATGCCGTTGTGGATGAGGTAGCACTCGAAGCTAAGAGATTCGGTGTGGGTCTTATTGTTGCAGAGCGAGCAGATGACTACGGCACCTGGGAAGAGATAGTTGAAGCTGTTAGGCATGAACCCGACCCGGAAAGAATGAACGAGTTTCTTGCGCAACAGGTGTCGCAGGGCTTCCGCGAACAGATTATGAAGTGGTTCAAATGATCGACTTAGCACCAAGGCCGGCTTGGTTGTCTACATTAACGCAGGCGACCCATGCCTCCAAGCCACCTACGATATCGCACTCGTTGCCATCGACAACACAGCGGGACGTGCTCACGGTGGGTGTGAATGATGCCGTATACAGTCGAAGCTCGGATCCGTCGGGATCACAACGATGGAGGTAAATTGACACGGACGGCGCGTACTCCTACCCTCAAGCCCATGGAAGTCGAACTGACACCCGACCTGCAAGCGAAGCTCACGCGCATGTCCGAGCAGCAGGGCCGGAACAGCGCAGCCCTCATCACCGAAGCCATCGAACGCCTTGTGAACTACGACGCATGGTTCACCTCTGAAGTGGACAAGGGATTGGAGGCTGCCGACCGCGGTGAACTGACCGACCATGCGGCTGTGCGGGAGATGATCGAAAGTCGCTACCCCGCCTGATGCGGATTTGCTGGTCTGGTCCAGCTCTTGCCGACTTCACGCAGATCTGCGATTACTCCAGCCTGCACTTCGGCCCGGTACGTGGACGCCGCACAGCACTAC
>CALMRM010000182.1:0-1618 GCA_937871605.1 uncultured Terriglobus sp. | reverse complement strand
CTATGAAGCAGTTGATTCGCTGGCAAACTTTCCCCACATCGGTCGTGTCGGGCGAAAAGTGGGCACCTCTGAGTTGGTGATCAGCGGTCTTCCGTTCCTCGTGGTCTACCGGCTTAAGGATGGAACAGTTGAGATCGTGCGCATTTTGCATGGTGCACAGAAGTGGCCCTGAAAAGCCAGAATACGGATCCGAAATCGAATGCCCATCGCCTTTGAACATAAGCCCGGATTAGTCGTCTACCTCACCGCAGGCGACCCATCCCTTGAAGCCACGTACGACATCGCGCTCGCCGCCATCGACAACGGCGCGCAGGTCATAGAACTCGGCGTGCCGTTCAGCGATCCGCTGGCGGACGGCCCGGTCATCCAGCGGGCCAGTGAGCGTGCCGTTGGGCGCGGCGTGCGGCTGCAGGATGTGCTCGCACTATGTAAGCGCATTCGTGAGGCGCGGCCTGCGAGCGGCATCATCCTGTTCAGCTATCTAAACCCAGTGGTGCGCATGGGCCTGCCCGCATTTTGTGCAGCGGCCAAGGCGAGCGGAGCCGACGGCGTGCTGCAGACCGACATGATTGTGGAAGAGGCTACCGAGTACCTCGCCGAGATGCGCAGGAACGATCTCGCACCCGTCTTCCTGGCCGCGCCGACCAGCCCGGACGAGCGGCTAAGAGCCATCGCCGAAAACAGCCGCGGCTTCGTCTACGCCATCTCGCGCGTGGGCATCACGGGCAAGCAGGACCAGGTCGCGGGCGACGCGCAGGGGCTGGTGCAGCGGCTCAAGCAGTTCACAGACTTACCCATTGCCGTCGGCTTCGGCATATCGCGCGCCGAGCATGTGGCTGCCGTCATGCAGTTCGCCGACGCCGCCGTGGTGGGCAGCGCGATTGTGCAGTTGATTGAGGAAAGCCAGCCCGGCGACGAGGCGCGCGCCGTGGGCGAGTTCGTACGCGGCCTGACAGGAGCCAAGTAGGATGTTTACCTTCTGGCTTTCGGAGGGGCAGGGCTTCAGCCCTGCCATCTAGTTACACCAGAGAAGCGGCTTTAGCCGCTGAGGGGATGCCGTCGCAACCACTTGTTTCGCCTCAGGGGCTAAAGCCCCCATTCACAGCGGTGCATTCAGCGTGGCTAAAGCCATGCTCCTCCGAAAGCGCCAGTTTAATAAGGTTGGTGGTTCCGTTCAGGCTGGTGCTGGAACGCAGGCCGGTAAGTAGAATAAGCAGGCCGGTAAGTAGAATAAACAGACACACACAACAGCAGGGGACGAACGATGGAAATTGCAGACTGGCGGGCAAAGATCGATGGGCTGGACGAGCAGATCGTCAAACTGCTGTGTGAACGTGCGGGCGCGGCGGCGGCCATTGGCCAGCTAAAGGTAAAGACGGGCGCCAACATCTACGAGCCGGACCGCGAGCAAAACGTGCTGCAGCATGTGTCGGCGTGTAACACCGGCGAACTGCCTGCGGACCAGTTGCTGGTGATCTACGAACGCATCATGGACGTGATGCGCTCGCTGCAGCGCCGCTAGGCTATGCACCTGTCACACCGAGAGCTTTGACCCAGAGCGCCATGCGCCGGGAGTACGGAAGAGAGTGAAGGACGCACGATGATCGTCGTAATGCAG
>CALMRM010000181.1 GCA_937871605.1 uncultured Terriglobus sp. | reverse complement strand
GACCGAGAGCTACTGGGGCAACGTGAATCCCATCGGCCCACGCTCGGTGTACGACGAGGCCAAGCGTTTTTCTGAGGCCACCATCATGGCCTACCACCGCTATTACGGCGTGCGGTCCAGCATGGTGCGCATCTTCAACACTTACGGACCTCGTCTCCAGCCCAATGACGGGAGGGTGATCAGCAACTTGATGATGCAGGCACTCTCTGGTGCAGACCTCACGGTGTACGGCGACGGCAGCCAAACACGCTCGTTCTGCTATGTTTCGGACTTGGTTCGCGGCATCGTCGCGCTGGCGCAATCGGGCGAACCGCTGCCCACCAACATCGGGAATCCGGTGGAGTGGACCATTCTGGAGTGCGCCCACGCCGTGCTCAAGACTACCGGCTCGGACAGCAAAATTGTGTATCGGCCCATGCCGGTCGACGACCCCAAGCAGCGCAAGCCCGACATCACGAAAGCAAAGTCTCTGTTGAACTGGCAACCGGAGATCTCGCTGGAGCAGGGACTGCAACTTTCCCAGGACTACTTCAAGAGTCGCGTAAAGACACTTGCCGCTGCCCTCTAGAAGGTGCCCTATGTCCGCGTCCCGCAGCTTGTCAGAAGTGCGATGTGCTGTGGAGGGCCGGAAACCAGGTGAACTGAAAGGCAGCAGTGTTGCTGCCCTGCGGCCCTGGCTTGAAAAACGGAACCTGTAAACGCTCGTTCTGGTACCACGCCTTCAGCTCTACGTCACGTGAGAGGCGTTTTACCAGGTCCACGCGGATGGCATTTTGGGTTGTGCCGCCGTTAATCTCGTGGCCGTTGCTGTCCAGACCGCTGTTAATGAAATCCTTGGCATTTTTCTTACGCAGGTACTGTACCGACACCGTCTCGTCGCCAGAGAGGTGGTATGTCAGCCAGGCTTGGCCGCCTTTTGCCTCCCGGCCAATCCAGTCGCCCATGATGAAGCCTTTGTTGGTATAGCCCTGCAGCTGCACCGTCTCAAAGTAGACGCCTTCACCATCGGTGCTGCGACTGGTGACGTAGTCTGTGTAGACACCCTCCACTCGGAAATCAAGGCGCTGCACGCCAGGAATCCTTGAAAAGTAAATGCCGGGCCGCCAACCCGCGCGACGCGGCGCGCTTACCGGAAAAATATCGTCATGCGTGGTGGAATCGGCATAGAGCGTGACGTACTTACGCAGAAACGGTAGCCGATAGGCAAATGTTGTGGAGCTAAAGCGCGCGCCAGGGTCGTTGCGTGAGTACTTGGTTAAGAAATCTGTTCCGCTCGTGCCGACAAAGCCTTCCAGAAAGGTGTGCAGGTTGACGGGTGCGTGGCCTGCGCCGCCGAAGATGATGCTGCGCTGAAATGAGAATTGGAAGTTTGCAGTCGGATGGAGTGAAATGATCTCCGAGTGAACCCAAGGGTCGCGGGGATACGTATGGCCCTTCAAACTCCCAAGAAAAAAGTCATAGCGTACATCGCCGAAGATGCGGCTGAACAAAGGAATATGCAGTGGCTCCACACGGTTAATTCGAAACGAGTAGATGTTTTCCGCGTTGTTCGACCATGCCATGGCACCGCCCAGCCCTGGCCCTAGCCACGCATCTGACTTGCCGAGCGACACCTCGTGACCTAGAACATGTGCTGAAAGGTTTGCTTCCAGGATGCGGAAGTTATTCTGCGATGGCAGTGGTCCTTCAGGAATCGTGGCTTGTGGACGATCTACCGTGCCCCACTGATTCGGTGCTTCCGGACCGAACTGCGCAGGGTAGAGGATGCGATTATTAAGAGAAAGTTGTGCCGCCTGAGCGTAGGTGTATCCCCCATATGTCGGCGCGTGTTGGTACTCCGCGCGCACGTACAGCGAGAACGGCCCTGCCTCACTCACGGTAGAGAGGCCGTTGTACGTGTTGAAGCCATTCGAGTATGGGCGGCCGTAATCGTTGTTGAAGGTCGTGCCCAGATTCCAGCTGTCCCGCAGCACCGTTCCATGCACCAGCCGCACTCCGGCATAGGCGGATTCCAGCCCATACACGGCCCCACGGTTGGTGGGGCCGTCTTTGCGTGGCTCATCGCGCAGGGCGTAATACAGCTTGTCTAGCAACTCCAGCGCCTGCTCATTGCCGTCGAAGCGGATATCACTTTCCGACTGGTCCAGCATGTGCAGCACGCTACGGCGAGTCCATGGGCGAAGCGCGAGAAAGGACGTATCGAGATAGCCCAGCGAGTACAGGCGCATCAGTGCGGGGTACATCCAGCTGTCCATGGAGATGTAGGTAGAACCGAGCGGGTCAGGCGTGACGTACTGCTTGCCGTCATAGCTGTACGGCTGAATGAACGGCTTCTGTCCCTGGTACTCCGGCGTTGCAGCGGCTGGCGCGGGCAGGGCGGGCTCGCGTGCAGGCAGCGCGAAGGCCTGCAGCAACGGTGCCTGCTGCGGTGCCGGTGCATCACTCAGCGCAACCGGTGCTTGCGCGGCACACACACCGGCAAGCAGCCAACTAGCGATGCATGCCCACCGCATACTCACAACGCGGGCTTTCGAGTAGAAGAGGATGGGCACGTCTGTAGTTTACCCATGCCCAATCTGGTCCACGCCCACCGCGTCAAACAAGCCGCGCTTCTGCAGGTGCTGCCGCATCAGGGCAAGCGGGTTCTGCGCACCAGGGACGTGTGCGGCATGAATGATGGCACCGCCCCAGCCGTTGCGTGCACGCAACAGACACTCCTGCACCACGCGGCACACCGCCACACCATCCGTGCGGTCCACGGGCATCACGGGCACGCCCGTGGACATCTGCCGCCGCTGCGCGTCCGCACGTGATTCCGGCTCGCCGCTGGTCACCAGCACGAGAGCGAGCTCATGCTGCTCGATGAGCTGCAGCACGGAAACAAGCGGAGGAAAGCCCCGCAACAGTGCAACAACGACTGGTTGAGCCCGGCGTTCCGTCTCCGCTTCACTGAGCACAACAGCCTTGTCGTGAATGCGGAGCGCCATGCCCGCAGCGATCGCGGCACACGCCTCCGCACTGGCTTGCAACGGGTGCAGCGTGGGCCCACCGGTATGCGCAAACCATGCATCGACCGCAGTCTGCGCAAGAGGGTTTGCCCCCTGCGTGACCACCGCATCGCGCCGGTGAAGCTGAGAGAAAAGCGCCGCAAGTACCGCTTCCGGCTCATCCTGCAGAGCCGCACGATCTGCGCGGGAGAGCGTCGCCCGTACCTCCGCATTGCGCTTTTCCGCGGCCAGGTGCTGCATCGCCCAATGCATGCCACGCAACGCACTATCACTAATCAGCGGCTTACCCAGGCTTGTCTCCCGTGCGAACAACTATTAACCGTGCAGAGCATGCACGCCGCCCTGCCGCGCTGGCTACCTCTGCGAAGGTTCCGCAGCTTCCGTGTCGATACCGAGATCGGCAAAGGCCTTCTGCGCGACTGCCGCATCGATCTCACGTTCCCGTGCCAGCTTGGAAAGCGTCGCTGCGACGATGGCTGCGGCATCGACCTCAAAGTGTCGACGGAGTTTCTCGCGGTTGTCACTGCGGCCAAAGCCATCGGTACCCAGCGCGACCAAGCGTGAACCAAGCCACGGAGCAAGGGAGTCCGGCATGATCTTCATATAGTCGCTGGCTGCGATAACAGGCCCCTTGCCGCTCCCCAGAGCAGAGAGCAGGTACGGCTGGCGCTCCGGCTCAGCAGGGTGCAGGCGGTTCCAGCGTTCGGTTTGTAGGGCGTCTCGGCGCAATTCTGTGTAGCTGGGTACGCTCCACACGTCGGCTTCCACGCCGTATTGCGACGAGAGAATATCCTGCGCCTTGACGGCTTCGTTCAGGATGGTGCCGCTACCGAACAACTGAGCCTGCGCCTCGCCTTTGGGTGCGGGCTTAAATCGATACAGGCCACGCAGAATGCCCTCGCGTATGCCGTCGCCCTGCGGCATCTCTGGGTGAGCGTAATCCTCGTTGTACATGGTCACGTAGAAGAAGACTTGCTCGTCTTCCGCGTACATGCGCCGAATGCCGTCCTGCAACACCACTGCCAGTTCGTAGGCGTACGCAGGGTCGTAGCTGATGCAGGTAGGCACCGTGCTGCTGAGTACGTGCGAGTGGCCGTCCTGGTGCTGCAGGCCTTCGCCCAGCATGGTGGTGCGGCCCGCGGTGCCGCCCATCAGAAAGCCCTTGCCGCGTGAGTCTGCAAAGGCCCACACCATGTCGCCAATCCGCTGGAAGCCGAACATGGAGTAATACATGTAGAAGGGAACTGAGGGTACGCCGTAGTTGGCATACGCGGTGCCTGCCGCGGTAAAGCTGGCCATCGAGCCGGCCTCAGTAATACCTTCTTCGAGAATCTGGCCGTCCTTCTCCTCGCGGTAACTCAAGAGCATGTCGCTGTCGTGCGGCGTGTACTTCTGGCCCTCGCTGGCGTAGATGCCCACCTGCTTCACAGCTGACTCCATGCCAAAGGTGCGACCCTCATCCGGCACAATGGGCACGATCAGTTTGCCCAGACCCTTGTCCTTCATCAGCGCACGCAGAATAGCGACGAACACCATCGTGGTGGACACGGCACGGCCTTTGCTGCCACCCAGCCACTCCTTGAAGAAGTCCAGCGACGGTGCCTCGAACGCGAATGGTTTAGGCTCACGCTTCGGCAGGTAGCCGCCCAGTTCTGCGCGGCGCGCCTGCAGGTATTGCAGCTCGGGCGAGTCCGCCGCAGGCTTCCACGGCTTGCCGTCCTTTGCCTGCTCGTCAGGCACAGGGATATCGAACCGCTTGACGAACGCGACCACACCCTCGTCGGTCAGCTTTTTCTCATTGTGTGCAGCGTTTCGGCCTTCAGTACTGCCAAAGCCATAACCCTTCACCGTCTTTGCCAAGATGACGGTTGGACCGCCCTTGTGCTCCACCGCACGCTTGTAGGCGTTGTAAACCTTTAGCGGATCGTGACCACCACGATGAAGGCGTCCAAGCTGCTCATCACTGTAGTCCTTCACTAGATCGAGCAGGTCCGGATATTTGCCAAAAAACTCGGAGCGCAGGTACGCGCCACCTTTAGCCTTGTAGGCCTGGAAGTCGCCATCGACGCACTCTTCCATGCGCTTTAGTAAGAGGCCGGTGTGGTCGCGCTCGAACAGCGCATCCCAGTCCGAACCCCAAACGCACTTGATGACATTCCATCCTGCACCACGGAAAACACCTTCCAGTTCGTCAATAATGCGCTTGTTGCCGCGCACCGGGCCGTCCAGCCGCTGCAGGTTGCAGTTCACCACAAAGATCAGGTTATCGAGGTTTTCCCGCGTCGCCAGGCCGATGGCACCCAGCGTATCCACTTCATCCGTTTCGCCATCGCCCACGAAGGCCCACACCTTGCGGCCAGTCTCGGGTATGAGCTTGCGGTTCTCGAGGTAGCGCATAAAGCGCGCCTGGTAGATGGCATTCAGAGGGCCTATGCCCATGGACACTGTGGGGAACTGCCAGAAATCCTGCATCAGCCATGGATGCGGATAGCTCGAGAGACCGGGGTGATCACGCAGCTCGTGGCGAAAATTGGTGAGGTGCTCTTCAGACAGACGACCCTCAAGAAAGGCACGCCCATACACGCCAGGGCTGGCATGACCCTGGAAGTAAATAAAGTCGCCGGGCTGGTCGCCGTACTTCGCCCGAAAGAAGTGATTGAACCCGACTTCCAGCAGCGTGGCCAACGAAGAGTAGGTCGAAATGTGGCCACCAATGCCCGCGTCCTTCTTGTTTTGGCCGTGCACCATGGCCATTGCGTTCCACCGGATGAGCGCTTCCACGCGGCGCTCCATGTCACGATCGCCGGGGTAGGGCACCTCGTCATGCTTGGGAATGGTGTTGCGGTAGGGTGTGGCAAGCTCGTTCTCGGCATGGACGCCAGCCTCGCGAGCACGCTGACGCAGGGCCAGCATCAGGTCCGCACCCTGCTGCGGCCCCTCGGCCACAATCATCTCGTCGAATGCCTCGATCCACTCGGCAATCTCCTGCTGCAGATCTGCAGTCACGGGTGCTGCTACCTGTGTCGCCATCCCTGATCACTCCCTCGGTGGCCGAAAACAGTCACCGGCACGATTATAAGTGCGATGCACTGCGGCCATAAGGCCTGCCTGAGAAACGCGCTATGATGTGGTGCTACGTCGAATAGTCAGCGTTGATGTGGACGTACTCGACGGTTAGGTCGCAGGTCAGGAAGCGGCAGCGTCCCTGACCCGCGCCCAGATCCACGGCAATGGTGTATGTGCGCTGCTTCATGCGCTCGTGCACGGCAGCTTCGTCATAGTCTGTGGCGCGCGCGCCGCGCTCGAACACGAGCACACCGCCGATGGAGACTGTGACCTCCGCCACGTCAAACGGCACGCCTGCGTACCCGGCAGCGGCCAGGATGCGGCCCCAGTTGGGATCGGCGCTGGACCAGGCCGTCTTGCAGAGGGGCGAGTGGGCGATGCTCTTGGCCACACGCTTGGCCGCAGCGTTGTCCGGCGCGCCCGTTACCTCCAGCGTGACCACGTGAGTGACGCCCTCACCGTCATCGATGATGGCGTGCGCCAGCGTATCGCACACGCGCTGCAACTCAACGCAGAATTCATCCTGGAAGCTGCGCGGCAGCGCATCCCAGCGCACACCGCTCGCGCCGCTGGCCAGCAGCAGCACCGTGTCGTTGGTGCTGGTGTCACCGTCCACCGAGATGCTGGTGAAACTCGCCTCGACCACGGGCCGCAGTAACCCGCGTAGAGCCGCGGGCTCAATCTGCAGGTCGGTAAAGAGATATACCAGCATCGTGGCGTGCGGGGGCCCCAGTTGCGGACCTATCATGCCTGCGCCCTTGCAGCAGCCGAAGATGCGCACCGATGACTCCGCCGCATCCATGCTCGCCTGCGCCGTCTTCATCTTGGTGTCGGTCGTCATAATGGCAAGGGCAAACGCCTCCGCCGCAGCATGGTTGTTGCCCAACCGCTCTGCCGCCGCGGGCAGCGCTCTCACCAGCCTTTCCACAGGCAATGGCACGCCAATGATGCCGGTGGACGAGGGGAAGACCTCCTCCGGCGCGCACTGAAAGAGTCGTGCGGCCTCAGCACAGGTCTGTTCTGCTGCCGCGATGCCTGCCGGACCCGTGGCACAGTTCGCATTCCCCGCGTTCACGATCACGGCCTGCACGCGGCCCGCACCCGCCGCCATGTTGCGACGCCCTACCACGATGGGTGCGGCTACCACCTGATTGCTGGTAAACATGACGGCTGCAGCTGCGAGCCGGTCTGCAACGGCAATGGCGAGGTCAGACCGGCCGCTCGCTTTAATGCCGGCCTTGACGGCTGCCCAACGGAAGCCGCGGGGCAGTTCTATGCGATTTGAGGGCACTACGTTTCCTTCTTCTCCTGAGAGTTCGGCTACCAGGTGGCGGCATCGACCGGAGCGACCCGGCCAGTACGCGCGCTTTCGAGCGCAAGTTCAATGATGCGTGCCACATGGTACGCAGCACGCGGGGACACGGCCTGCTCTGCCTTGCCCAGGATGGCATCCGCCACATTGCTGTAGAAGTTGCGGTAGTCCCCGCGCTTGGTAGGCAGCTGCGATGGCTCGACCTTCGCCGGTTCTGCCGGGTCGGGAACCACGGTCAGCGTGCCCCACGCGGTCTCCGGCTCATCGAGCCACAGCTCTGGGCTATCCATATGCGGCACCTTCGCACCAGCAACGATTGCAGGCTCCTGCGGGTCGAGCCCGAACTTCACGTAGCTACCCTGGGTTCCCTGCAGGCGATAGCGAGGGCCAGGATTCACCGCCAGCACGGTGCTGCCGGTGCGTACGGTGATCTCGCGGCCATCTGCGCCGGCGAACCACAGGTGCAGGTCAAAGCCATCCGCCGTGTTGCCCTGCTCGTCGCGGTCACGCCGCACATCGGCCCACACACGCCCCGGCCTGCCGAACAGCGCAACGGCTTGGTCAATCAAGTGCGGTCCGATGTCATACACCAGGCCACCGCCACCCTCCGCATCATCGCGCCAAGCTCCCGGTTTCGCCAGTGGCCGGTACCGATCAAAGCGCGAGTCCAGCGTCACCGTACGGCCCGTCTTTCTGCTTTCGATGAGGCTCTTCAGCGTCAGAAAGTCCCCATCCCAACGGCGGTTCTGAAACGGAAGCAGCAGCACGCCCTGTGCCTTCGCTGTCTGCTCCAGATCCTCGGCCTCTGCATAGGTAACAGTCACCGGCTTGTCACACACCACATGCTTGCCCGCTAGCAGCGCCTGCTTGCTCAGCGGGTAGTGTGTGTTGCTGGGCGTGCTGATGCACACCAGCTCCACGTCACTGGCCAGCAGCTCGTCGAAGCTGCGCAGCAGGGGGGTACCCGGATAGGCCTCGCTCGCGCTGTTGCCGGTGCGCTGCACGATCGCGGTGAGTTCCAGTGCGGCTACGGCGCTGACAAACGGCGCGTGAAACACACGGCCGCCAAGGCCATACCCAACCACACCTGTCCGTATACGCCGCATCGTTCCTCCGTCGTGTGTAGCCCCGCTCAGATAGCCGCGAAGTCAAGCATACGGCCTCTGCATACACCTGCAACGGGCGCTTGCACGCAATCTGGAGACAAGCTGCTCGCGCGAAAACGGCTCCCATGGCAACTATTCCGGTGAGAGCATCGCATTTTCTGCATCGACGGCTCATGCCCAATGCATCTGATATGCAAACTGAGCAGCAGCCATTGCGTGGGCATCCGCGTCGTTTCTTGGTCGCGCGTGACACATGGGAGAGTATGACGGCAGATCGAAACCTATCCGGCTGTACCGTGCGCCGGGCACCCCGCAGAACGATAGGGTTTGCGGCAGTGGCCGCCACCGTTCTGGCATTGCCGCTGGCCGCACAGCAGACTTCGCAGGGCAACAATGGGCAGGGGCAGGGCACGTCGGCCGGTGGCCGTGCAGCGAGCGGTCCAGCCACGGTGCAGGCCGCACAGCAGACGTTGCAAACCATCTCGGGAAGTGGCGGCTCTGGTCAGTCCAGCGGTGCAACCGGCGGCAGCAGCGTGAGTGCCAACGATTACAAAGGCTCCCTTGTCAGCGGCACCGCCACAGCCGGTGTGCTTGAACTCTCGCTGGACGACGCCATACAGCGTGGCTTCCGTACCAACCTCGGCGTCATCCTGCAGAGTTCGCAGATACAGTCGGCCAACGGCAGCCGCCTGCAGCAGCTGCAGGCGCTCCTGCCCACCGTTACCGGCTCCGCGACGGTCACCGTGCAGCAGATCAACCTAGCCGCCTACGGCCTCAGTTTTCCCGGCATCCCGACCATCGTCGGCCCATTTCAGACGGTGGATTTTCGCGCTTACCTATCGCAGTCACTGCTGAATGTACAGTCGATTCAAAACTATCTGGCGGCAAAGCATAATTTCCAGGGCACAAAGCTCACCGCGGAAGACGCGCGGAACATGGTCGTGCTCACAGTGGGCAATGCATACCTGACGTGCATCGCAGATGAGTCGCGCATCACGGCAGAAGAGGCGGAGAAGGCTAATGCCAAGGTCTCGCTAGACCAAGCCACGGCAAACCACGACGCAGGCACCAGTCCGCGGCTGGACGTGCTGCGCGCACAGGTGGACTACCAGAACGCCGACCAGCAACTCATCCAGGCCCGTAACACGCTGGAGAAGGACAAACTCGCGCTAGCTCGGGCCATAGGCCTGCCACTGGAGCAGCAGTTCCGTCTGGCGGACGCTGTCCCCTTTGACGCTGCCAAGCCCACCACAGCGGAGCAGTCGTTCAGCGACGCGCTCAAGAACCGCAAGGATCTGCAAGGTTTGGCCGAGCGTGTGCAGGGTGCGGAGTTGCAGAAGAAGGCAGCGGTTGCAGAGCAGTACCCCAAGGTGGACGTTACAGGCGACTTCGGTACACTAGGCCGCACGTTGGGCAGCAATCACGGCACCTATACCGCCACCGGAGAAGTATCCGCGCCAATCCTGCAGATTGCCAAGACGCGCGGTGACAGGGATGTTGCCGACGCGCAGCTGCAGCAGCAGCGGGCGCGCTACAGCGATCAGGTGCAGCAGGTCAACGCGGATGTGCGCGGCGCTCTGCTCGATATTGAGACCGCAGCCAAACTGGTTGAGGCCACGCGCAGCAACGTGGATCTGGCGAACGAGGCACTCAGCGAAGCACAGCAGCGCTTTCGCTCTGGCGTGACCGATAACCTGGCTGTCTCGGACGCCCAGGCGCAGACGCAGCAGGCGAACGATCAGTACATTAGCGCGCTGTACCAGCACAATGTGGCAAAGCTCTCGCTGGCGCGCGCCGTCGGCTATGCCGGTACTGATTACAAACAGGCTCTACAACTTGGAGGAAAGTGATCGTGGCAGATACCGATCAGCAGAACACGGCGCAGGCGCAGGGTGGAGACGCTCCGCAGGCCAACAATCAGCAGCAGGGTGGCAATCCGCAGCAAGACAACAACCAGGCCGCTCCGCCCAAGGACACCGACAAGGCAAAGCCAGGCGAGACACCCGCCGCCAAGGCGCGGAGAACGTTTCTCATCGTTCTCGTCGTGCTCCTGCTGGTGCTGGTTGCCGGATTCTTCTACTGGCGCTCGACCTTTACGGAGAACACGGATGACGCGCAGGTGGATGGTGACCTGTACCAGGTGTCGGCCCGCGTCTCCGGTCAAATTATCAAGGTCAACGTCACTGACAACCAGAAGGTGAATCAGGGTGACGTCATTGCCGATATCGACCCGCGCGACTACCAGGTGGCGCTGGAGCAAGCCCAGGCCCAGCTGGATAACAGCAAGGCCAGCTTTGTGCAGGCCAACAGCAACGTGCCCATCACCAGTGTGCAGACACGGACACAGCTTTCGACCTCCGGTTCAGACGTGACCACGGCGCAGGCTTCCGTCGCGCAGGCGCAAAAGCAGGTTGGGGCATCGCAGGCCCGCGTGGATCAGGCCAAGGCCAACGCACTCAAGGCGCAGCTCGACGTTGACCGCTATACGCCATTGGTGGCGAAGGACGTGATCAGCAAGCAGCAGTTCGACCAGGCCGTCGCACAGGCTGCCGCAAACAATGGTGCACTGCTTGAGGCACAGCAAAACGTAGTGGCAAACCAGGCTGCGGTAGCGCAGGCACAGAGCCGGCTAAACAGTGCACGCAGCGACGAGCAGCAGGCACGTGAGAACGGCCCGAAGCAGATTGCCGTGCAGCGGGCCCGTGCCCAGGCCGCCAATGCCGACATTGAGCAAAATGAGGCCAAGGTCGCGCAGGCCAAGTTGAACCTAAGCTACTGCCACATTACCGCGCCCACCTCGGGCATCATCAACCGCAAGAACGTCGCAGTGGGTCAGAACATCTCGGTCGGGCAGAATATGCTGACGCTGATTCCGTTGGATAACCTTTGGGTCACCGCAAACTTCAAGGAAACGCAACTGCAACACATGAAGGTGGGCCAGGCGGTGACGATTAAGGTCGACGCGCTGGGTGGCCGCAAGTTCCACGGTCATGTCACGCAGGTGGGTGGGGCCACTGGCTCTAAGCTCTCGCTCTTTCCGCCAGAAAATGCGACGGGTAACTACGTAAAGGTGGTGCAGCGCATCCCGATCCGCATCGACTTGGATAAGGGTGAGGACAACGACCACCTGCTGCGCCCGGGCTTTTCAGTGGACCCGGACGTAGAGATCAAGTAGACCGGCTTGGCTTTAACTGAGAGGCCCGCCCCTGTGGCGGGCCTTTTCCTTATGGCACTAGCGGCGGGCTGTGTGGTGCGTACAATTTCCGCAGCGTTGTTGCACACTAAGACATCTACAGCAACAGGTCCCCACCATGCCCATCGCACTCGACTTCTTCGTGCAGTACGCCTACGGCATCCTGTTTCTTTGGGTGCTGGTAGAGCAGTTGGGCGTGCCTGTGCCGTCTGTACCTCTGCTGATTGCCACGGGTACGCTTTCTGCCACCCACCGTGTGCATGTTGTGCCTGCCATGTTGGCCATCCTGGGAGCGTGTGCTGCTGCAGACAGCCTCTGGTTCTTTGCGGGCGTGCGGTATGGCGGGCGCGTGGTGCGGTTAGTGTGCCGCCTGTCGCTGGAGGCGGCGGCCTGCGTGCGCAAGACAGAGGGCTATTTCGGCAGGCATGGCGCGGTCACACTGCTGTTTGCCAAGTTCGTGCCGGGTCTGTCTGCAGTGGCAGGTCCCATTGCCGGACAGAGCGGCATGCCCTATGCCAAGTTCCTCGTTTTCGACCTGGCGGGATCACTCGTCTGGGCAGCTGCGTACGTGTTTGGCGGCCGCTTCTTCGGAGACATGGCCCGCCGCTACGCACCGTTCTTCCACTTTCTGACGCGCTTCGGCCTGGCTCTGTTCGTTCTCGCTTTTGTTGCGTTTGTGGTGCGTCGCGTGTGGCTCCAGCGTGCGTTTCTGCAGCAGCTGCGCGAGGCCGGCATCACCGCAGGCGAGCTACAGGCCATGCTGGACAGCGCAACTGAGAATGGCAGCAAGCCACCTTTCATCGTAGACCTGCGGCACCCATTGGACTACCTGCCAGACCCACGCGTGCTGCCCACAGCAGTGCGCATCAGCCCGACCGAGCTGGAGAGGCACCGCGACTTGCTGCCGCGCGACATGGATGTGATCCTGTACTGCACCTGCCCGAACGACGAGACCAGCGCCACACTGGCACGGCGACTGCAAAAGCTGGGCGTGCACCGCGTGCGTCCTTTGCGTGGTGGATTCGAGGGTTGGCGCGATGCCGGCTTGCCGCTGGCCGCCTACGATGCGGACGCTCCGCGCGGCATGGCCCCGGCCCTGGTGGAAGCTGCCGCAGTGTAAGCATGGGCAAGGCCATCGCTCGGTCTGCCCATCCCGTGCGACACTGCTGGGCATGGACTCCGCACCCGATCGCACCACACTTCCAATCCAGCCTGACAAGCCGCAGGCCCTCACCAGGCGGAGCGTGCTCGGAACTGCAGTGGCAGCGCTTACTGCCGCCTGTGCACCCAACACACTGCAGGCACAGGCTGCCGCGGCAGGGCAGCGCTTCGACCTGCTCCGCCAACCGGACCTGGCAGAGATCGTCTCTGGTGGCGAACCAAGACGCATGCCTCTGCAGCGCGCAGGTGAGCGCTGGACCGAGCCTGGTGCAGAAGTGCACGTCGTGCCATCAGCAGCTGGTGTGGAGCTGTCGTTGGCCGCTCCCACGCTGCCGGTGCACCGCGTACACCTTCGCTGGCGTTCTCCTATGGGTGAGACAACGCAGGTGGTGGGAGATGCGTGGGAGCGAAGCTACGCAGATCTGGCGTGGCTGCCCCTGCGTGCGGAACGTGTGCTGCCTTGGTACTTCCTCTGCCGCGATGGCTCCGGGGTGCAGGCCGCAGGTGTCAAGACTGGTCCGGGCGCGCTGGCCTTTTGGCAGGTGGATACAGAAGGCGTATCCCTGTGGCTGGACGTGCGCAACGGTGGCAAAGGCGTCGTGCTGGGGCAGCGCACGCTGCCGCTCGCAACGATGGTGCAGCTGCCCTCGCAGCCGGGCCAGTCACCATGGCAGGCAGCTACTACGTTGTGCAAGGCAATGGCGGCTGGTACCACCGTTAAACAGCAACGCGGCGCATACGATCTGCGTGCGATCTACGGCAGCAACGACTGGTACTACGCCTATGGCAAAAACACTGCAGCGGGCATCCTGCGCGATGCGGCCCTCCTTCGCGAGCTCTCGCCATCGGGTCCGTACCAACCGTTCTGCATTGTCGATGACGGCTACCAGGACACAAGCCGCTTCCCGAGTATGCCGCACCTCGCAGAAGACATTCGCAAGCAGGGCGTGGTGCCCGGTGTGTGGGTGCGCCCAACGCGGGCGCCGAAGAATACCGCCACAACCCTGCTGCTGCCGCCTACTCACTGGGCTGGCCGTGGCATCACAGAACTCGCATTTGACCCTACCGTACCGGAGGCTCGGGCGCGCGTGCTGGCTGTCGTGCAGGAGGCGTGCGATTGGGGCTACGACTTCATCAAACACGACTTCACCACGTGGGAACTGCTGGGCCAATGGGGCTCGCAGATGGGTGCGAGCCCGACACGCGCGGGTTGGGGCTTCCATGATGGTTCGCTAACGAATGCCGAGATCATCCGCGGCCTCTACGCGGATATTCGCAAGACCGCGGGCGAGGACCGCATCGTGCTCGGCTGCAACACCATCGGGCATCTTTCGGTCGGTCTCTTCGACGCGAGCCGCACCGGAGATGATGTGAGCGGGCGCGACTGGGAGCGCACGCGGCACATGGGCGTCAACACGCTTGCCTTTCGCCTGCCGCAGAACCGCGTCTTCTTTGCAACCGATGCGGACTGCGTACCCATCACCCCTGAGGTCCCATGGGTGCATACGGAAGCCTGGCTGCGAGCCGTGGCCAACAGCGGCTCGGTCCTGCTGGTGTCACCGGACCCAGCGGCTATGGGAGCGGAGCAGAAGCGAGCGGTGCGCAGCGCCTTCCAGCAAGCAGTAACCCTGCCCTCTGCCGAGCCGCTGGACTGGCTGGAAACTGCCGTCCCTACGCGCTGGCGCACCGGTACACGGGACGAGTCATACGAATGGCTGGACCCGGCAGGCGCGGACCCGTTTGTGTCTTAGGGCGTGCGCACACCACGTGACTCGATGTGTCTGTTAGGTGCGGTCTACGTTTGTTAGACTAGGCGCGTTCCCAGCAATAAAAGTACGTCCTGCTTTGCAGGTCTGGAGTCCTCATGCGCCGAGTCGTCCGTCTTGCCGCCGCTGCGGTGTCGCTTTCCACCCTGTTGCCCTTTGCCACTGCACAAGAAAGCAGCAAGCCGTTGCTGGGTTTTACCGCGCAGTCCGCTGTGACGGAGCGCACCTGGGAGTCGAAGTTTAAGGCAATCCCGGACAGCAAAAAGATCTCCGACAACATGCACCTGCTGGCAGCGCATCCGCACAACGTCGGGTCAGAGGCGCAGCGGAAGAATGCCGAGTGGCTCGTACAGCAGTACAAGAATTGGGGCTGGGACGCGAAGCTCGAGACGTTTGACGTGCTCTACCCAACGCCGAAAACCCGCGTGTTGGAGCTGCTCGGAGCGCACCCGTACAAGGCGCGACTGGAGGAGCCACCCGTTCCTGAGGACCCGTACACGCAGGACAAGAGCCCGGCCATGCCGCCCTACAACATCTATGCTCTGGATGGCGACGTGACCGGTCCGCTGGTGTACGTCAACTATGGCAACATTGCGGATTACGACGAACTCGCGCGCAACGGTGTCAGCGTGAAGGGTGCCGTTGTCATTGCGCGCTATGGCGGCGGCTGGCGCGGACTGAAGCCAAAGCTGGCGTATGAGCACGGTGCCATCGGCTGCATTATCTACTCCGACCCGGCAGACGATGGCTTCGCGCAGGGGCTGACGATTCCGGAAGGCCCGATGCGGCCGAAGTGGGGCGTGCAGCGCGGCAGTGTGAGCGACACAACGCTCTATGCGGGTGACCCGCTGACGCCGGGTGAGGCGTCCGTGCCCGGCACCAAGCGCCTCGCAATCAAGGACAGCAAAGTCATCATGCAGATTCCCACCCTGCCCATCAGTTGGGGCGATGCGGAGCCGCTGCTACAGCAACTGGGCGGTCGTACAGTGCCCACGGCATGGCGCGGCGCGCTGCCACTGACCTATCGCTTCGGCCCTGGACCTGCCCAGGTGCACCTAAAAGTTGAGTCAGACTGGGGTACCAAGCCGGTCATAGACGTGGTGGCCATGCTGAAGGGCAGCGAGGAGCCGGACACCTGGATTGTGCGCGGTAACCACTACGACGGCTGGGTGAATGGTGCCGACGACCCCATCAGCGGGCAGTCGGCCCTGCTGGAGGAGGCACGCGCGCTGGGAGAGTTGCACAAGCAGGGCTGGAGCCCCAAGCGTACCCTCGTGTACACCGCCTGGGACGGTGAAGAACCAGGCCTGCTCGGTTCAACCGAGTGGGCAGAGAAGCACGCCGACGAATTGACCAAGCATGGGGCGCTCTATATCAACTCCGACGAGAATGGCCGAGGCTTCTTCGGTGCCAGCGGTTCGCAAAGCACGGAACTGATGGTGAATGATGTCACCCACGAGTTGATCGACCCGGAAAGTGGCAAGAGCGTATGGGACCGCCAGAAGGCTGCGCAGCAGGCGGGCCGCGGGCGCGGCACGGCGCGGCCAGCGGGCGAAACGGTGCGGGCAACGATTGAATTTGGACCGGCTGGCAGCGGGTCAGACTTCGCAGGCTTTGTGGACCACCTAGGCGTCGCCTCCATTAATATCGGCTTCGGCGGCGAGGACCGCAGCGGCACGTACCACTCTGCCTACGACACGCCCTGGCACTGGGACACCTTCGCGGACCGGGAGCAGGTCTACGGCAAACTGTTTGCGCAAACCGCAGGCCTGATCGTGATGCGCATGGCCGATGCAGAGGTGATGCCGTACAGCTTCAACGAGCTTTCGATGACGGTGAGCGGATACGCCAGCAACTTGAAGACCGAGGTAAAGCAGCTGCAGGCGGACTCTGCAGCGCGTACACGCCTGCTGACCAGTGGAGCGTACCAGGTCGCGAACGATCCAAAGAACTCGCTGCAGCCCCCGTCCGCGCTGCCCATGCCGCCCGCCATGGACTTCTCGGCGCTCGACGCTGCGCTTGACAAGCTGAAGGCAGCAGCTGCGCACTATGGGCAGGCGACCGCCAACGCGGTATCGTTGCCCGCAGATAAACGTAAGCAGTTGAATGATGGCCTCGCCGTCGCGGAACGCAAGCTGATCAGCGCAGAGGGACTGCCGGGCCGCCCGTGGACCAAGCACCTGCTCTATGCGCCGGGTACCTTCACTGGGTATGGTGCCAGCACGCTGCCCGGTGTGCGCGAGGCAGTGGAAGCAGGTCGCTACGACGAAGCGAAACAGCAGTTGGGTGTGCTGGTGCAGGCACTGAATGACGAGGCTGCGTGGATCGACACGTTAGCCAGCAACGCAGGCCAGTAATCGCCGCGGTGTATAACCAACGTGGGCTGTGCCCACCGGAGGCAACGATGACAACACGCAGAGAGTTCCTAGCAAAGTTCGGCACAGCAGCTGCCGCGCTGACTGTGCTGCCAGGGTTTGCCTTCGCAGCAGATTCGCCCGTGGCGACCCACGCCATCAGTGTCTTGCCGCCGCTGCCCTATGCGCCCGATGCATTGGAGCCGTTCATCGACGCGCAGACGATGTCTCTCCACCACGACAAGCATCACCAGGCGTATGTCACGAACTTGGTAAAGGCAGTCGGGTCCGATCCAAAGCTGTCGGCCATGTCAGTGGAAGAGCTCGTTTCAAACCTGGACGCGGTGCCGGCAGACATGCGCACCGCCGTACGCAACCAGGGCGGTGGCCACGCCAATCACAGCCTCTTCTGGCCGTCATTGAAGAAGAACAATGGCGCGGTGCCAAAGGCGGAACTTGCCGCTGCGATGGATAAGGCGTTCAGCAACTACGCTGGCTTTCAGGCGCAGTTCACGAAGGCTGCCACCGGCGTATTTGGTAGCGGCTGGGCGTGGCTCGTGCTGGAACCCGCTGGAACACTGAAGGTGATGGCGCTAGCCAACCAGGACAGCCCGCTGTCGCAGGGTCTCAAGCCCCTGTTCGGCATCGACGTATGGGAGCATGCCTATTACTTGAAGTACCAGAATCGCCGCCCGGAGTACATCCAAGCGTTTTACAACGTCATAAATTGGGACTTTGTGACGGAGCGCTACCTGGACCTGCGCAAAGCCTAGTTCGTGGCCAGTGGCGGCAGGCGTAAGCCCATGTGCTTCGCCGCCACTGCTGCCGCCAGATAGCCACACATGCCATGAACGCCGCCACCCGGTGGTGTCGAGCTCGAGCATAGGTACACGCCATGTAGCGGTGTGACGTAGGGAGGCACTGTGGGCCTGCGCACAATCTGCTCCAGCGTCATGGCACCGCCGGACACGTCGCCGCCCAGCAGGTTCGCGTTCCACTGCTGCATCTGCGGTGCCGTGTGTGTGCGGCGGGCCAAGACAGTGGCTGCAAAGCCGGGAGCATAGCGCTCGATCTGTGCCTCGATGCGCGGCGTGAAGTCCTCCGCGGAGTCGTTCGGCACATGGCAATATGCCCAGGCCGTATGCTGCCCGGCAGGCGCGCGGCTGCTATCAAACAGGCTCTGCTGCGCCAGCAGGATATAAGGCCGCTCGCTTGCACGGCCGTCCCATGCATCCTGCTCCGATGTGGCAATCTCCTCCAGCGAGGCACCAACATGTACGGTACCGGCACGGCGGCACAGGTCCGCTGTCCACGGGATGGGCGCGGAGAGTGCCCAGTCCACCTTGCAAATGCCGGGGCCGCGCTGAAAGTTGGCAAAGGGCTTGCGCTTGTCCTCGGGTATGTCGCTCCCAGCCAGCTGCAGCAGCTGCGCGGGCGAGACGTCCAGCAGCGTGGCGTCAGCCTGCGGCAGTTCGCGCAGTGAACCCACGCGCACGCCGGTATGGATCTCGCCACCGGCCTCGCGCAGCACGGAGGCCAATGCGTCGGCGATGGCTTGTGCGCCACCCTGTGCAATGGGCCAACCGGTAGCGTGAGCCGCCGCACCCAGCACCAGCGCAGACGCCGAACTCGCGGCAAAGTGCAGTGGCACGTTGCTGTGCCCAGCCAGTCCCGCGAACAGCGCGCGTGCGCGCTCTGTGGTGAAGAGCGACTGCGCCAACTGCTGCGCAGGACGCAATGCGTTCAGGCCGAAGCGCGCCAGCAAAAGGGGATTCGCGGGCCAGTGCAGCAAGGGGGACAGAGCGTCTCCCACCAGCGCAGGCCAGGCCTGCACCAGCGGTTGCACCAGCTTGCGGTAGGCCCTGCCATCCGGCCCCAGAAGCGCTGCCGTCTCATTCAGGGTATGCAGCAGGCCAACGGCATCGCCATTCTCCAGCGGGTGCGCCAGCGGCACCTCTGGTTCTATCCAGCGCAAGCCGTGCTCCCCCAGCGGCAGCGAACGAAAGAATGGCGAGGCAATGCCCAGCGGGTACACGGCAGAACCCGTGTCGTGCCGAAAGCCGGGCAGCGTGAGCTCTTCCGTGCGCGCGCCGCCCCCGATGGTGTCCGCTGCCTCCAGCACAGTGACGTGCACGCCCAACCGCGCCAGTGCCACCGCCGCGCTCAACCCGTTGGGACCGCTACCCACCACTACCGCACGCTTCATGCTTGGTATAGATGCTTGCCCCGGTGTCCCTCGCCTTCTGCTCTTCAGCAGCTGGGCGGGCCGATACAATCAAGCGTGCAAGCTCGCCCGCCTTTTCTCCACCTGCAAAACGTCAACGTCGCCCGTGGCGAAACAACCGTTCTGCACAGCATCGATCTGCACGTTCAGCAGGGCGAGTGTATCGCCATTCTTGGACCGAATGGCTGCGGCAAATCCACGCTCATCAAGACGATCACGCGCGAACTGTACCCGCTGGTGCAGCCGGAAACGCGGGTGCAACTCTTTGGGCGCGAGCGCTGGGACGTGACAGAACTGCGTCGCAGGCTGGGCGTGGTCACGTCTGAAACCCCCAGCCAAAGTGCGCTCGGGACGTCCGCGACCGATGCGATCTTGACAGGCTTCTTTTCTTCGACGACGCTGTGGCCCAACCTCGTCGTGACACCCGCCATGCGCAGGGCTGCCGCCGAAGCCATTCAGCAGGTGGGAGCGGCAGGGTTCGCGCAGCGCGAGCTGGGCACGCTCTCTGCCGGGCAGCAGAAACGGGTGCTCATAGCGCGTGCACTGGTGGGCAGCGGCGAGCGTCCACAGGAGCGCGTGCTGCTGCTGGATGAGCCCTCGAACGCGCTGGACCTGCAGGCTCAGGCGGAGCTGCGCGAGACCATGCGTGCCCTTGCGCGGGCCGGTACGGGGCTCCTGCTGGTGACGCACCACATCGCGGACGTGGTGCCGGAGGTTCGCCGCGTCATCACAATGCGGGACGGGCGCATCGTTGGCGACGGCGCTCGCGAGCAGATGTTGACGGAGGAGCACCTGGGTGCCCTGTTCCAGACACGTGTGAACCTAACCGAACGCGACGGCTACCTGCACGCCTGGTGAGTGGTTTCAGCCACTGACATAGAAAAGTCGAATCGTGTGCGCGCACCTTGAGCCGCTGAGACGACGACCTCCCTAGTGCTAGGCACCCACAAAAGCGATCTGCAACGGCACCAGTTCCGGCTGCTTGATCTTCTGCGGCCCCAGCACGGCAACCCGCGGCACCGGTCCGCGCATCATCGCCACTTCGTCGCAGGCGTGCAGGCGCGGGCACTTCTGGCAGTCTTTATAAATCTTGTCCGGCAGTGCGGTGCGGTCCATGGTGACGCGAAAGCCATAACGGAAGAAGAAGTCCGGGATGCGCGTAAACAGGCAGACGGTCTGCACGCCGTGCTCCAGTGCCTCGCCCAGTAGCGCACCCATCAGTGCACCGCCCGCGCCCTGGCCCTTGGCCTCTGGCTTCATCACGATGCTGCGCACTTCGGCGAGATGAGGACCGTAGAGGTGCAGCGCACCACAGCCCAGAAAGATGCCGCCCTCGCTTTCGGCCACGTGGAAGTCGCGCACGTTCTCACAAATTTCTGCATACTGGCGGCGCAGGAGCGTGCCGTCGCCGGAGAGTGAATTGACAAGCTCGAAGATGTTGGCCGCATCCTGCAATCGCGCCTGGCGCACGCTAGACGAGGGCATGGTCCGCCTCCGTTTGGCTGGCTACGCGTGTGATCGCGTTGAGCCGCTCGTTTGCCGCCGCCAAGGACTCCTGGACGCGATGCGTCGCCGTACCACCCAACACGTCATGGCAGTCGATGGTCGCGCGTAAGGTGATACTTTCGTGCAGGTCCGGCCCAAACTCCTCGCCGAAGCGGTGCAGTTCGTCCGGCGAAAGTGCGTCGAGTTCGCGTCCGCTCTCCAAGCCAAAGCGCACCGCGTTGCCCACCTTCTCGTGCGCGGTGCGGAATGGAACGCCCTTGGTGACCAGGTACTGCGCTGCGGCCATGGCGTTCAGGTAGCCCGTCTGTGCAGCGGTCTCCATCTGGTCGTAGCGGAAGCGCAGCGCGGCGGTAAAGGAGGCCAGCAGCGGCAGCATGCCGCCGAGCGTCTCCGCCACTTCGAACGTGGCCTCCTGCGTCTCCTGCATGTCCTTGTTGTAGGCCAGCGGCAGCCCTTTCAGGATGGTGCCGAGTGTCGTCACCGCGCCCAGCAGGCGGCCGCTCTTCCCGCGGACAAGCTCCGTCAGGTCAGGGTTCTTCTTCTGCGGCATGGCCGAGGAGCCAGTGGAGAAGGCCTCCGGCAGGTCCACAAAGCCAAATTCGGCAGAGGCATGCAGCGTAATCTCCTCGGCAAAGCGCGACAGGTGGATGCCGATGGTGGAGGCTGCCTGCGCAAACTCCAGTGCGAAATCACGATCGCTGGTGGCGTCCATGCTGTTCGTCGTGGGCGCATCGAAGCCGAGTTCACGCGCGGCGACGAAGCGGTCCAGCCGCAGCGTCGCACCGGCGATAGGGCCAGAGCCAAGTGGGCACACGTTCATGCGTGTACGTGCGTCCTGCAGCCGGCTGACGTCGCGCATGGCCATCTCAAACCACGCCAGCAGCCAGTGCGCCACCAGCACAGGTTCGGCGCGCTGCAGGTGCGTGTAGCTGGGCATGGCATGGTCGCCCACAGCCTCTGCCTGCTGCAGCAGGGCCGCGCACCACGCGGTCAGATCGGCAATGGCGCAGTCGATTGCCTCACGCACATACAGCCGCAGGTCCGTGGCAATCTGCTCGTTGCGGCTGCGACCGGTGTGCAGCTTCAGTGCAGTGGTGCCGATGCGCTCCTTCAGTTCGAGTTCGACGAAGTGGTGAATGTCCTCGGGTGTCTCGCTGGCGAGGTCAAGCCTGGCCGCTGCAAAATCAGCAGCCAGCGAGTCGAGTCCTTTCGTGATTGAAAGCACTTCATCGTCTGACAGGATGCCCGCCGCGGCAATCGCTTTCGCATGTGCCTTGCTGGCAGCAACCTCCTGCGGTAGCAGACGCCAGTCAAACGGAAAGGACCGCTGCCAGCGCTCGAAGTCTTTGTTGAGCGGCTCGCGAAAACGGCCTGACCACATCTTGTTCGCGTCGTTCGTCATTGCCTGTCCGGCTCCGCGCTCTTCAACAGTGGCATCTCGGAACCGCGGCTCAGGTTGATGAGACCGCTTGCGGCGTACACCTGCAGCTTGGCTCGCGTGTCCGTGATGTCGAGGTTGCGCATGGTCAATTGACCAATGCGGTCCTGCGGCGAAAAGCTGGACTCGGTTTTTTCCATCGACAGCCGTTCCGGTGCAAACGTCAGGTTTGGGCTGTCCGTGTTCAGGATGCTGTAGTCGTTGCCCCGCCGCAGTTCAAGCGTAACCTCGCCCGTGACCGGGCACGCCACCCAGCGCTGTGCTGCTTCGCGGAGCATGATGGCCTGCGGATCGAACCAGCGGCCCTGGTACAAGAGACGGCCCAGCTTGCGGCCGTTCTCGCGGTACTGCTCCAACGTGTCCTCGTTGTGGATGCCAGTCAGCAGCCGCTCGTACGCGGCGAACAGCAGCGCAAGGCCGGGTGCCTCGTAGATGCCTCGGCTCTTCGCTTCAATGATGCGATTCTCGATCTGGTCGCTCATGCCCAGGCCGTGACGGCCGCCGATGCGATTTGCCTCCAGCATCAGTTCCACGGCATCGGGGAACTCCGTCCCGTTCAGCGCAACCGGCACGCCCTCGTGGAAGCGCACAACCACTTCTTCCGTCTTGACCGAAACGTCGTCGCGCCAGAAGGCCACACCCATGATGGGCGCGACAATCTTCATGGACGTTGAGAGCAGTTCCAGGTCCTTCGCCTCGTGCGTTGCACCCAGCAGATTCGAGTCGGTCGAGTACGCCTTTTCCGACGACATCTTGTAGTCGAAGCCGCTCTTTTGCAGAAACTCCGACATCTCCGTGCGGCCGCCGAGTTCGTCGATAAACGTCGCATCGAGCCAAGGCTTGTAGACCTGCAGGTCAGGGTTTACCAGTAGGCCATAGCGGTAAAAACGCTCGATATCGTTGCCCTTGTAAGTCGAGCCGTCGCCCCAAATGTTGACGCCGTCCTCGTGCATCGCGCCGACGAGCACGGTGCCCGTCACGGCGCGGCCGATGGGGGTGGGGTTGAAGTACGTGACGCCCGCGGTGGTGATGGGGAAGGCACCGGATTGCAAGGCAGCAATGCCCTCGCGGACGAGCTGCGCGCGGCAGTCGATCAGCCGTGCCGCCTCCGCGCCGTATTCCAGCGCCTTGCGCGGAATGCTGTCGTAGTCCGCCTCGTCAGGCTGGCCCAGGTTGGCTGTGTACGCGTAGGGCAGGGCACCCCTGGTCTTCATCCAGTGCAGAGCGGCGCTGGTGTCGAGCCCGCCGGAGAAGGCGATGCCGACCTTTTGGCCGACCGGTAGGGATTGCAGGATGACGGACATCGTGACTTGCCTTTCGTAGAAGAAAAAGAAGAACGCGAAGTACGCGAAGGAGATGCACGCAAAGGTCGCGATGACCTCTTTGCGTACTTCGCGTTCCCCTTTATGCCAAAGTCCGGCGGCGCTTGCCGTTCAGCCCGCGGTCGCGTGGAATCCGCTTGGCCCCGCCCAGCAGCATCAGTAGCAGTGCCTTTTGTGCATGAAGCCGGTTTTCCGCTTGCTCAAACACGACGGACTGTTCACTATCGATGACGCCGTCCGTCACCTCCTGCCCACGGTGCGCAGGCAGGCAGTGCATGAAAACAGCGTGTCCCGCGGCCTCTGACATTAACTGTTCGTTCACCTGGAATGGCTTGAAGATAGGTGTACGGCGCTGCGTTTCATTCTCCTGGCCCATGGAAATACACACGTCCGTATAGACCGCATCAGCACCCTGCACCGCTTTGACCGGGTCGTGCGTCAGCGTGAGCGTGCTACCCGTCTCTTCCGCAATCGCCATGGCCTTGTGGATCACGTCGAGCTTGGGCTCGTAGCCCTTGGGCGTGGCCACGGTCACATGAGCGCCCAGCAGCGCACCACACAGCATGAGTGAGTGGCACACGTTGTTGCCGTCGCCCACATAGGTGAACTTCACGCCCTCGGACGAGCCGAGCCGCTCCTCGACTGTCAGGAAGTCGGCAATGGCTTGGCACGGATGTTCGTAGTCGGACAGGGCATTGATGACCGGTACCTTTGAGAAGCCCGCGATATCTGTCACCGTATCGTGCGCATAGGTCCGCAGCACGATAACGTTCATCCAGCGCTCCAGGTTGTGCGCCACGTCCGAGAGCGACTCACGCTCACCCAGCGGTGACGCGGTCTGGTCGTAAAAGATGGCGTTGCCGCCGCAGGTGTTGATCGCGGCCTCAAAGGTTAGGCGTGTGCGCAAGGATGCCTTTTCAAAGATCAGCACCATCTGCTTCGCATCGAGCGCGTGCGCGAAATCTTCCGGGTGCGCCTTGACGGCGTGCGCCAGTTCGAGCAGCGCGGCAAGTTCCTGCGGTGACAAATCGGCCACGGAGCACAGGTCTCGCCCCCGCAGTGACTTTGCTGCCTGCGTAAAAGCGGCGTCCGACTGAATGCCCAACGTCGCCTTCGGCTTGGGCCCGTCCGGCGCGCCATTGCTTCCGGCACCCGGCATAACTACGGTTTTGCTACCCATGTACTTCTTCTCCGGCGGGCACGGCCTCAGCCGCGCCTACCTCTTGCAACAGGCTGCCCAGGGCAGCAATGGTTTCGTCAACGTGGGCCCGGGTGATAAGAAATGGCGGCAGGAAGCGCAGCACCGTTTCGCTGGTCCGGTTCAGGATGATGTGATGTTCGAACATCATGCGTTCGGCGAGCTCTTTCGCGATCTCTGCCGAGCGCATTTCTACCCCGATCATAAATCCCAACCCACGCACATCCACAATGGCACTGGGGTGTTCTGCCTGCAGCACGCGCACTTGATGGATGAAGTAGTCACCGGTCTCCGCCACATGCTGCAGTAAGCCAGCGCGCTGGATCTCGTCAATGACCGCAATGGCTACCGCGCAGGCCAGCGGCCCGCCACCGAAGGTGGTGCCGTGCATGCCCGGCGTGATGGCGCGCGCCGCCTCATCCGTGCACAGCATCGCGCCCATGGGCAGTCCACCGGCGATGGGCTTGGCCAGCGTGGTCACGTCCGGCTGGATACCGTAGTGCTGGTAGGCGCACCACTTGCCGGTGCGGCCCATGCCGCTTTGGATCTCATCCGCCAGCAGCAGCGCACCGGTGCTGTCGCACAGTTCGCGTGCGACGGCAAAGAACTCCTGCGACACGGGATGAATGCCGCCCTCACCCTGTACTGGCTCCAGGCAGATCGCGCAGAGGTCCTCGCTGAACGCAGCGCGCAGTGCGTCCACGTCGTCGAACGGCACAAAGGTGACGTCCGGCATCAGCGGGCCGAACGGCTCGCGATATTTGAGCTTGTGCGTCGTCGCCACGGAGCCCACCGTGCGCCCATGGAACGAGTGCTCCAGCGCGATAAACCGTGTGCCGATGCGCTTACCTTCTTTCCGCAGCAGACCCGCGTGGGCACGCGCCAGCTTCAGCGCCGCCTCCCACGCCTCGGTGCCGCTGTTGCAGAAGAAGACGCGGTCCATGCCCGTCAGCTCCGTCAGCTTCAGCGCCAGGGTGGCAGTGCCGTCGTGAAAGAAGAGATTCGACGTGTGCAGCAGCGTCCCAGCCTGCTCCGTAATGGCGCGGGTGATGGCGGGGTGGCCGTACCCAAGCGCGGAAACGCCAATGCCGCTCAGCAGGTCGAGGTAGCGCGTGCCCGCGTCGTCATACAGGTAGACGCCTTCGCCACGCTTCAGCAGAATGGGGTACCGCTCGTAGGTCTGCAGCAGCAGCTTTTTTTCCGCCGCTTGGGTTGTGTGAAGATTCATGTGCTGCGATGCCTCCTCGAAGTTACTTGCCACTCCATTGCTGTCAGCGATGTGGTTCATGCGACCATCACCTCCGTTCCGTCATTCACCCGTGTGCTAATCAGGTCGGGCAGTACCCTGGCCGCTTCCGCGGGCAGGATGCGTACTCGCTTGACTCCGGCCAGCAGGGCATCGCGGCAGCTGTTCAGCTTGGGCAGCATGCCACCGCTGATGACCGCCTGCTTCTCAAGCTGCGGAATTTCCTTGAGCGACAGCCACCGCATCACCTGGCCGTCCGCACCCTTCACGCCGGGCACATCGGTCAGAAATACGAGCGCATCGGCCTTGGTAGCTGCTGCTGTCGCGCTGGCCATCTCGTCCGCGTTGATGTTGTAGTACTCGCCGTCGTAGCCCAGGGCCATGGAACTGATCACTGGCACTGCGCCCATCTTCCAGATGGCGTCGAGCCAGCGCACGTCGGTTGCGGCAATCTCACCCACAAAGCCGAGGTCTTGCGCTGTCTTCTTCTTGCGCGCGCGAAATACATGCCCGTCGCCGCCGCAAATGCCCACCGCAGCCTGCCCCTGCTGCCCTAGCGAGGCCACCAGCGACTTGTTCACACGCCCGGCCAACACCATCAGCGCGGCATCGCGCGTCTCCGCGTCCGTCACACGCAGACCGCTGATGAACTCGCTCTGCTTGCCCATCTGCTGCAGCGTGCGCGTCAGTTGCACGCCACCACCGTGCACGATGGCAACCTGGTGACCGTCGCCGACCAGCTCTGCAATGGCCTTGCCAATAGCGTCAACCAACTCCGGTCGTTCTAGCGCGGCACCCCCGAGTTTGACTACATACTTCATAGGAGTCCCTCCTCTTCGTTCCAGCCAGCCATCACGTTCAGGTTCTGCACGGCCTGGCTTGCCGCGCCCTTTAATAAGTTGTCCAGGCAGCTGACCAGCACCAACCGCCGCCCGTCCGGCGCAAGCTCGAAGCCGATGTCGCAAAAGCTTGTGCGCACCACATGCTGAATCTGCGGTAGGTCGCCGGGGCGGCGTACACGCACCATGGGGCTGTCTGCATAAAACTGTCGTAGTGTTTGTTCAATCCGATCCGCCGGCGGATCGGCGTTCAGCCGTAGGTAGATCGTCGAGAGGATGCCGCGCGGTATGGGCAGGAGGTGCGGCGTGAACTGGATCTGCTCTGCCGTGAGGCGGAGCTGCTCCAGCAGTTCGCCCGTGTGCCGATGCCCGAAGACCGCGTACGCCGAAAGATTGTCGGCGGCGTACATGAAGTGCGTCTTCGCAGTAGCTGCTTTGCCCGCGCCGGAGACACCGGACTTGGCGTCGCACACAATGCCATGGTTCAGGTCCACGAGCCCGGCCTGCAGCAGTGGCGCGAGCGCAAGAATGATCGACGTTGCGTAACAGCCAGGATTCGCCACGAGCCGCGCCCCGGCGATCTCTTCGCGATGCAGTTCCGGGCAGCCATACACTGCTTCACCCTGCAAGCTGGATGCAAGTGCCGGATCGGCATCGTGCAGCTTGTACACGGCGGCATTCGCCGGGTCGTGCAGCCGCCACGCGCCGGACAGATCGATGACGCGGAGTCCGTTCGCAACCGCATCCGGCACCCACTCGCGCGACTGCTCGTGCGGCGTCGCCAGGAACAGGAGTTCGGTGCCGCTGTCGCGCAGCCTCTGCCAGGTAAAGGGGACGACCGGCGGCGCGGGACGGCCATCGTTACGGGCAAGCTGCGGATGCATCTCGTACAACGTGGTCGGGTCTGTGGCGGCGTCCATGCGGCCCAGGAGCACAGGCTGTGCATCCTGCAGGCGTGGGTGCGCGAGCAGCAGTCGCGCAAGCTCCGCACCGGCATAGCCGGTGACGCCCGCAACGGCAGTCCTCATGGAAATACGGGTCTGTGCGGGCGCTGTTGCCAGCTCGCCCGCGAATGCAGGAGTGCTCACCCGATCAGGCCTTCCATCCGCTCTTTCAGCAGGGCGGCCTGCTTTCCATCGGCGCAGATCACAAGCACGGTGTCATCACCAGCGACGGTGCCCATCAGCTCCGGCCAGTCCTCGTTGTCCAGCACCGTGGCGACTGTCTGCGCGGTGCCTGTAAGGGTTTCCACGATCAAGAGGTTTTGCGCCTGCTTGACCACCAGACCGAAACTTTCCAATGTCTCTTGAACGCCGGGCAGGTCGTCGGCTTCGCCACCGCTCTCCGGCAGCGCATACCCATTCGGCCCCTTCATGACCTTGAGCTCTTGGATGTCGCGGGAAAGTGTGGCCTGTGTCACGGTGATTCCGCGCTTTGCCAGCTTCTTGCGCAGCTCGTCCTGCGACAGGACGCTGGTGGTCACCAGCAAGTCCCGGATCGCCGTATGCCGTTGCTGCTTCATGCGTTACCGCCCCTGTTCCCTGATGATGTCTGCTTCCCGCTGATTCCTATCAGTCCTGTGGTGGGGCGGAAGCCGGCCGGTCTTGCCGGCTCACTTGCTTAGAGTGCATGCCGTTCGAAAGCGATGCATAACTATGCAAGAACATGTATAAATATACACAAGCCTGAACGTCAAGCAGCCCTCCTGCTGCGTCTAACAGATAGTTAGGAACCTTACAGAAGGATCACGTTTCCGTGCGGTCGAAACGCCGCTTTGGGACGTAAAATGAGCCATGGACACCTGTCAGCCTGCTTCCTGTTGCACGCCCCGTCGCGCCCGGAACACACCGGGGCGCTTGCTGCCGGTGCGTTCGCTCCCAGCCCGTTCACTCCTGGACTCGCGCTTCGACCATGACAGCTGCGGTGTGGGGTTTGTTGCCGACAGCACAGCCGAGGCCTCGCACCAGGTGCTGTCTGACGCGCTGACTGCCCTGGCGCGGCTGGCACACCGCGGCGCTGTAGCGGCAGACGGCAAGAGTTCTGACGGCGTGGGCATCATGACGGCGGTGCCACGCGATCTGCTGCTACGCAGCGCAGGCGTGGAACTCGCAGAGGACGAGCCGCTGGGTGTCGGCGTGGTGTTTATTCCTGAAGCTACTGCCAACACCTGCGCAGTGCTGACGGCGTGCGTGGAAGCGCAGGGCTTGCGCGTGCTGGCTCTCCGCGATGTGCCGGTGCGCAGCGACGTGCTCGGTGAGATCGCCCTCAGCACCATGCCGCATATCAAGCACCTGCTGGTGACCGGCGCGCCGGAAGCGGAAATGGAGCGCAAGCTCTACCTGGCGCGTAAGAGCTTCGAGCGCCGCTTTGAGGCGGGCGAGGTCACCGGCTACGTAGCCTCGCTGTCGTCGAAGACGATGGTGTACAAATCCATGTGCATCGGCCGCCTTCTGCCGGAGTTTTACCCCGACCTGCAGGACGAGACGTACACCACGCCCTTTGCACTGTTCCACCAGCGCTATGCCACCAACACCACGCCCGCTTGGCACCGCGCACAGCCAGGCCGCACCCTGGCGCACAACGGCGAAATCAATACCGTGTGGGGCAACCGCGCCCGCATGGAGGCGCGCTACAGCACCCTGCCCGCCGAGTGCCAGCCCATCCTGACAGCAGATGGCACCGACAGCACCAGCCTGGACGAAACAGTCGAGCTGCTAATGCACAATGGCCGCACCGTGGCCGAAGCCATCCGCATCCTTTTGCCACCTGCCGTGGCCAGCCGCCACTCTGACTTTCTGCAGTACCACATGGACGTGACCGAGCCGTGGGATGGCCCCGCCGCGCTGGCCTTTACCGATGGCCGCTATGTGGGCGCGGCGCTGGACCGCAATGGCCTGCGCCCCAGCCGCTTCGCCATCACAGAGGCGGGCCTTATTGTTGCCGGGTCCGAGGCGGGCCTGGTCGACCTGGATCCGGCAACGGTTGTGCACAGTGGCAGGCTCGGGCCAGGACAGATGATCGTCGTCGATCTCCAGGAAAGAAAGATCTACGAAAACGACGCGTTGTTGGACCTGTTCGACGCCGATGGGCATTACAAGTCGCTGTTGGACGAGCGGACCATTCAGGCCGAGTGGGTGGACCTGCCGCCCACCGACACGGAGGCCATCGGTCGCGCGCAGCGCCACTTTGGCTACACGAAGGAAGACGTGCGCATGGTGCTGCAGCCCATGGCGACCGACGCGAAAGACGCGGTCTGGTCCATGGGCGACGACACGCCGCTGGCGTACCTTGCGAAAACGCCGCGGCCTGTCTACGCTTACTTCCGCCAGCGTTTCGCGCAGGTCACCAATCCGGCTATCGATCCGTTGCGCGAGGCCATCGTCGTTTCGCTGCATACGCGCCTGGGCCCCTGGTCGCACATGCTCAGCAAGGATGCGGCGCTGCCCGGCCTGTCGCTGCACTCGCCCTTTCTGTCCATCGGCAAGCTGGAATCACTGCGACAGGGCCGCTACCCGCACACGGACGAACTGCGCCTGCGCGAACTCAAATGCGTCTTCTCCGCGCGCCGCTCGCTCGAGGCCGGGCTGGACGCGCTCTGCGCCAACGCTGTAGATCTGGTACGCGACGGCGTCGAGATGCTGCTGCTCAGCGATCGCAATGCAGACGCTGAACTTCTGCCCATTCCCATGGCCATGGCCGTGAGCGTGGTGCACCACGCACTGGTGCAAGCCGGGTTGCGCACCAGCACCGGCATTGTTGCCGAAGCCGGCGACGTGCGCGACGTGCACCATGCGGCGGTGCTGATCGGGTATGGCGCAGGCGCGGTGTGCCCATGGCTTGCACTCGAGACGGCGCGCGCCACTGCAGGTGCGGACGGCGACCCCAAGGTGCCCGAAGTAAAGATGCTAAAGGCCTTCGACGCGGGACTCGCCAAGATCATGTCGAAGATGGGCGTCAGCGTCGTGGACAGCTACCGCGGTGCATACCCCTTCGATGCGCTGGGCCTGTCGCAGGCCGTGGTGGACCGTTGCTTTCCGAAGACACCCGCGCCGCTCGGCGGCATAGGCTTTGCCGACATCGAGCACGGCATCCGGCAGCTGTGGGACGCGCCCATCACGCCGGACCTGCAGCAGAAGATCGACCTGCCCGATTATGGCTGGGTCAAGTTTCGCAAAGCCGATGTGGCGGAGCCGCATGCCTGGCAGCCCTCGAATGTAAAGGCGCTGCAATCGGTGGTGGGCAGCGCGCGCAACGTGCCCTTGCCGGAAGATCCGGCAAAGTCGTTCCAGCTGTACAGCAGTGCTGTCGCTGCCAAGGACACGCCGACCGTGCTGCGTGAGTTGCTGGAGATTCGCCCTGCCGGCCCGGAGATCGCGCTCGAGGATGTTGAGCTGCCCGCAAGCCTGATGAAGCGCTTTGTGTCCAGCGCCATGTCCCTCGGCTCCTTGAGCCCGGAGGCGCACTCGACCATCACCATCGCCATGAACAGGATCGGCGGCAAGTCGAACACCGGTGAAGGTGGCGAGGACTCCGACGTCTACCGCCCGCACCCCGGCAATCGCCGTGTGGTGCCCGCCGGCGAGGTCGCGACGTTTGTCACCAAGGCTGCTGGCGGCGTGGCTGTAGCAGAGCCCATCGTGGAAGCGCCCGCAGTTCACACGCACCTGAACAACAAGATTAAGCAGATTGCCAGCGGTCGCTTTGGCGTTACGGCGGAGTACCTGGCGCACGCCGAGGAGCTTGAAATCAAGGTGGCGCAGGGAGCCAAGCCCGGTGAGGGCGGCCAGCTGCCCGGCCACAAGGTCACCGGCCTCATCGCGCGCTTGCGACATGCGCAGCCGGGTGTGTCGCTCATCTCGCCTCCGCCGCACCACGATATCTACTCCATCGAGGACTTGGCAGAACTTATCCACGACCTGAAGCGCGTGAACCCGCGCGCAGCAGTCGGCGTCAAGCTGGTTTCCAGTTGCGGCGTTGGTACGGTTGCAGCGGGCGTGGCCAAGGCCTATGCGGATTACGTTGTGATCGCGGGCAATAGCGGCGGCACCGGCGCGGCGGCGCTCTCCAGCATCAAGTACGCGGGCAATCCGTGGGAGCTGGGCCTCGCCGAAGCGCAGCAGACGCTCATGG
>CALMRM010000180.1 GCA_937871605.1 uncultured Terriglobus sp. | reverse complement strand
AAAAGATGATGCGGCTGATGAGCAGCGTGGCGCTGTGTGCAGGGGCCCAGTCCGCCACACCGCCTGAGTTGCGCGTTCCAAGGCGCTCGTCAAACTTGATGCGTGTCAGCAGCCTGCGCAGAACCCAGGACAGGCCCGCACCGACCAGGGCCATGAGGGCGACCGCCAGCACCAGTGCGAGCAGGCCGGGCAAAAACACGGCGAGCCGGGTGAGCACACGGCGGAACGACTCAATCAGAGCGTCATTGATTTGCGAGAACATCAGGTGCCTCCCGTGAGGGGTTGTGTAGCGTACGAACCGCAGGCTAGGGATTGAAGCGATCCGGCCAGCGCCAGCGCGAAACCAGATAGGGCTTGTCCGACTCAAAGGCACGGGCCAGGTCTTCCGTAGCCGCAGACCTCCCCTGCAGGAGGTGCGACGCCACCCAAGCCAGGTACAGCGGCGTGAGCGAACCCAGCAGGTGACTGCGGTTGATGGTCCTGAGCCGGTGTGCCAGCACAAAGTCGTACACGATGCGCACCCAGAGTGCGTCCGTCAATATGAAGTTCTCGAACGATGTCGTGGACAGCCGCTTGAGGCCAAGCAGGGTCTGTGGGGGCAGCACTAACGACCAGATCTCGTGCAGGTTGCCGTAGCCAATGCGAAAGCTGCTGATCAGTTCCGAAATCTCAGCCTCGCTGACCGGCTCTGCCGCTGCCGAAACGGGGGCAACAGCAGGAATGGTCAGCAGGGTTGAGGGCGGACGGACCCGCTGCCAGAAGGCTGCTTTGGCTTCCACGTCGCTGAACAGGGCTGACGCCGTGGTGCTCAGGATTGCCGACAGGTCGGCAGACGCGGGGTGGGGCAGTTCGCGTGTGCCGACGCTGACTTCTGCCACCGTATAGCCGGCCACAGCCGCTTCGGACGTGACCCACATGATCGCCTCTGGCTGCGAACCCGCGGTAAACCGTTGGGCAGCACCCGCCATGCGCTCTGCCAGGCGGGCGGAAAGCGCCAGGTCCAGCCCCAGCGGAAAGGCCGCTTTTACCCCGAAGAGCGCGCGCGAGACGGGGTGGAGCATGGACGCGTTGATGAGCGCCTCGTTCGGTCCAACGGCGTAGCGCGCCATGGCGAGGTCGGCACTGCCGCTGATGACTGCTTCCACCAGAGCCGCGACGGCGGCGGGCTCCAGCGTGTGCGCCTCCGCCCCCAGCAGGAGGCCGCAGGTGGCAGCATGCGCGCGCATCACCTCGTACAGGTCGACATAGGCGGTGGCCGTTTGCACCAGAAACGTTTGCAGCCGGGCAGAGGGCAGGTAGGGCTGCAGCGCCACGCCGCTCAGCTCCCAGGCGGCGGCTTGCGGATCCAGTACGGGGTAGGACAGGAGCGCGCGCGCTGTGTTTTCTCCCAAGGCCCTGCGCAGCATGGTGGCCACCGGCTGCAGTTGGTCGGCGGACGCGTTCTCGTAGGCAGGCCCCAAAAAGATAACAAGTTCGGTGGCCACAGCCTGCCGTTGCGCGTAGGTAGCGCCCTCCTGGGCAAAGTCCATTGCTGCGGTGGTCTCCGCTGCCGGTACGCTCATGCTGCCACCTCGCTGCCTGCCGGCCCGTTCAAGAGGTCAAGAATGCCGGAGAGGGGAATTGCGATCCAACCGGGCCGGTTGTTGACCTCGTACATAATTTCGTACAGCGCCTTTTCGAGCAGATACGCGCGCAGCAACTGCTGCTGTGGTTGGTGGCCCCCGGTGGCTGAGCGGTAGCCATCGAGGACCGCTGCGACGGCAGAGCTCTCCCATGCGGTGCGTGCCGGGCTGGGCTCCGTACCAAGGGCTGCCGCGCCCGCGTACGAAAACGACCGCAGCATACCGGCTACGTCGCGCAGGGGCGATTGCTTGGCGCGGCGCTCCTCCAGCGAGCGTGCCGGTTCCCCCTCGAAGTCCAGCAGGACGAAGTCGTTTGCAGTCTTGAGCACCTGGCCCAGGTGGTAGTCGCCGTGGATGCGTGTGCGTTGCCCGGCTGCGATGGGACTGAGGGAACGCAGGTCGTTCGCAATGGCCAGCATCTCGCGGCGGCGGCTGAGCAGTGTGGCCGCCGGGCCCAGCAGGTCATCGGGCAGGGTGCTGAACCGCTGCTTCACCATCTGGACGGCAGCTGCAATTTGCGCTTCGAGCCGCGCCGCATCGCGTTCCAGGGCCGCGGTGTCGGTCGATTCCGCGGCAAAGGCGGGGTTGTTCGTGGGCGTGGCCAGGGCCTGGTGCATCTCGCCCGTGCGCTTACCCAGCAACCGTACCGCCTCCTGATAGCGGGCGGCGTCAGGCTCACCCTTGAGAGTGTCGAGCGTCCATTCCCAACCATCGCCGGTGTTGGCCACCAGGCCCTGCAGCAGCGCCAACGTGGTGGCCTCGCTACTGCCCGGAGCGGTGTAGACCAGCTCTCCCCCGAACGGTGCAATGTGCTCGAAGTGGGCTTCTTCCGTGAGGAAGCGGCCGATCTCCGCGTCCGGGTTTTCGCCTGGTTGCAGGCGGCGGAACAGCTTCAGGATCAGCCTGTCGCCGTAGAGCACGGAACTGTTGCTCTGCTCCGCGCTGCCCTGGCGTGATGGAACAGCAGCGCCGCCGCGCAGACTGTCGAACAGACGGCTCGGGTGACCGGTGAGTGAGCCGCCGTTGCGGGCCGATGTCTCTCCCGTGTTGCGCAAACTGTCCAGCAGGGCGTCGCGGACGGCAGGCAGGGTGAGTGCGTCGACCAGTGCCGCGCCTGCTTGCATGGGAGCGATCAGGCTCTCCGGTCTCTTGCTCTGCGCCGTAGCATCGCCATCGCGCAGCACTGCCACGGGCAGGCTGTAGGTGTCGTCTGCGCCGTCCGCATATACAACCCGCAGCAGGAGGATGACGGCATCCGCCGTGCCCAACCGCAGAACGTCTTCGATGCGAACGTCCTTAATGGTGCGGGACTTTGCCCCAAACCAGCGCTGCGCTTGAAGGTACTTGCCCAGGAAGCTTTCCTGCAGCAGCTGTACGCTGGCGCCGGTGAGCGCGGTTTGCAGGTCGGCAGCGGGCAGGGTGAGTGCTTCCTGCTGACCCGCGGGGTCAATGTCCGCTGCGGCGTACGCGGCGGGCTGAATTTCAAGCCACAGAAAGGCGTATGGCCCTAGGGTGATGGCGTACGGGGTCTCGTCGATCTTGGGAAAGGGCACGTAGCCCAGCATTTCCACCGGCACCATGCCCTTGAAGCGGCTCAGGTCGAGCGTGACAGGCTGGGCAAAGCGCGACAGGTTGGCGACGCAGACCACGTGCTCGGACTCATACTCGCGAATGTAGGCGAGCACCTTGCGGTTCTCTGGCTTCAGGAACTCCTGTGTGCCGCGCCCGAAGACCTGGAACAGCTTGCGCAGCGCGATCATGTTGCGTGTCCAGTGCAGCAGGCTGCTGGTGTCGGCCTCCTGCGCCTCGACGTTGATGGCCTCATAGCCCCAGATGGGGTCCATGATGACGGGCGAGTAGAGGCGCGCGGGGACGGCACGGCTGAAACCCGCGTTGCGATCGCTGTTCCACTGCATGGGGGTGCGCACGCCGTTGCGGTCGCCCAGGTAGATGTTGTCGCCCATGCCGATCTCGTCGCCGTAGTAGAGGATGGGCGTGCCCGGGAACGAAAACAGCAGCGAATTCAGCAGTTCAATGCGGCGACGGTTGTTATCCACCAGCGGTGCCAGGCGGCGGCGAATGCCCACGTTGATGCGCATGCGCGGGTCTGCCGAGTACGCCAGGTACATGTAGTCGCGCTCTTCGTCGGTCACCATTTCGAGCGTCAGCTCGTCATGGTTGCGCAGGAACAGTCCCCACTGGCAGCCCTCCGGGATGGGCGGCGTCTGCGCCATGATCTCCGTAATTGGCAGCCGGTCTTCCTGCCGCAGCGCCATGTAGATGCGCGGCATCAGCGGGAAGTGGAAGGCCATGTGGCATTCATCGCTGTCGCCAAAGTAGGGCAAGACGTCCTGCGGCCACATGTTGGCTTCGGCAAGCACCAGGCGGTTTTCGTATTCAGCGTCGATGGCCGCGCGGATTTCCTTGATGCGGTCATGCGTCTCCGGCACGTTTTCGCAGCTGGTGCCGTCGCGCTCGACAAGGTAGGGGATGGCGTCGAGCCGCAGACCGTCCACGCCCATGTCCATCCAGAAGCGCATGGCGTTCAGCACCTCTTCCATCACGCGCGGGTTGTCGAAGTTCAGGTCCGGCTGGTGCGAAAAGAAGCGGTGCCAGTAGTACTGCTGTGCCACCGGGTCCCAGGTCCAGTTGCTCTTTTCCGTGTCGGTAAAGATGATGCGGACGCCGCTGTACAGCGTGTCTGTGTCGCTCCAGACGTACATCTCGCGCTCAGGCGAGCCCGCAGGGGCGTTGCGCGCGGCCTGGAACCAGGGGTGCTGGTCGCTGGTGTGATTGATGACGAGCTCAATCAACACCTGCATGCCAAGTGCGTGCGCCTCGGCCAGGAAGCGTTGGAAGTCGTCGACGGTGCCGTAGGCCGGGTTGACGCTCAGGTAATCCGAAATGTCATACCCGTCGTCGCGCCCGGGCGAGGGAAAGAACGGCAGGAGCCAGATGCAAGTGACGCCGAGCTTTTGGAGGTACGGCAACTTCTCCAGCAGGCCCGCAAAATCGCCGATGCCATCGTTGTTACCGTCGGCAAAGGCTTTGACGTGCAACTCGTAGATGACGGCGTCTTTGTACCATTGCGGATCGCTGGCGCTGGCACGCTTCTTCCCTGGAGACAGAGGCGCAAAGTGGGATGCTGGACGTGCGGTGACCGTGCTCAATCTTCCGTACTCTCCCCGGCTAGGCTCTCTGACAGGGTAGCGCGACGGATGAGGAGGATGTGTGCCGCACTCGTTTTTGGGTCAAGAGCGACAAAGTTATGCGAGCCATTCCACGGGTACTTTGCACCGGTCAGCAGGTCTTCCACCTCGTACGCGCCCGTAAAGGGAACACCCAGCGCAAGCAGGTCCAGTTCCGTCCAGCCAGTTTGCGGTGTCTCCGGGTCCAGGTTTACCACGGTCAGGATGGTGTGCTCCGCGTCGGACTTGCTGTAGGCGATCAGCTTGTCGTTGTCCACGGCATGGAAATGCAGCGTCAGATCCGTCTGCAGCGCCGGGTAGGTGTTGCGGATGCGGTTCAGTGCCGTGAGCAGCGGTGCCAGGCTCTTTGGGTCTTCACGATCCCAGACGCGCAGTTGGTACTTCTCGCTATCGAGGTACTCCTCGCTTCCAGCCTTGGCCGGCAGGTGCTCGCACAGTTCGAACGCGGGGCCGTACACACCATAGCTCGCGCCCAACGTGGCAGCCAGAATCACGCGCTGCGCGAAGGCCGCGCGTTGCTCCGTTTGCAGAAAGCCGGGCAAGATGTCAGGCGTATTGGGCCACAGGTTGGGCCGGAAAAAGTCTGCGACCGGAGCGGTGGTCACCTCTGTCATGTAGGCGGTGAGCTCCTTCTTCTCCGTGCGCCAGGAGAAGTAGGTGTAGCTCTGCGTGTAGCCGATTTTGGCGAGGCCGTACATCACATGCGGCCTGGTAAACGCCTCTGCCAGAAAGATGACCTCGGGGTTGGATTTTCGCACCTCGGCAATGCACCACTCCCAGAAAGGAATGGCCTTGGTGTGCGGATTGTCCACGCGGAAGATGCGGATGCCCTTGTCGATCCAGAACGCAAAGACGGAGTACAACTCCTGCCAGAGCGCGCGCCAGTCGTTCGACTCGAAGTTGATCGGGTAGATGTCCTGGTACTTCTTGGGCGGATTCTCAGCGTACTGGATGGTGCCGTCCGGCCGGATCCGGAACCAGTCCGGGTGGTCGCGCACCCAGGGGTGCTCCGGCGCGCACTGGAAGGCGATGTCCAGCGCGAGTTCGACGCCGTTCGCCTGTGCTGCTTGGACGAGTGCGGCGAAGTCGGCAAAGGTGCCCAATTCGCGCAGAATGGCCTTGTGGCCGCCGTCCGTGTTGCCAATGGCCCAGGGGCTGCCCACGTCGCCCGGCTCGGCGACGACAGAATTATTTTTGCCCTTGCGGAACGCCGTGCCGATGGGATGAATGGGTGGAAAGTAGACCACATTAAAGCCCATGGCCGCCACCTCGGGCAGGCGCGCCGCGGCGTCGCGCATAGTGCCATGCTCCCCGGCGACAAAGCCCGCCGAGCGCGGAAAGAACTCGTACCAGGAAGAAAAGCGAGCGCGTTCACGGTCCACCCACAGTGGCAGTTCGCGCTCGTACACCGTGGCAAAGCTCATGTCGGCATACTGCAGGCAGAGCTCGATGGCTTCGTCGCTCAGCGGGAAGTCGTAGTAGGGCGAGTTGCGCTCAGCTAGGTAACGCAGTGAACTGGCGTTGCCTTTCAGGGTGCGTGCATCCACGTCGCGGGCGCGGGCCGAGGCCTGGTCCAGCAGAATGGCACCCGTGCGCAACGCCAAGGCTACGTCGCTCTGCGGTGTACTGGAGGCGATAAAGCGACGGTTTGCGGGGGTTACGCCACCCGGCAGGTCCTGGATTGCAACCGTGTTCTCATCGGCGGCTCCAACGCCCTCATTCCGTTCCGGACCGCCGGGCAGATCGTCTATCGCGCCCGTTGCGGTGGTTGGCTTTTCCTGCGCGTCGATGCGTTTGTGCAGGTCGTGCACCCACGTGCCGAAGTGATCCACCCAGGCCTGTACGGTGTAGGTCCACGCGCCGATGGTGTCGGCAAGGAACTCCGCCTCCCACACGTCATTGCCAAGTTCACGGAACGGGGCGTAGCGCCATGCTTTTTCTGCGGCTGGCCGGTACATCAGCCGTGCCGCGACGTGATCGTGTCCATCTGTGTAAATGACCGCTGTGATGCGTACCCGGTCGCCGGCGATGCGCTTGGCCGCATGACGTCCGCCATCGATCTCCGGTTTGATCTCCTCGATAACAACGCGGCTTCTGCCTTCGTTGGGCTTCAAGCTGCCTCCCTGCGTGTGCGAAGCTGGCCAGCGCTGTTATGCATCGAACTGTGGACGATGGGAACAGGCGTGGGGTTGGGTCTCTGTGAACAGATGCAACCGGCGGGGTGGCGTTTGCCCCGAGACGGAACACAGCCGTGTTCACGCAGTATAGAGAGCACGGGAGTCAAGAGGATGAGAGCTTGAGCATACGGCCAGAGCAGTCAGATACACGCAAGAGCGCAGCCTTCAAAGAGAATCTGCTGGGCGCGCCGCTTGAGGACTACGCCCTGATTGGCGATTGTGAAACGGCGGCGCTGGTATGCCGGGAAGGTTCGGTGGACTGGCTTTGCTGGCCCACCTTCTCCTCGGCTGCCTGTTTTGCAGGCCTCCTGGGCACGCGGGAGAATGGCTTTTTCAGCCTGAAGCCGGCAAAGAGCGAGCAGGTGCTGGGCGACGAATGGCGGTACAGGCCGCACACGCTGATTGTGGAGAAGGTTTGGAAAACAGCGCACGGTGACGTGCTGGTAACGGATTTTATGCCGCCGCGCGGCGAGCACTCCGACCTGGTGCGTATTGTGCGTGGGCTGCGCGGCACGGTGCGTATGCGCATGGACCTGACGCTGCGCTTCGATTTTGGCCGCACCATCCCGTGGGTGCAGCGGGTGGACCACCACCTGCGCGCCGTGGCCGGCCCACAGCTGGTGGTGCTGCGAACCGAGGCACCGCTCGAGGGCGAGGGCATGACCACGATCAGCAATTTCGACGTGCATGAGGGTGAGTCGGTGTGCTTTGTGCTTTCGTATGGCTCCTCAACAGAAGAGGACCCGGCGAGCTTCGACGCGTACGAGGCCCTGGCCGACACAGAGAAGTTTTGGACGGAGTGGACCGGCAAGAACACGCACATGGGGCGGTATGCCGACGCGGTGGAGCGCTCGCTGATCACGCTGAAGGCGCTGACGTACCGGCCCTCCGGTGGCCTGGTGGCCGCGCCCACCACGTCGTTGCCCGAGAAGATTGGCGGCGTGCGCAACTGGGACTATCGTTTCTCGTGGCTGCGCGACACCGCGCTGACGCTGCTGGTGCTGTTGCACGCGGGGTACGTGGAAGAGGCGCAGGCGTGGCGTGGTTGGCTGCTGCGCTCCATCTCCGGTTCTGTCGAGCAGTTGCAGACGGTGTATGGTATCTCCGGCGAGCGCATGACGAATGAGTGGCAGGCGGACTGGCTCACGGGCTATGAGCACTCAGGCCCGGTCAACATCGGCAACAAGGCTGCGGACCAGGTGCAGCTGGATGTGTATGGCGAAGTGATCTCAGCGCTGGCGCGCACGCCGGTGGACAAGGAAGATGTGTGGACAGCAGAGGTCCAATCCATGGTGCGCAAGCTGCTGGAGCGGTTGGCGCGCATCTGGCGGGAACCCGACTCGGGCATTTGGGAGAGCCGTGGGCCCAAGCAGCACTTTGTGCATTCCAAGGTCATGGCATGGGTCGCATTTGACCGGGCGATACGCTTTTATGAGCAGTCTGGCATGGCGGCGGACCGCGAGAGGGAAGAGCATGTGCAAGGGTGGCGCAGAAGCCGTGAGGCGATCCACACTGACGTGTGTACGCACGGGTTCGATACGGAACTGAATAGTTTTGTGCAGGCGTACGGCTCCAAGGAGCTGGACGCCGCTTTGGTTCGGATTCCGCTGGTGGGATTTTTGCGTGCAGACGATCCGCGTGTCCTGGGCACGCTGGCCGCCCTGGAAAAGCACCTGATGAAGGACGGCCTGCTGTACCGGTACGACACGCGTGACGGCTCGGATGGGTTGCCGCCCGGGGAGGGCGCATTCCTGGCGTGTTCCTTCTGGTACACCGCCGTGCTCCACCTATGCGGGCGCAAGGACGACGCGCATGCCATGTTCGGGAAGCTGCTAAGCCTGTGTAACCCGCTGGGGCTGCTGTCAGAGGAATACGACGTTGACGCCAAGCGCCAGGTGGGAAACTACCCGCAGGCGTTGACGCACCTGACGTTGGTGCTTGCAGCGATCGTGCTGGAAGACGGTGATGGCCCGTGGAAGGAAGCCCTGACGACCGGCGCCAACTGCTGAAGTAGCGCAGGTTGGCGCGTACCGAGGGCAGGGCGGAGAACAACCTCCGCTGCGGAGAGAGCACCTAAGCGGATATCGGGGAAAAACAAGCGTGCTGCAGCTCAACGGCAGCCGTGCGCTTGCAGAGCCCTGCCGCTGGATGGTTATGGAACGAACGCCGCTCTCGACATATCGCCTGCAGTTACACGCAGAGTTCACGTTTGACCAGGCGTCTGCCATTGCAGACTACCTGCGGAAGCTGGGCATTTCGCACGTGTACAGTTCCCCGTACCTGCAGGCGGGCAAAGGCTCCATGCACGGCTATGACGTGGTGGACCATCACTCCATCAACGGGGAGCTGGGCGGTGAGGCGGCACACGGCCGCTTTTCGCAGCGATTGGGCGCATTGGGACTGGGGCAGGTCCTGGACATTGTGCCAAACCACATGTCGGTGGACCGCACGAACCGCATGTGGTGGGATGTGCTGGAGAACGGGCCATCCAGCCGCTTCGCCACGTTCTTCGACATCGATTGGAACTCCGCCGAGGAGAAGCTGCGCGACAAGGGGCTGATGCCGGTGCTGGGCGATCAGTATGGCCGCGTGCTGTCTACAGGCGGCATTCAGATCGTGCGCGAGGATGTCAGCTTCCTGGTGGAGTATGGTGAGCAGGCCTTTCCACTGGCGCCGCGCTCGCTTGCGATCCTGCTGGCCCGGGCTGCTGAAAAAGCGCCTTCCGACACCCTGCATTTCCTGGCTGCGTCCTTTGCGCGCCTGCCCGACCCCAACTCCACCGAACGCTCGGTGCAGCTAAGCCGCCACCGCGACAAGATGGTGCTGCTTGGGCTGCTAAGCCGCCTCTGTTCCGAGGAAGAAGCGGTGTGCCGCTCCATGGACGAGGCCGTGCAGGAGATCAACAGCAACACGGACGCGCTGGACGAGTTGCTGAACGCGCAGAACTTCCGGCTGGCCTACTGGCGCACGTCGGACCAGGAGCTTGGCTACCGCCGCTTCTTCGATGTGAACTCGCTGATCGGTCTGCGCATGGAGCGGGAGTACGTCTTTGAGGAAACGCACGAACTGATCCTGTACTGGCTTGACAAGGGCGTGTTGGACGGCATCCGCATCGACCATCCGGACGGCCTGCGCGACCCGCGGCAGTACCTGCAGCGGCTGCGCGAACGTGCGCCCCATGCGTGGATTGTTGCGGAAAAGATTGTGGAGCCGGGCGAGTGGCTGCGCGAGGACTGGCCTGTGCAGGGCACCAGCGGCTACGACTACCTGAACCAGTGCAACGGCCTCCTGGTGTCGCCACAGGGCATGCAGCGGCTGAGCGATGTGTACGCCAAATTCACAGGCAATCGCGAAAGCTTCCATGAGATCGCCTTCCAGAACAAAACCAAAATCGCGAAGGAAACGCTGGCCAGCGATGTCAACCGGCTGGCCAACATCTTTGTTTCGATCTGCGAGAGTAATCGCGACAGCCGGGACTACACACGGGCAGAGATCCGGCGTGCGATTCGCAACGTGGCAGCCTGCTTCTGCGTGTACCGCACCTACGTCACAGCCGACCGCGGGGCGCACCGTATCACGGACGAGGACCGCAAGGAAATCACCAACGCAGTGGACGAGGCGAAGCGCCGTAAGCCTGACGTGGATGCGGGCTTGTTCGACTTCGTTCGTGACGTCCTCACGCTGACGGTGACCGGCGAGCGCGAGTCAGAGTTTGTGGCGCGCTTTCAGCAGTTCACCTCACCCATCATGGCGAAGGGTGTGGAGGACACCGCCTTTTACTGCTACAACCGGCTGGTCTCGCTCTGCGAGGTTGGTGGCGACCCTGGGCTGAACGGCGTTTCGCTCGAGGCGTTTCACGACTACAACGCGCACATACAGGCCACGCTCCCCACCACCATGCTGACGCTCTCCACGCACGACACCAAGCGCGCCGACGATGTACGCGCCCGGTTGGCGGTGCTGAGTGAAATGCCGGATGAGTGGAACGAGGTGTTGCAGCGCTGGCCCATTCTGAACCGCGGCGCACGCATCGGCAACTACCCTGACCGGGACACCGAGTACTTCCTGTACCAGACCTTGATCGGTGCCTGGCCCATTTCGTTGGAGCGGTTGCAGCCATACATGCAGAAGGCCATGCGCGAGGCCAAGCGTGAGACCTCGTGGTTGGTGAACAACCAGGCGTATGAGGATGCGCTGAACCGCTTTATGGAGGTTATCCTGCAGCGGGAGGCGTTCTGCGCGGAGGTGCAGGCGTTTGTCGATCGCATCGACGAAAGCGGACGCATCAACTCGCTGGCGCAGACCTTGCTCAAGTGCACCTCGCCGGGTGTGCCAGACCTGTACCAAGGCGGCGAACTGTGGGATCACTCACTGGTGGACCCGGACAATCGCAGGCCGGTGGACTATGACTTGCGCCGATCCCTGTTGGCAGCACTGCAGGGGCGTGCGCCTGCCGATGCGGCCCGCTACGCCATGGAGCGCATGCACGATGGCTCGCCCAAGCTGTGGGTCATCACACAGGCGTTGCGGTTGCGCCTGGAGCGGCCAACCTCGTTCGACGGGAGCAGCACGTACACGCCACTGATGGCGGAGGGGCAGCGTGCAGACCACGTCGTGGCATACCTGCGTGGCAGTGACGTGGTCGCCATTGCGCCACGCCTGTTCTACACGCTGAACGGGAACTGGGCCGACACGGTCCTCTACCTGCCGGAAGGACGCTGGACCGACCGGCTGAGCGGAGCGGTGCATGAGGGCGGGGCAGAGGTGGCGCTCCCGGTGCTGCTGGGCAGCTTTCCGGTCGCGCTGCTGGTGCGCAACAGTGACGACACGCTGAGCATGGACGCGCGTGGGCCATTCCGCCCCGGTGCGGGCAACGGCACGGCGTAAGCAACAAGAACTCTGGACAGGCGGCCGGCGTGCCGCAGGGGATGAGAATGCATCATTTTTCGCTTTGGGCACCACGCAAAAAGTCCGTCACAGTGCGTGTAGATGGCACGGACTACCCGATGGAAGGACCTTCGGGACGTAGCTTTTGGACGGCAGATGTGGACGCGGCGAGCCACGGCAGCGACTATGCCTTTCTGCTAGATGACGATCCGACACCCTATCCTGATCCGCGGTCGTTCTGGCAGCCCAAGGATGTCCACTCCTCGTCACGGGTGCTGAGCCACAAGCAGTTTGCCGGGACAGACAATGCATTCCGGCCCGTGCCGCTGCCCTCCGCCATCATTTACGAAATGCATGTAGGCACGTTTACAACGGACGGCACGCTGGACAGCGCCATCGACCGGCTCGACTACCTCTGTGACCTGGGCGTAACCCACGTGCAACTGCTGCCCATCAGCTCGTTTGAAGGCGGCTTTTCGTGGGGGTACGACGGCGTTGCGTTCTACGCGCCGGACGAGAGCTATGGCGGCCCGGAGGCTGTCAAGCGGTTCGTCAACGCGTGCCACGGCAAGGGGCTCGGCGTCATCCTGGACGTGGTCTATAACCACTTCGGGCCTGCGGGCAATTACACGGGCAACTTTGGGCCGTACTTCACTGAGAAGCACAAGACCCCGTGGGGCGCTGCCATCAACCTGGAGCAAGCCGGCTCCGACCAGGTGCGGCGCTTCATGATCGATAACGCCATCCTGTGGCTGCGCGACTACCACTTTGACGGCTTGCGCCTGGACGCAGTGCACGAGTTGATCGATCGCTCCGCGATGCACTTCCTGGAGCAGTTGTCGCGTGAAATCGAGGACTTGTCCGCCTCCTTGGGCCGCTGCCTGTTCCTGATCGGCGAGTCTGACCTGAACGACCCGCGCTTCATCACGCCGCGTGAAGCCAACGGGTACGGCCTGGACGCGCAGTGGAGCGACGATTTCCATCACTCGCTGTACAGCCTGCTGGCGCACGAGCCAGGCGGCTACTACGACGACTTCGGCAAGATCGAGCACCTGGCCACTACGCTCAAGCAGGCGTTTCTCTACGACGGCCGGTACTCCCGCTTTCGCCTGCGCAATCATGGGCGTGTGCCGCACCATCTTTCGTACCACAAGTTCGTTGCCTACATTCAGAACCATGACCAGATCGGCAATCGAGCCAAGGGGGAACGCGTACAGCAGATTGTGGGCACAGAAAAGGCGCGGCTGGCGGCAGCGGTTGTGTTCACCTCACCGTTTGTGCCCATGCTGTTCATGGGTGAGGAGTGGGCAGCCAGCACACCGTGGCAATTCTTTGCAGACTTTCAGGACCCGCAGCTGCGCACGAACGTATCCGAGGGCCGCAAGAATGAATTTGCCCACTTCGGCTGGGACAGGAACGATGTGCCAGATCCTGAAGACCCTGAGACCTTTCAGCGGTCGAAGCTGAACTGGAGCGAGGTCGACGAGGGCGAGCACCGTGCCATGCATCAGCTGTACCGCGACTTTATCCATCTCCGGCGCAAGACCCTGGCGCTGAACCTGGGTGACTTTAGCCGCATGCAGGTGGAGTTCAGCGAGGCGGGTCGATGGATCTACACCGATCGTGGCAACGTGCGCACGATGATGAACTTTGCGGAACACCCGACGGAGTTTGCGGTGGAGCCGGGAGCTGAGTTGTTGCTGAGCAGCGGTCCGGCACCAGACCGTGAGCAGGAGTGTGTACGCGTACCGCCGCTCAGTGTGGCCGTGTATCACTGGCCGCCACAGCCGCTGGACCAGGAGCCGCCGGAGTAATGGTGCATGCCGGCGAAACTTTCGCCTTGCTGCATCGTACCTTGTTGTAGCCGTCGCCGGCAGCAGGGCGAGGTGGGACAAGGAGAGTTGGCACCATGGCTCTGTTTGATGTTCGATGTGGCACGACTTCGGCAGCTGTTCGACGACTCGCCCTGGCGGCATGCCTGCTAACGGCAGCACTGCCTGGCTGCAGCCCTCTCCATGCGCAGGACGCACCAGCAGCAGCGGCCACCCGCGCACTCGGCACGGTCACAAGCGTCGAGGCAGGAACCCTGACGATTAAGACCGACGCAGGGGCCATTGTGACAGCGACGCTAGGCAGCAATGTGCGTGTGCAACAGCTGGCACCTGGCAGCACGGACCTGAAGACCGCGGAAGCGTCCACGCCCGATGCGATTGCCGTGGGGGACCGCGTGCTTGTCTCCGGTTCGGCTGCGGATGGGAACGGACTGACCGCGGCGCGCGTCATCCTGATGAAGTCGACGGCCATCGCGCAGCGCAACCAGAGCACGCAGGCCGACTGGAACCGTCGCGGCACCGGCGGCATCGTCACGGCAATCGATCCCACAACGGGCACCATCAATGTCAGCTCCGGCACACGAAAGCTGACGCTCGACACCACCAAGGCGACCACGTTCCGGCGGTACGCACCTGGCTCCGTCAAATTTGAGGAAGCGAAAGCGGGCACACTGGGCGATATCCATCCGGGTGACCAGTTGCGCGCACGCGGCGACCGTTCTGCGGACGGCACCTCGGTAACTGCGGAAGAGGTCGTTTCAGGCTCGTTCCGCAATCTTTCCGGCACGGTCGCTTCGATCAGCCCGGGTACGAACAGCCTCGTGATCAAGGATCTGGCAACCAAGAAGAACGAGACGGTCACCGTTGGCCCGGAC
>CALMRM010000179.1 GCA_937871605.1 uncultured Terriglobus sp. | reverse complement strand
CCATTACGGTCGCGACAATACGTTTGGCGGCTACTCCAATGTGGTGGTGGTACCGGTAGATTTCGTTCTGAAGATTCCAGCCTCACTCGATCCGAAGGCAGCGGCGCCCCTGCTCTGCGCTGGCGTTACGACCTACTCGCCCATGAAGCACTGGGGTGTGAAGGCCGGCAGCAAGGTGGGCATCGTGGGCTTTGGCGGTCTCGGTGACGTTGCTGCCAAGATGGCGGTCGCCATGGGCGCTACCGTTGTCCTCTTTACGACGACCGAGGAAAAGCAGGAAGAGGCCACGCGCATCGGGGCCACGGCTGTAATGGAGAAAGAGCTGAAGAAAGAAGTCGACCCCACAAATCCGCTTACCCGGACTTTCGACTTCATCCTGAGCACCGTGCCTGAAAAGCATGACCTGAACCCGTACCTCCCCTTGTTGAAGCGAAATGCCACCATGGCCATCTGCGGTGACCTGGGGCCGCTCGAACCGGTCAACAACATGCAGATCGCCTCGCATCGCAACAGTGTCGCGGGATCGCTTATCGGCAACATCGCGGAAACACAAGAAGTTCTTGATTTCTGCGCAAAGCACAACATCGCTCCCGACATCCAGATCATCGACATCGCCGAGATCAACGATGCGTACAAGCGCGTGGAAAAAGGGGCTGTTCGGTTTCGATATGTGATTGACATGTCCACGTTAAAAGACGAGGACGCGTAAGACTTCATCCAAGTGCCTGTGGCTTCCCTTTGGAGGTTACAGGCACAACACTTTGCGATTTGATTCACGGGCTTAGCTACAGAAAAGGATCCTCATGCCTTCCCCAGACAACACCATTTCGCGCCGTAAACTCGTCGGCACCCTCGGCGCCGGCCTTGCTGCTGCCGCTATTCCCGCTGGAGCACAGGCGCAGGCCAGTTCCACCGCGCAGCCCGTCGCTGACCCGACCACAAAGTATCCCAAGCCGCCTTACACAAGCCCGTTTCAGCCGTGGCCCGGACTTGCGAGCAAGATGACCCCGCCGCCGGATCATGGCGAGAGCAGCTATAAGGGCTCCGGTCGTTTGCTGAACCGGAAGGCCCTGATCACTGGCGGCGACTCCGGAATGGGCCGCGCTGCAGCCATCGCCTATGCGCGCGAGGGAGCGGACGTGGCCATCAACTACCTGCCTGCCGAGGAACCGGATGCGCAGCAAGTGGCTGAGCTCATCCGTCAGGCTGGGCGCAAGGCTGTGCTGATTCCCGGAGACCTTCGCGAGGAAGCCTTCTGCAAAAAGCTTGTGACTCAGGCTGTCACAGAACTGGGTGGGCTCGACATCATCGTCTCCAATGCCGGACGTCAGCACCAGGTCGAATCCATCTCGGATATGACCACCGAACTCTTCGACTGGACGATGAAAACCAATCTGTACGCACCCTTCTGGATCATCCGCACGGCGCTGCCGCACTTGAAACCCGGCTCGTGCATCATCGCTACCACGTCCGAACAGGCGTATGACCCAGCGGC
>CALMRM010000178.1:14214-15421 GCA_937871605.1 uncultured Terriglobus sp. | reverse complement strand
GTTCCTGGCAGCCGAGCCGGGCGGAACCACCGGCTCCAGCAGCGCGACCGCCTCCGCCGGTTTGCCTTCGCCGGCTTTCACCGACGCCAGGGAAGCCAGCACCTGCGGATCGCCTGGGTGCGCCGCCAGCGCGCCGGACAGGGCGGGAAGCAGGCTGTTGCGATCGGCCGCGGTCCAATAGCGGGTCGCCGAGCCGAACGCCGCCAGGCCGAACGGCTCCACATAGGCCATGACGTCGCGCAGCTCAGGCTTGGCGGTCAGCGCGATGGTGATGAAATAGACCACCAGGAAGGCGACCGCCCCCACGTATGTCGCCATCATCGAGCGCGTGACGGTGGCGAGCGCGAAGAACCCGGCCGAGGTCACGAACAGGGTCGGCAGCGCCATGACCCCGTAGGCGTAGAAATAGGCGCCGAGCCTGAACGCCCCCACCTTCTCGGGATCGATCCAGCCGAACAGGGATCCGAGCGCCGCCCCCGCCATGAGCGCCAGCGGGATGGAGGCGAAAGCGAAAGCGACCGCCAGGAAGGCGCCGATGAAGCGCCCCACCATCGCCTCGCTGACGCCGCCGGCATCCAATTCCGGCTGCTGAACACCTCACGCGGACCAGCGGTGTGGTCGCCGCGTGCCCAGTGTGACAAAAAGCAGTACCGCGTGGTCATGCGCGCGATGCTCGAGGAGATTCCCAACCTGTCGCTGGTGGAAGCGGAAGTCGCAGACGTGCTGCTAGACGACCCTTCAGCCGCACTCACTGAGGGTGCCCCACGTTCACGCGAAGCGGGTACGTGGGATCGCCGCTGCATCGGCCTGCGGCTGCGCGATGGCAGCGAGTTGCGGGCAAAAGCTGTCGTCATCACCACGGGCACGTTTCTGAACGGCCTCATCCACTGCGGCGAGCAGAAGACCAGCGCCGGGCGCACACCTACCGAGGCCGCCAGCGTGCTGCTGGGTGAATCACTCAAGCAGCTGGGCCTGCGTGCCTGCCGCCTGAAGACCGGTACGCCGCCGCGCCTGCTGGGCAGCACGGTCGACTGGTCGCGCTTTGCAGAGCAGCCGGGTGACGCGGACTCAACGCCATTTTCCTTCCGCTCAAAGGACGTCCCAAGGCTACGGCAGGTGCCCTGCCATATCGCATACACCACGCCGGAGACGCTGGAGTTGATCCGCGCCAACGTGCATCGGTCGCCTATGTACTCCGGCCAGATCG
>CALMRM010000178.1:0-14204 GCA_937871605.1 uncultured Terriglobus sp. | reverse complement strand
GACCACGCTACTGCCCGTCCATCGAAGACAAGATCGTGCGCTTTCCAGACAAGGCGCAGCACCAACTATTTCTCGAGCCCGAAGGCCTCGACACCGACGAAATCTACGTCAATGGCATGAGCACCAGCCTGCCTGCGGACGTGCAGCTTGCCATGGTTCACAGCATCCCCGGCCTGGAGCATGCGACCATGCTGCGGCCCGGGTATGCCATCGAGTACGACAGCATCGACCCCACGGAACTCGACCGCTCGCTGCGCGTCAAGAGCATCGCCGGGCTGTTTCTCGCGGGGCAGATCAACGGCACTAGCGGCTACGAGGAGGCAGCGTGCCAGGGCCTAATGGCGGGCATCAACGCCGCGCTCGCCGTCAAGGGCGAACCCGCCTTCACACTCGACCGCAGCGAAGGCTACACCGGCATCCTGATCGACGACCTGATCTCAAAGGGCACCAACGAGCCCTACCGCATGTTCACCTCGCGCGCGGAGTTCCGCCTGCACCTGCGCATCGACAACGCCGATCGCCGGCTCTCACCATACGGCCGCGCACTGGGGCTGATCGATGACGAAGCCTGGGCCGCGTACGAGGCGCGGCAGGCGCGCATGGCCGCCATGACCGTGCTGCTGGAGACAGTGCGCGTGGACAGTTCGACGGTTGCTGAAATGACCGTACTCGCGGAGGCATCCGAAACACCGGCAAGCGAGTTAAAGGGACAGATGTTTTCACAGTTGTTGAAACGTCCCGAACTGCGCGTTGAGTCGTTGCTACCGGTGCTGCGCCCACGTTTGCTGGAGTCTGCACAACTCGCCGCGTATGCCGCCGAGCCACTCCCCGCACGTCTGCGCAACGAACTGCGCGCGGTAGAAACCGAACTGAAATACGCGGGCTACCTCGACCAGCAGCGCCGCTCCATCGCCAAGCTAAAGAAGGCGGAAGGTCGCGTCATCCCGCCCACCTTCCGCTACCGGGGCATCAGCGGCCTGTCACGAGAGCTGCAGGAGAAACTCGACCGCGTGCGCCCGCACACCGTTGGCCAGGCCAGCCGGATACCCGGCGTAACGCCCGCCGCCATGACGCTGCTCAACGTGCTAGTGGAAGTCCACACGCGCGAGCAGGCGCAGGCCTGAGGGCTACTGCACGGTGCCTTCAATGTCGTCCTCACCCGGTCCGTCGAGTTCGGCTTCCATGCCGCTGCGAATGCTCTCGAGAAAGTCCTCGGGGTCCACCTGCTCGTCCTGCTGGGCGTGCGCCTCGGCAATGTGCCGGGCCAGGTCGGCCAGCAGCACACCCCATGAGGACGCGTCTTCCCACATGCCGAACGACAGCGCCACGTGCTGCTCGCCGCTGGCCACCCACACGCGCAGTATTTCCATGGAACGTGGGTCTTTCATAGCTGCGGCGGGAATGCGGAGGGCGTCTTTCTGGCTCATGCTGCTGATTATCCGCTAGTTGTCACCTGGCCCGTCATTCTGAGCGAAGCGAAGAATCCCTGCGGTCTTTGTCCCGGCAAGGCAGCCGGTAGCTTCTACGAAGAAACTTTCACCTGTGTTGGGTCGTGGGCATCGTCGAGATCCTTCGCTGCGCTCAGGATGACCTCGTTGTGAGTCAGTCTGTGCCGCTACTGCTTCACTCACGATTCCTGCCTCGTTCTCAACAGCCATCCACAGCACCCACAACCGGCGTGCAGCAATAGTACCTATGCGCCCGGCGTAGAACTTCTACACTTGAGCCATGGCAACTTTCCTCCAAATCGTCGAACGCGACGGCCTGCCGGCATCCGTCCACACGGAACGCGTCATCCTGGGCGCGATGATGTCTGATCCGGTTGCGGTAGTGGACGCCACCGCCAAGCTGCAGGTGGATGACTTCTCGCTCGATTCGCACCGCCGCATCTACAGCGCCATGCTGGAGCTATCAGAACTGGGCCATGCCATTGACTTGACGACGCTCAGGGACGTGCTGGAGCGCAGGAAAGAGCTGCAGGCAGTCGGCAGTCCCAGCTATCTTGCCTCTCTGTATGAGGACCTGCCGCGCCACCTCGCCATCGAGAACTACGTCCAGATCGTGAAGGACAAGAGCATCATGCGGCAGCTGATGCAGGTGTGCGAGCTGGGCCTGAACCGCGCTGCCGACCAGAGCGAAAGCTCGCTCGACGTGCTTGGCTCGGTCGAGAGCCGCCTGCTGGAGATCAGTGAGAACGCCATCAAGCGCGGCTTTTCCGACATCGGCCAGATTGTCAGCGAAAGCTTCGGCTCCATCGACCAGCTGTACGAGCAGGGCCGCGAAATCACCGGCTTGGAGACGCACTACACCGAGTTCGACCGCATGACCAGCGGCCTGCAGAAGAGCGACCTGATGATCATCGCCGCGCGCCCCTCCATGGGCAAAACGGCGTGGGCCATCAACATTGCGCAGAACGCCAGCGTGCGCGACGGCAAGGTGGTCGCGGTGTTCTCGCTGGAGATGTCGAAGGAATCCTTGCTGCGCCGCCTCTTGGCAAGCGAGGCGCTGGTGAACAGCCGCAAAATCCAGACCGGCTTTTTGCCGCGTGAGGACAAGCAAAAGCTCATCAACGCGCTGGATCGGCTAATGGGCTCGAAGATGTTTATCGACGACACGCCCGGCATCACGTTGACCGAGATGCGTGCAAAGGTGCGCCGCCTGAAGCAGCAGGAGGGCGCGCTGGACCTGATCCTGATCGATTACCTGCAGCTCATGACGATGGCCTCACAGGGCCCCGGCGGACGCAGGCCGGAGAACCGCAACCAGGAGGTCTCGGCCATCTCGCGCGGGCTGAAGGCGCTGGCCAAAGAGATGGGTGTGCCGGTCGTCGCGCTGTCGCAGCTAAGCCGTGGCAGCGAGCAGCGGCAGGGCGATAAGAAGCCGCTGCTCAGCGATCTGCGCGAATCCGGCTCCATCGAGCAGGATGCCGATGTGGTCTGCTTCATTCACCGCGAGGAGTACTACGACCGCGAGAACGAGGACATCAAGGGGCAGGCGGAAATTATCATCGCCAAGCAGCGCAACGGGCCCACGGGATCGATTAAGTTAGCGTACTTATCCGACTACACGCGCTTTGAGAATCTTGCACCGCAGGGTACTGGCGGCGACTACTAAACAAACAGCAAAGCCCCGCGCACACATGCCGCGCGGGGCTTGTATGTTCCGAATTTAGATTTGGCCCGAGGATGCCGGAGCGGAAAAGATTGCCGGCTCGTCCAGGTGCTTGGGCGGCGTCATGGCGCCAATCTGCTGCAGGATGCCGACCTCGTGCGAGGCACCCCAGCGTTCCACGATCTTTGCGTCGGAGTTGAACTTCGAAATCTGCATGCCGCGCACCTTGATCTTTTTGCCGGTCGCCGCAAAGCCGTTGAACGGGCCTTCATGCGTGCCGGTGATGGTGTACGCAAAGCCGACGTTGTCGTCGTCCGCCAGCATGTGCTCGACGGCGATCTTGAAGTCAGGAAAGGCAGAGTGGAACTGCGTGAACCAGCCAGCAAAGCCTTCGGGGCCAGAGCCCTGGTCGTCCGCCGGGTCATGGTCCTTCACGTTGGAGGCCATCACTTCATTCAGCCGGTCAAACTGGTAGCTGTTGATGATTTCGCCCATCTTCTTCTGCGTTGCGATGTTTGCTTCCTTGCTCATGTCGTGCTCCCTTGATACTTGGATGCGTAGCACCGTGCACGTCCACGCGGGATTGGCGCGAGTGCACATCTGTGCCGCAGTTGAGTTTGGGGACGTACCATCTTTCTTTCAGCGCATAACAGGGATACGCATAACGCGGGCCTTCAGCCCGCACTGGTGCGTGCTCAGCTACCTGGGGCGTTGCCCCAGGCTGTTACAACTCGCGCCTTCAGCGCGAATGGGCAGTGCGCGTTGGCTTCACTGACAGCTCAGTTCGGCAAGCCAGAGCCAATGTCACAGAGACAAACATCGTTGACCATCGCACGGGAGCTGTCTTCGCGTGTACCGGCACCCTGCGCCAGGCGGGAGCTACGGCGTGGCACGCACCACTTCCACAGTGCTCATCGCTGAGAGGGTCACGGTACCTGCCGCGGCGGACACGACGACGGCGCTGCTGGCCGGCAGCTTTGTCGTCACATTGTCCACGGTGACCTCTGCGTCACCACGCAGGGCCACGAAGCATTGCGGTTTGCCAGCGGCATCGTCAAGCGTCAGCGTCTCGCCAGCCTGCAGGGAAAAGCTCTCGACGGTAAAGTACTGTTCGCGGATGAGGCGCTTCCCGTGTGGAATGTTCTCTGCCGCGACCTTGCCCGCACGTGTCTCTGCCTTGCTCACGGCCAGGCCGCGCTCCAGATGGAGCTCGCGCGGGCGGCCGTAGCCGAACAGGCGGTAGGTGATGTCGGAGGTCTGCTGCACCTCGAGGATGGTGACGCCTGGCCCAATGGCGTGGACTGTTCCCGCGTCCACAAACACCAAATCACCCGATGTCACGGGCAGGTGATTTAGCAGGCGCTCCATGCTGCCGTCGGCAATGCTGGCCTTCAGGTGGTCTACCGTGATGCCGGGCAAGAGGCCGCACGCGACGGTTGCACCGGGCTCCGCCTCCAACACGTACCAGCACTCGGTTTTGCCGCGGCCCTCACCCAGCGCCTGCGCCTCGGCGTCGCTGGGGTGCACCTGCACGGAGAGCTTGTCATTGGGAAATAAGAGCTTGACGAGCAGCGGGAACTCCGCCTCGCCACGCTTGCCTGAGGCGGCAGTACCCAGCAGGGCTTCGCTCTCGGCTTTCGCCAGCGCGGCCAGCGTCTCGCCCGCGTGCGGGCCCTCAGCCACGGTGCTGTCCGGCCCGGTGAGCCATGCCTCGCCGATAGGCTCATCTGCCTGCGGCAGGACCGACTTGGGGTACCACGGTGACAGGTCAGGGCGACCCCAGGTGCGCGCGGAGAAGGTGGGTTGCAGGCGGAACGGGCTCAGGGCTGGCATCGACTCTATTGTCCACTACTGTGCTTCTCACATTCTGTCTTGCTAGCTGAGTCGCAGCAACTTCCTTGTCATCCCGACCGGAGCGCAGCGGAGTGGAGGGACCTGCTGTTTGCCAGAGGCAGCGCTACTGTTCCGAAAGGAAAACAGGTCCTTCGACTCCGCACTGCGTGCTCCGCTCAGGATGACAACAAGCGAAGTGGCCCGTAGTGTAGAACGCCTTCAGGAAGCGAGACACTTACTGCATCACACCGCGCAGCGTGGCAGCCGCACTCTCCGGCGTGATGTCGCGCTGCGGCGATCCGAGCATCTCAAAGCCCACCATAAACTTGCGCACCGTGGCCGAGCGCAGCAGCGGCGGGTAGAAGTGCGCGTGCAGCTGCCACTCCGGGTGGTCTGCTCCGTCGGCAGGCGCGGGATGGAAGCCCATGCTGTACGGGAACGGCGTGTTGAAGACGCGGTTGTACCGGCGGTGACGCGGTGCAGCATGTTGGCCAGGTCGGCGCGTTGCGTGTCATTCAGCGCGGCCATGCGGGTGACGTGCTCGCGTGGCAGCAGCAGCACTTCGTACGGCCACACCGCCCAGAAGGGCACCACGGCAACCCAACTGCCGTTCTCCGCGACGACGCGTTCGCATGCCGCAAGTTCGTTGCGGAGGTACGCCTGCAGCATGGGTTCGCCGTGCTGTTGGTGATAGGCGGTCTGCGTCTCCAGTTCGGCGGCGGGCTCGTCCGGGATGTGCTCCGTGGCCCAAACTTGGCAGTGCGGGTGTGGGTTGCTGGCACCCATCATGGCGCCGCGGTTCTCGAAGATTTGCACGTAGCCGACCTCGGGCCAGGCGGCTAGTTCCTCTTCCTGCGCAGCCCACAGGTCCACCACCGGGCGAATGTCTGCGGGGTCCATGGTGGCCAGCGTCAGGTCGTGCCGAGGGCTGAAGCAGAGCACCCGGCAGGTGCCCCGCTCCGTCTCCGCGCGCAGCAGACCGGTGCCGCTCGTGTCCTCTGCGATGGCCTCCACGTCCGGCTTCAGTGCGGCGTAGTCGTTGGTGAACACGAAGGTGCCGGTGTACTGCGGGTTGCGCTCGCCGCCCGCGCGCGGGTTGCCGGGGCATAGGTAGCAGGAGGGGTCGTACTGCAGCGTTGTGGGACCAGCGGCGTCCTCGGTCTGCCCCTGCCAGGGGCGCTGCGTGCGCTGGGGCGATACCAGCACCCACTCGCCGCGCAGCGGGTTCCAGCGGCGATGCGGCGTCTTCAGCAGTGCCTCATTCATTGCGCCTCCTCTGCTTTCAGGCGCGCCAGCGCACCGTCCGCGGCGGTGCAGACGTAGATCTCCGCATCCTTGCCGTAGCGCTCGCGGTAGGCCGCGCGGAGCTTCTCGCTGAACGCGCCCGTGTGCGCTGTTTCGACCAGGTTCGCCGTACAGCCGCCAAAGCCGCCGCCGGTGAGCCGCGCGCCATGGCAGCCGGGCAGGGTGAGCGCGGTGTCCACCAGAAAGTCGATCTCGGGCACGCTGTCCTGGAAGTCGTCGCGTTGACTCAGGTGCGAGCCCACCATAGCCCGGCCCAGCCGCGCAGCATCACCCGCGCGCATGGCTTCTGCGGCGTCGCGCACGCGAGTGTTCTCGGTGATGACGTGCTTGCAGCGCAGATAGACCTCGTGCGACACCTCGCCGCGCACGGCTTCCAGCTGCTCCAGCGTGCTCTCGCCCAAATCGCGCACCTGCGGAAAGCGCTTGCGGATGGCGCCCTGGCCATTCTCAAGTTCCTGACGCCGCACGCGGTAGTCTCCGGTTGCAACGGAGTGCTTCACCATCGAGTTCGCCACCACGATGCTGCACTCTGCCAGCGCGCCGGTGTTCATGGGTAACAGTTCGTACTCGAGGTCACGCGTATGCAGCAGCAGCGCGTGACCTTGTGTAGCTGCAGTGACCACGAACTGGTCCATGATGCCGCTGGGCGCGCCCACGTAGCGGTTTTCTGCACGCTGGCACAGCAGGGCAAGCTCCTTCTCATGCAGCGACGCACCTGCATACCGCAGCAGCGCAAGCGCCGTGCTGACCTCGATCGACGCCGAAGAACTGAGCCCGGCACTCAGTGGCACATTGCCGCTCAGGTGCACCTCACACGGCGGCACCGCGACGCCAAGCGCCAGCACTTCGCGCAGAACACCGACCGGGTAGTCGCTCCACTCGCCCGTTGCGGCAGACGTGTCATCCGCTGCCGTCTCACGCACCTCGTCAAAGCTGGCTGAGGTGAACCGGTACCCCGCATCGCGCGGCGCGACCTCCGCCACGGTCTCGTACGGAATGGCCATGGGCAACACCAGGCCGCCGGTGTAATCGGTGTGCTCGCCGATGAGGTTGACGCGGCCTGGCGCGGCATAGCGTCGCGCGGGGGTTGCTGCTGTGCTCAAGGTCTGCTGCCTCTTGCGCGTGTGGTCACGCCGAGCCTTATGCTACGCCGTCCCATGCGTGCCGTGGTGGGGCTGGAGTATGCTGGCTGCGCACGCACCATCACTCCTGAGGTTTCGCCCATGCGCCGTCTGCTCGCCTGCCCGCTTGCCCTTGCCGCACTTGCGCCTCTCGCCCCCGCCCAGAAGAGCAACGGCCTGGCCCTGACACCGCCCATGGGGTGGAACAGCTGGAATTGGTTTGCCCGCAAGGTGACGCAGGACGACGTGAAGCAAGCCGCCGACCTAATGGTGTCCACCGGCATGCGCGACGCGGGTTACGTGTACGTCAACATCGACGACACATGGGAGGGCAAGCGCGACGCGAACGGCGTGCTGCAGACCAACGAGAAGTTCCCTGACATGAAGGCGCTGGCCGACTACGTGCACAGCAAGGGCCTCAAGCTCGGCATCTACAGCTCGCCCGGTGACCAGACCTGCGCACGCTTCGAGGGCAGCCTGGGGCACGAGCAACAGGACGCTGACCTGTACGCCAAGTGGGGCATCGATTACCTGAAGTACGACCTGTGCGGCTTTCGCAAGGAGATGATAGCGAAGGCACCCGGCGATGACGCTGCCGCAAAAACCGTACAGGACAAAATGATGCGCGACGCCTACGAGAAAATGCATGAGGCGCTGCTCAAGACCGGTCGCCCCATTGTGTACAGCCTGTGCCAGTACGGCTTCGATTCTGTGTGGCAGTGGGGGCCGGAAGTGGGAGCCAATCTGTGGCGCACCACCGGCGACGTGAGCGCCAACTGGCAAAGCATTGCACTCATCGCGGAGACGCAGGTGGGACTCGCCAAGTACGCGGCCCCCGGCCACTGGAACGATCCGGACATGCTGGAGGTAGGCAACGGCAAGCTCACGCTCGATGAGAATCGTACCCACATGGGCATGTGGGCCATGCTGGCCGCGCCGCTGCTGGCGGGCAACAACCTTACGGAGCTCACGCCAGAGGTAACGGGTGTGCTGCTCAATAAGGATGTGATTGCCATCGACCAGGACACGCTTGGCAAGCAGGCCGAGCGCGTCTACAAGGAAGGTCCTGTCGAGATCTGGTCGCGCCCGCTGGCCGACGGTGGCCATGCCTTAGCGGTCATCAACTTCGGTGAGGACTTCACCTTTCTGCGCGGCATCGACCTCCACCTGAAAGAGGCAGGCATTCGCGCAAACGCACCCGCGCACGACGTGTGGGCCGCAAAGGACCTGGGCAGCCTGCAGGCGGGCTACAAGGGTGGCCTGAAGCGGCACGAGATGCTGCTGCTGCGCTTCGCCAAGTAGATCCGTAGAATGGACCGGAGGTAAATAGTCCTATGAGCCAGCTAGACTGGTCCGAATGTGCTGCAGTAGAAAGTGTGCCCGGCAAACGTAGTGGTGCCTACGTGTTCCGCGGAACTCGCATGCCCATTTCTACTGTTTTCGAAAACCTACAGGACATGAGCATTGACGAAATAGTCCTTGAGTTTGGCGTCACGCGCGAACAGGTAGAGGATGTGCTGCAGTTTGTCGCGCAAAGCGCCGAATCGAAGGCAGCATAGACGCAGTGCTTGTTCTCTTTGACAATGGGACTCCCCGCACCCTGGCTCGCTACCTAATCGACCGGCACACTGTGACAGAGGCGCGCGCCCGCGGTTGGGATCAGTTAGTCAATGGCGACCTTCTACGCGTCGCTGAAGCTGCAGGATTTGATGTGTTGCTCACGACAGACAAAAACCTGAGCTATCAACAGAATCTCTCGGGGCGTACCATCGCAATCGTTGTTCTGGGACAGGGTCGGTGGAGTGTCATGCAACATGCAGTACCGGCCATTGTTCAGGCGGTAAATGCGGCCACGCCTGGCAGCTTCTTTGAGATCCCGGCTCCTTCGCGCTAAAGCCTAGTGCGCGTGGCCTGCGTGCGAGTGCCCGGCCTGCACGTGCGCTTCCATGCCGCAGAACAGGCTTTGCCGATGGCTGAACCGGCACAGGCCATCTTCCTCCGGTTGAATCGTGCAGTGCTCAATGCCAAACTCCTTGTGCAGCATGCGGCGAACACGCTCCACCACCTGTGTCGTTTCCAGCAACGTCTGGCTGCCCGGCAGCGCCACGTGGCAGCTCAAAAGGTGCTGGCCCTCGCCCATGGTCCACACGTGCAGGTCGTGCACGCCGCACACGGGTTCCACAGTGACAATGGCGTCGGCCAGCCGCTCCGGATCCAGCCCGCGAGGCGCTTTCTCCATCAGCACGTCCGAAGCTTCGCGCAGGATGCCCACTGCCGACAGCAGGAGAAACGCTGCGATCAGCAGCGACACCACCGGGTCGGCATAGACCCAGCCGGTCTTACGAACCATCACACCGGCCACCACCACCGCTGCCGCGGACAGCGCATCACCCGCCATGTGCACAAAGGCGGCGCGGCTGTTCAGGCTGTGCCTCGCATCGCCAGCCAACGCCAGGGCGATCACGGTATTCATCAGCACGGAGACCACCGCGACTGCAATCATCAGGTTGCCGGCGATTGGCTCCGGGTGGCGCAGGCGTTCCACCGCGGCAAATGCGACGCCCAACGCGATGACCACCAGCGTGGTGGAGTTGAACAGGGCCGTCAGCGTGGACACCCGAAGATAGCCGTAGGTATGGCGCCCGCCCGCGGGCTTTTGCACGGCAGCCACGGCGTACGCGGCCAGCCCCAACGCCACAGCATCGCTCACATTGTGCCCAGCATCGGAAAGCAGTGCCAGCGAATGCGAGACCCAACCGGCAACCGCCTCGCCCACGCAGAAGAGCAACGTGACGGCAAGTGAGATCCAAAGCCGCGTACCGCTGGTTGGTCCGTGTACGTGGCCGTGAGAGTTGCCCATAGTTCCTGCTTCAAGCCTACAACCTGCCAGCAAAGCGTTGCAGGGGCATCAAAACGCAATCCAGCGACAGGTCCTGCAGACGCGATTTGGCCGTGCAAATACGGCGGGACGGCTTGACACTGAAAGTACTTCTTCTGAATGGATGTCCCTGTGAGTATCTCTTCCCAGCTTGAGACCGCTCCGCACACGCGCGCGCACGCCATGCCGGTGTGGCTCCTGTCTGCTCTCTATTGGCTGCCCGTGGTGCTGACCTGTGCCTGGGTGTTGTCGCTGCCCGTGTGGCCGTCGCAGGATGGCCCACTGCACCTGTACTACGCGAACATTCTGAAACAGTTGATGGCCCACCAGCCCGGCGTATACGCGGACACGTACTACATCAAGAGCCGCATCACGCCCTATTCTGCGTACTACCATGGCCTGCTGCTGCTTAATCGCGTCGTCAGCCTGGAAACAGCGGACAAGATCGTCGTATGCCTATACCTGCTGGCCTTTGCGGCCAGCACGCGCACCCTGCTGCGTTCCACCGGCGGCAGTGCCACCCTCGCCAGCTTCCTGTGCCTGCCCGTGCTGCTGAACTGGCCGGTGGCCATGGGCTTTCTGAATTATTCGCTCTCCACCTGTCTCGCATTTATGGCGCTGGCGGTGTGGTGCCGCAGCATCGGTCAGCCTCAGGTGTGGCTGCGCGGGCTGTTTCTGTTGCTGGTCTGCCTCATCATCATCACGCACCCGGTGCCCTGGATGATTGTCGTCAGCTTTGCCTGGTTAGAACTTGGGCTTCGGCTGGCGCGTTCCCGTTCAAGCCGGTTCCGGCAGGATGCGCAGGCCGCCATGCGCTCGTTCCCGCTGGATCTGGCGGCGGCGGTGCTGGCCTGTGTGCCGTACCTGTACGTGCACCGCTTTAGCCAGGTGGTGCAGACGCTTGAGCCGCCGGGCCCCATCACCCTGCCCGCCGGAAGGCTGGCACGGCTACTGCCGCATGCAGTGCTGGTGTATGTGGGGCGTGCGAAGGAGTTCCTGAGCACCCTGGGGCTGGATGTCTTTGTGGGCGGAACGCTGCTGCCGCGCCTCTACCGCGGCGGCATCGTCCTCCTGGTGCTGGTAGGGGTTGGGTTAGCGCTATACAGCGCATGGCAAAGTTGGCGTCGCCGTACATGGCCACTGACCACTACGTGGCTGTTGTTCGGCACGCTTCTGCTGCCGTTTCTGCTGTTCCTGCCAGACCCGCTGCAGGGGCGCTACTTCTTCGCCGTGCGGCTTGGCATCGTGTTCTTTGTGGTCCTGGTCACGGCGTCGTCGGCAGCGGTGCGCGGCTGGCTGGGCACTCTCGTAGCTGGTGGCTCGTGGGCGCTGTGGCTGTTCTCGCTGTTTCTCGCCCACCACTACATCACGCCGGCGGCCCAGGCCATTGACTCTCTACGGCAGGCACCACCGCCACCCGGCAATGGACTGCCTGGACTAGACATACGAGCCGCCGGTGCCGGTGCGGCCCCCGGGCTCAATTTCATCCCTGATAACTGGGCGGTTGCGCATTATTACCGCCGCAACAACGGCGTGCTCTACAACACGTCCTGGCTAGGCGATCCCATCATCCTGGTCGGTGTGCGTCCGGCGGCATTGCCCCACCTGGATACCACCTACTACGAAAGCGTGCCATGGTTCCACAGCACGCTGCTGCCCAACAATCAGGCTGCAGCAGACATCCTGGGCAAGGTGGGGTTCGTCCTCATGATGCGGGAGAACGCTCCCCTGCAGGAGCAGCCCTTCGCCGCAAAGCCGGGCGAACGCAGCCCTGCACCGTACGCCCGCGAGTGGCACTGCCAGACCAATCGAATACGTGCCTGGTACCTATGCCTGCCACCGCACTAACGGGAGAGCTGCAACGCTGCTAGGGGGCGGCTGAGGGTAGCAGCCTAATCGCCGCGTCGCAGGCGGTTCAGGCCGTTAAAGGCTGCGACCTTGTAGCACTCCGCCAGCGTGGGATAGTTGAAGACCGTTTCCACGAAGTACTCCACGGTGCCGCCCAGGGCCATCACGGCCTGGCCAATGTGCAGCAACTCGCTGGCCCCCTCGCCAATGATGTGCACTCCCAAGATGGACCGGTTTTCGCGGTGGAAGATGAGCTTGAGCCGGCCGGTGGTGTCGCCGCGAATCTGGCCGCGGGCGATCTCACGGTAGTAGGCCACGCCCACCTCGTAGGGCACGTCCTCCTCGGTCAGCTGCTCCTCGGTCTTGCCCAGGAAGCTGATCTCAGGAATGGTCCAGATGCCGTACGGGTAAAAGCTTGGGTTCGACAGGATGGTCTCGTCGCCGAAAGCGCGTGCACCGGCAATGCGGCCCTGCTCCATGGAGACCGACGCCAGCGATGGGAACCCAATGACATCGCCCACGGCGAAAACCGTTGGACATTTGGTGCGGTAATCCTTGTCCACGGGAATGCGCCCGCGGTTGTCCGCTTCCACGCCGATGTGATCGATCTGCAATTCGTCGACATTCCCCTGGCGGCCCACAGCGTACAACAGTGCGTCGCCTTGCACCTTCTTTTTACTCTCCAGCAGCGCGGTCACGGTGCCGTCCTCGTTTTCCACGACGGACTCCACCTCCTCATTCAGCCGCATGGTCACGCGGCTGTCGCGCAGGTGGTAGCTCAGCGCTTCCACAATCTCCTGGTCCGCAAACTCGAGCAGCCGTGGACGCCGCTCGATCAGCGTGACGCGCACACCCAGCGCGGCAAACATGCAGGTGTACTCCACACCAATCACGCCGCCGCCCACCACAATCATGGTCTTGGGCAGGGTCTTCAGTTCCAGCACCAGGTCGCTGTTGATGATGGTGCTGCCGTTGATAGGCACCTTGGCGCTGCTCGCCGGCTTGGTGCCGGTGGCGATGATAATGTTCTTCGCCTCGTACACATTGGATCCACGCGTGTTGGTGACGCGCAGGTGGGTCGCATCCTCAAACGAGGCAGTACCGGTAAACATCTCAATGTTATTACGGGAAAGCTGCGCTTCGGTGACGTCGATCTCAGTTTTTATGACGTGCTGCACCCGGAAGGCCAAGTCGGCCATCGTAATGCGCTCTTTTACCCGGTAATTCATGCCGTAAATTGAGCGGTAGTTGTACCCAGACAGGTGCAGTACCGCCTCGCGCATGGTCTTGCTGGGGATGGTGCCGGTGTTGATGCAGGCTCCCCCGACCACCTCGCGCATTTCGACCAGGGCGACGCGTTTGCCCAGTTTTGCCCCGTAAATGGCGGCGCGCTGGCCCGCTGGACCCGACCCGATGACGATCAGGTCATACACACTGCCCGTTGCTGTGCTACTCATGGCGATGGCGGCTTTCCTCTGGTTGGCAGGACGCTGCGCGCTCTTCTCTGCACTCTTGTATGACGTTTGCTGCGCACGCCACGCGCCGCCCGTTTGCGTGCGCCGATGTCTCTATCCCTATGGTTTTCAGGCTATCACGCAGCCCCTGTACCGCTGTTGCCGTCATGGATGCCACCTGCCGGGTACCGCCCTGCAGTTCCGCTCACGACTCCACCAGCCCTATCGGACCTCGTCGCCGCCCTCAACAGACGCGCAGCACAGTTCCCACACAAACTGCACGCCAGAGGAAGCATTTTGTGCCCTGGGAAGCCGCTGTTCCGCGTCGTTCTGCGCGCTCCAGTGCCCGTTTTGCATGCTCCGGAGACACTTTCTGCACGCTAACTGCGCAGTTCCGGTCCGATAGCAGATTCGGGGCGGATTCGATTCCTTCTCTGCTGTCACAAGTAAGCCGTCGCGCACTTCGCCTGCACGTCCTTCGCGCCCGTCGCGTTCTGCCTTCTCTCAGCGCCCTCTGCGGCCCTTCCTCCGCGTCCTCTGCGTTCTGCTCTTGTCCAGCCGGTCTACTGCTTCACAGCGACGGCGGAGATCTCGATCTTGGCTCCGCCGATGAGGCCTGCGACCTTGACGGTGGCACGGGCGGGCTTGGGGTTG
>CALMRM010000177.1 GCA_937871605.1 uncultured Terriglobus sp. | reverse complement strand
GGCCCGACGAGCTTCTACACGCCCAACGGTCCCTACACGCCGCATAATTACGAAGCAAATTACGCGGGTGCCATGACGCTGACCTCTGCCTTTGCGGAGTCGCGCAACATTCCCGCGCTCAAGCTGGCCAACCAGATGGGCATCCGCAAGGTCATCGAAATGGCGCACCGGTTCGGTGTCACGTCTACCCTGCCGCCGTTTTTGCCGGTTGCCATCGGTTCTGCGGGGGTCAGCCTGCAGGAGCAGGTGGGTGCGTACTCGGTCTTTCCCAACGACGGCATCCTGGTCAAACCGCACGTCATCCGGCGTGTGGTGCAGGGCGATGGTTTGCCGCTGCAGCAGGTCGCGCCGCAGGTGAAAGACGTCATCAGCGTGGAGACCGCGCGCACCATGATGAAGCTGCTGGAGGCCGTGCCAGTCTCCGGTACCGCAGCCATCGCGGGTGCAACACTCAAACACCCGCTGGGTGGCAAAACGGGCACCACAAACGGCTATACCGACGCGTGGTTTGTCGGCTTCTCGCCCTCCGTCACGTGCGGCACGTGGATCGGCTTCGACGACCGCAAGTCGCTGGGGGACAAGGAAACAGGAGCGAGGGCGGCCCTGCCAATGTGGATTGACTTTATGAAGGCGGCGATTGCGCGTACGCCGGTGGAAAGCTTCCCACGGGACAACGCCCCCAAGAAGACGCTGGATGTAGCCGCCAACAACGACACAGCGCCAGCGAAAAAGTCCGCCACGGACGACGATGATGACGACCAGCCTGCGGCGGCGGACAAGCAGGCGAGTCCAGCAGAGCAGCCCGCGCCAACGGGCGCACCCGCGGACACAATGCCGGAGGACGCTCCGCAGACGACTGCTCCTCGCCCGGCAGCGCCGGTGCCGCCCGCGCCACGTGGCATGGTGAACTCGCCAGTGGGTCCGTACCGGCCCTACACCGCTCCCGCAGGTGCGGGCCGAGCGCCCTCAGGTACGGCTACGACCGAGCCGCGAGTGGCACCGCGGTAAAGTTAAAAGCCCATTTGGAGAGTTAAGACCGCATTCGCTGAAGCGCACGACGGAGCGAAAACCAGCGCTCGGCAGTGGCGGCATCCTTGCCGATCTGGGCCTTCAAAGCCTCGGCCGAGGGCCAGCGGCGCTCTTCGCGCAGCCGCTTGAGAAAGGAGAGCCGCAACGGCGTGCTTTCCTGCAGGTCAATGGGTGCAAAGCGGAACAGAAACGTCTCCACCGCAAACGAGTCTTCCCCAAACGTGGGCCGATTGCCCACATTTGTCACACCTTCAAAGTGCTTCGCTTCCGCGCCGGTGCCCACCTGCAGTTCCGTCACATACACACCGTTCCCGGGCAGCAGCAGCGATGTCTGTGCGAGATTGATGGTCGGTACGGCATAGCGGGACCCATAGCCACGCCCACGTGCAGGTGTGCTGTCCACCGCAAACGGACGGCCCAGCAGGTGGCGGGCGGTGCTCACGTCGCCCTCTGAGATGAGGCCACGGATGCGGCTGGACGAGACGGGTGCGCCCCGCATGGTCAACGGAGAGAAGATCTCCGTGGTGAAGCCGTACTGCTGCCCTAGAGCCGTAAGTGCCTGCATGCCCGCTTCGCCGCCAGCCCCGAAGCGGAAATCCGCACCCTCGTGAATCTCGACCGCAGACAGCGTACGCTGCAGGACCTCCACGCAGAAATCCTTTGCGCTCATCCGGGAGAGGTCCTCCGTGAACGGCAGCAGAACCACCGCGTCCAGCTCCGTGGTGCGCAGCAGGTCCAGCTTCTGCTCCAGGCTGGTGATCAGGCGAAGGGGCTGCTCCGGCCGCAGCACATTTCTAGGGTGGGGTTGCAGCGTCACCAGCACAGCCTGCGCGCCGCGTTCCTGTGCCCGGCGCACCACCTGCCGAATGACGCTCCGGTGACCGCAATGCACCCCGTCAAAATTCCCAATGGTGACGACACTGGGGCCGAAATCGCCGGGCACCTTCTCCAGACCGTGAAAAATCTTCATGCCGGCACCGCTGCTGAGACTGAACTGGAACCAGCGATAAGGAACTGCAGGCGAAGTCCGTCATACGCCATGTGTACGCCAGCAGGCAGGGTTGCTTCCGTCGCGGCGTGGTCCAGATCGTGAGAGATATGGGTGAAGTAGGTCTGTTTCGCACCAATGCGCGCGGCCAGCGCGATGGACTTATCCAAGTGCGAGTGGCTGGGATGCGGTTCGCGGCGCAGTGCGTCCAGCACAACAATGTCGAGATTCTGCAGCAGCGCAAAACTTTCGTCCGGAATATCGCTCATGTCCGTCAGGTACGCCGCTGCTCCGAAGCGGTACCCGGCGATGATGTTGCGGCCATGCACCACCGGTACCCGCTGAAAGGGAACGCCAAACAAGTCGATCGCAGTTCCGGGCTCGCTGGACAGTCGATGCAGGTCGACGCGTGCACTGGTCGGGTACCGGTCGCGCTCCTGAAACGTGTAGCTGAAGATGCGCTCCAGCGTGTCGGCAGTGGGGTCGTCCGCATACAACGGCAGGCGCGCGGCCTTGCCAAAGGTCAGCGGGCGCAGGTCGTCAAAGCCCAGCACGTGGTCCGCGTGGCCATGTGTGTACAGCACGGCATCCACATGGTCCACGCCAAAGCGCAGTGCCTGCGTACGAAAATCCTGCCCGGTATCAATGAGTACGACACGATCCGCGAAGCGCAGCACGACAGAGGAGCGCATGCGATTGTTATGCGCATCCTTCGACAGGCACACGTCGCACCGGCAGCCGAGCGTGGGCACGCCCATGGACGTACCCGTGCCCAGAAACGTCATCTCCGCGATGACCGGGGCAGTGGACGGTGTGCCGCTAGCGGACAATCCGAGGTCCGGCTCCTGTAAAGCCGCCGCCACCAAAACCGCCCGCGCCGGTCTGGCCAGGGGGTGCTGTCTGCTGCTGCTTGGCCGCGGCCTGGCGCGCCAGCAACTGCGTGATTTCCAAAAAGCCCATGCGCAGCTCGAACAGGGCTGACTCCAGGATCTGCTCTTCTTCGCCTGAAAGGTTGCCGACGGCCTTGTTGGCCACCACGGCAAGCATCTCGATGCTCTGCTTGGCACCGATCAGGTCCACCCGCGCCTGCTGACCCTGCTGAGTACCGGCGCCAAGCTGGATCATGGCAGACATGTAAATCGACTGCACCAGCCGTTGGAAGTTCATGGGCGGCAGGTGTTCCGCACCCAGGTTTTGCGACCGCATCATGGTGTCCAGCCGGTCAGCTGTCTGCTCGTAGGCTGCGCGCACCTGCTCGATTTCCTCCGGCGTGGGAGGAGGCGGCAGCGCTGCAGCGGCCTCAGCCTCCAGGTCCTCTGCTGTTGCTGCATCCAGATCACTTTCTGGATCGGACAAGTCGTCCGCCATGTGCGCGTTCACCGGTTCAGGAACGGGCGTAATCAGGTGGGCGCTGTTGGTGTGGGGCGTCGCCTCGGCAGCGGGTTCCGGCGCAGGCTCGGCGGATGCAGCGGTCTCCGTCACCGGCCTGTCTTCTGCAGGGTCGCCGCCGCGAAATCTGCGTCGGTCGTTGATGACGATGGGCGTGTCTTGCTCGGGCATGGCGGGTTCTATCCTGTGCTGAAGTCTCAGGTTTGATGCGGCGCAGGTGTGCGGGGTTCTGCCACGCCACCACCGTACTCGATGGGCAACCCACGCTCCAGTGCCTCGCGCCGCACAAAGCCTAGCGCGAGCAGCTCGCCCCCGATCGGTGCGCCGGCCACGCTGGTCAGTTCGCCCACCTGCCGCCCCTCCACAGTAAGAGCCGTGCCGGGCGTGGCAGGCGCGCCAGACAGCGCAAACTGTGCAAACGTGCGGTGCACGTTGCCACGCGAACGGATGCGTTCCACAATCTCCTGGCCCAGGTAACAACCCTTGTTGAAGTGCAGGGCGCGCTGCTGGGCGGTCTCCTGCGGCAGTTCGCGCTCGCGAATATCCTGCCCAAAGCGTGGAATGCCCTCTGCCATGCGCAGGAGTTCCAGGTCCTCCACGGTAGACAAGGCGGCGCCAGCCTGTACCAGGGCATCCTGAAGGGCCTGGACCGGTGCTGGAGCGGCTGACCAAAGTTCGAAGCGGGGTACCAAGGGGCTGTATGCCGCCAGGAGGTGGAAGGGCTGGCCATGCCACTCGACGGACTGCCGCTTCAGCAGCCGGGAAGGCTTGGCCTGCGGTATGTCGAGCCGCTGTAGGAGTCCCGGTGCCATGGGCCCAGCGACTACCAGCCCGTGTACCGCTCCAGACAGGTTTACCAGCTCCACGTCGTCCATGATGATGAAGCGATCCAGCAGCGCCTGGAGTGGCTCGACCTGTGCGCTGGACGTTTGCAGCAGCAGCCGGTCCGGTTCGGCCCACACGGTCACGTCGCCTTGGATGCGGCCCTGTGCGCTGAGCAGAAAGGCGTACGCTCCCTCGCCCGGCGTCAAGGCTTGCACGGAGTTGGTCACCATGCCGTTGAGCCAACGAACGCGGTCTTCGCCGGTCACCGCAAGCCAGCCGGCACCCGGTACGTCAGTGCCCTCGCTGGAACGCAGCAAAACCGATGCCGCAGAGGTAAGCGCGGGGTTTTCAGGCGCGGATGGTGTGGTGGAGATGTCGCTCATCGGCTTTGGTGGGGCGCACAGCAGCGGACAGGGACCCCGTACACTCCTTAGTATAGAGTCGCAAGGTTTGCGTCTCACCTGTTGGAGCACTCATCACCTTGCCTTCTGCCCGGTTAAACCTTCTGCGGCCCTGCGCTGCCCTGCTGTTAAGCACGTGTGTCGTCGCACAGGTGCCAAAGCCCACCGTTCCCATGCCCGACCCACCGCCGGAAACGGTGCAGTCCAAGCCCATGGCGTCGCCCGACAGCGACAGCAAGGTGACAAAGGAGCAGGCCGCGGCGCTGTTCCGCTCCGTCGACGACATCGTTGCCTTTGTCAGCAACGACACGCACCTGAAGGCGACCCGGCCCATCAAGCGTAAGCTGCTGACCCGTGCGGAAGTTGCCCACGAGCTTGCCCGCAAGATGAACGATGATGAGGGCACCAAGCGCCTGGAGCGCTCTGCGCTTGTCCTCAAGAAGTTCGGGCTGCTGGACGCGGACTTTGAACTGCGACCCTTTCTGCTGAGCCTCTTGTCGGAGCAGGTGGCCGCGTTCTACGACCCAAAAACGCGTACGGTCAACATGATTGACTGGGTCAAGCCAGACGACCAGAAGCCCGTGCTGGCGCATGAGCTGACCCACGCGCTGCAGGACGACCTGGTGCACCTGGACAAGTGGGGCAGTCCCGGACCGGAGGGCATAAGCCACACCGTGCGCGAGGACAACCAGCATGTCGCGCTGGACGAAGCCTCCACAGCGCGTGAAGCCGTCACCGAAGGCCAGGGCATGGTGACCTTTATCGACTACGAGTTGAAGGACAGCGGCAAAACGCTGGCCACCGCGCCAGACGTTGGCAACCGCATGCGTGACCTGTCCATGGACACGACAGGCTCACCCGTATTGGCGCGCGCACCGCTGCTGCTGCAGCAGTCGCTGCTGTTCCCGTACAGTGCGGGGCTCGCCTTTGAGCAGGCTGTGCTGGTGAATAGTGGCGTGGACGCCGCGTTTACGCAGGCTCTGCTGCATCCGCCATCCTCGTCGCACGAAATCCTGCACCCGCAGGACTACCTCAGCCACAAACCGGTGCCGGTGCTCACGGTGCCCGACATCCATGGCCTGCTGGACAAGGATTGGGAACCCTATGACGTGGGTGTCATGGGCGAGTTGGATGTGCGCATCCTCACGGAACTGTTCGGCGGGCGTGAGCTCGCGATCCCCGTGTCAGAGGAGTGGGCCGGTGGTCTTTACTATGCAGCGCAGCGGCGCTCTGCAACTGCCGTGGACAAAACGCACAAGGGCTCCATTGGCGTGATGTATTACTCGCAGTGGAACAACCATGACTCTGCCCGCAGCTTTATGAATGTGTATGCGGGTGCCCTGCCACGCAAGTACGACAGCATCAAACCGGTCGAATTTCAGGACGGCGACGAGGACCACCTGCTGTTCACCACCGAGGAAGGTGACGTGTGGATCACACTCGACGACACCGGCGTGTTTGTGTCCGAGGGCTTTGACCGTGCCACCGCCCGCAAGCTGGAAGCCATGTTCCGCGATGCGCAGGGGCATGGTCCGCTACAAAGCGCGTTCACCACCAGCCAGGGTCGCGAACTTACACTGGGAATGACACAGCTGCTGGCCGGCGTCGGCATGCCGCGTGCCGCAGTGCGAGCTGCCGCAGGTCTTTCCTCCTCACACCCTCTTTTTTAGGTTTGTCATCCCGCAGCGCAGCGGAGGAATCTGCATGTGTGCCAGCATAGCGTTGACAGCAGGCTGTGGCTCGACAGCTGAGCATTCACGCTCTCGCGTAAACACGTGAAGTGTCTTGGCTGGCCTTAACTGTGTGTAAGGACGAACACACCTGCAGATCCCTCCGCTGCACTACGGGATGACAAACGTAGTAGGAGGCAAGCCGCTATACTCAGCCTTGGTTCGCACTGAGGAGAAGCAGTTGGCACAGGCAGAGATCGGCATCATTGGCGGCAGCGGGTTGTACACCATGCCAGGGCTCACGGACACGGAAGAGATCCGGGTTGAGACGCCCTTCGGCGACCCGTCCGAAAGCATCGTGCTGGGCACGCTGGAGGGCCGCCGCGTGGCGTTCCTGGCGCGGCATGGGCGCGTCCACCGCATCCTGCCCACGGAGCTGAACTTCCGCGCCAACATCTACGCTATGAAGAAGCTGGGTGTCAGCTTCATCCTGTCCATCTCCGC
>CALMRM010000176.1 GCA_937871605.1 uncultured Terriglobus sp. | reverse complement strand
GCCGCCACCACCGCCCTGCTGCGACTGCGAGAACTCGCGCTCGAACGGTTCTGCCTGGATAAAGCTGATCTCGGTTTTCGCTTCGGCATGCCCGTCCTTTGCCGTGGCATACACGCTCACCACGTCACCTGGCTGCAGCTTGTAGTCCTCCAGCCGCAGGGTGTAGCTGCCGTCTGCGTTGCGCGCTCCCGGCTGCCGCAGCATGGCAACATCCTTGTCCGCGCCGCCATTTACGGAGTAGTGCAGGTGCATGTCGCGCAGGCCAAACTGCGCCAATCCCCGCACGTGCAGGCCTACCTCTTCGATCGGGCTGGCACGGTAGTCACGGCCCGGCTTGTCCAGTGCAATCTGCGGCTCTTCCGCCTTGTCGGTCGCGATGAAGTAATCCTCCGACATGCGCACGGTCTGGCCGGAGTCGGTGGCGGCCACGTGGTACGCACCATCCTTCACCATGGCGACTGTGCCGGTGTAGCGATTGCCCGCGCCGCCTGTCAAGTGGATGGTCTTGCCGCTATCAAGCAGCAGGTTGCCGTCTTTGAGTGGCCGATCCATCTCAATCTGCAGCTCGGCCTCGGTGCCTTCAATGGCACGCAGATCGCCCGCATGCTCCTCTGTCTCTGTCTTCAGGCCCGTCCACTTCGGGTAGTGGTACGTCACCTTCATGGACTTGACCGATGGCAGATCGACCACACGCACGGTGTAATGCGGCGAGGTGAGCGGTCCCGCTGCCACGTAGTACTCCACGTTCTGCGGCAGGCCGGTGAAGGTGAAGCGATAGCTGCCAGAGGCCTGCCGCTGCATCGGCGCAGGCTCCCACCCACGGTCGCTGCCTGCGAAATGCGCAAATACCTGCACCATGTCCGGCTGGAGATTGGTCAGCTCTGCGGTAATCGACTGGTCGCTGTTCCTGCGTACCGCAACGTCACCGGGCGCGACGTGAAGCCCGTACAGCGGCTGCGCGGACTTCTGCTCGCCCCGCCACAGCAGAGACGCGCCGTAGCCCAGGTAGCCCGGCGCTGCAAAGATGAGCCAAAGCAGTGCAAGGAGGCAGAGCACACCGGCAAGGCTCATCCCCAGCAGCAATGCGGGCGGCGCAAACGACGTGGTGGGCGCGGCCTCCGTGCGGCGCAGCGTGTCGGCGGCCAGCAGTTCGATAAAGGGGTCGGCACCTGTACCCTGTCGCTGGTGAAACGTGGTCAGGCTGTCTTCTAGTGCAGGAAACTGCGCCTCAGCCCGCTGCACCGCGCGCTGGCGCGACAGGCGCAACAGCGGCCATGCGATGCCAAACCCCGCCGCAGCCGCGGACACCACCACCAGCAGCAGCCGTGCCCTGCTCACACTGTCTGTGGGGAAGGCTTCGCGATTCAGGTACACCACCGCAAGCACCGTGCCCAGCAGCGCGGCAGCAAACAGCAGCACGGCGCCGCGCACACTTGCGCGAAGCTGCAGGCGTTGCCGCACGCGTGCAATGTAGGCGTTCAGATCGCGCTGGTTGCTCATGCGTCCTCCCGCTGCAAGCCCATGTAGCCGCTGGCCAGCGCCATCTCAGCCACCGCTACAAGCAATGCAAGCAGCATAACGTACCACCACAGGGTCACAGGGCGCGTACCCGGGTGCGCGACGGCGGCATTTGCCGACAGATTTGTGTCGCTGGACGCTGCGGCATTGCTACCTGCCCACAGCTCCTGCATGTCGGCAGGCATAGGCTGCAGATCGCTCTCCTGCCGGTCCGGGTTCGCGCCGATCACGGCATCCTTGCCGCTGGCAAACCGCACCTGGTAAAAGCCTGCGCGCTCCAGCCGGATACCCTGCGCCGTGCGGGATTCTGCGAGCGAGAGCGGGTGCTGCCCGTCCGGGCCCACCACCTCTACGCTGGCAGGGTTTGCCGTGGCGCTGCCTGCGGCACGCAGCTGCAGATAGCTGTCCACCCGGCGCGATCCGCTCAGCCGGTCCGTGCCTGACAGGTAGCGCGAAAGACGGTCCACAAAGGCGACAAACACCGGGTGCAGCGGCAGGTCGTTCGTGAGGTTATCGAACCCGGTGGTGAACAGGAGCAGGTGCCCCTCGCCTACGGCACGGTCCAGCAATAGGGGTGTGCCGTCACTCAGCCTGGCGGCCACGCGCGCGTTTGCAGGATCTACCACTGCAGCGTACAGCACCGTCGTGCCCGCCCAGCCGCCGTTGTCGCGACCGGGCTGCGCATCGGCAAACGCGTGATGGGTAAAATCCACCTGGCCCACGGTAGCAGCGCCGCCATGCGTGTACTCCTTCACGTCGCGCACCTGCCCGCCCCACAGCGGAAGGTCGGCATGGTGCCCCGCGCCCGTACCCAGCGCCACCAGCACGCTGCCACCCTTGCCCATGTAGTCGCGCAGATTGCGCTCGAAGATGGGTGACAGGCTCACCGCGTCACCCAGCACCACAAACGCGAAGCGCGTCGGGTCGATGTCCTCTGTCTGCCCGGCTGCCACCGCCTGCAACGTGAAGGATGCCTGCGCCGCTGCCTGCAATGCCGCACCGAAGTACAGTTCCGAGCGCGTATCACCGTTGCCCCGCACAAACAGGACTCGCTCCGGGTCTGACCGGCGCACGGCAAAAACGCTCGCGTCATCCTGCGGAAAACTGTCACCCGCATCCACGCGCACCTCACAGTGGCTGAATCCGTACCCCACGTCGAGCGGTGCGAACTCCACCGTGGCGCGGCCGTTTGCGGGGACGTCCACGCGCTTGGTGGCAAGCACCTTGCCATTCACTACGAGCAAGACGTCTTTCGCCGCGGCAGGCGTATTCAGGCCAGCGACCACCGCGAGCACGCGCGAGCGCTTCGTATCCTTGGTGTCCGCCAGTTCCGCGGGCGCATCCACACTGGCCACCGTCCAGTTGGGTACAGCCGCAGTGCCTCCAACCGCATGGATGGTTAACTTCGTTTCCTGTGGCAGCACCATGTCTGCAAAGTTCGCCGGTGCTGCGGACCGCTGCACGTCACTGAACAGGTGCAGGTCCGCCGCGCCGGGCGTGCCCTCATGCAGCGTGCGCACCACGCGGCCAAGCTCGCCAAAGCTGCCGCGGCCGTCGCCCTGCTGCACGCCTTCAAGCGCAGTGCGCAGCTGCGTGGCATCCGTCTCCGGCTGTGTCAGCACCTGCACCTCCCCACCCAACGCGATGACCTGCGCGCGCTGCGACGCGGGCTTGGCAGCAAGCAGGGCGAGCGCGTCACGTTTTGCATCGGCAAAGCGCGTGCCCGCACGCATGCTGAAGCTGTTGTCCAGCACGAGTAGCAGCAGCCGTCCGCTGCGGTCGCTGGCGGGCCTGCGCACAAAGGGGCGGGCAAACGCCAGCACCACCAGCAGCAACAGCGCAGCCCGCAGCGCAAACAAGAGCAAATGCTTCAGCCTGCGATGCTTGCGCGAACTCTGCGTGCCACGCTCAAAAAACATCAAGGAGCCCACCGGCCGCGGCACTGCCACATGCCGCCGCAGCAGGTGCACGAACACCGGCACGCCCAGCGCCGCCAGGCCGCCAAGGAACCATGGCGCCAGGAAGCCCATCAGTTCGCCGCCTCACGCAGCGTGAGGTACTCGCGCAACGCGCTGTCCAGTGGCTGGTCCGTTGTGAGCAGCTGGTAGTCCATGCCCGCGGCCCGTGTCTTTGACCGCAATGCATCGATGTGCGCGTCAATCTTTGCGCGGTACGTGCTCTTCGCGTAGTCCGGTGTCACCTCAATGCGCTGCCCGGTCTCTAGGTCCACCAGCAGCGACGGCCCGCTCATCACCGGCCGCACCTCCTGCGGATCAAGAATGTGGAACAGCACCACCTCGTTCCCATGGAAGCGCAGCGGCTCAATGGTGCGCACTACCTCCTCCGGACTCTCGTAAAAGTCGGAGATCACCACGGCGATGCCGCGCCGGTGCAACAGCTGCTGAAAGTGGTGCAGCGGTTTGCCAAAGTCGGTGCGCGCCCGCGGTTCCGCGTTCTCCAGCCCGCCCATCAACCGTGCCAGCTGGCCCTGTCGCGCAGAGGGCCGTATGTACTCGCGCACCTCGTCGTCGAACACGATGAGCCCCGCCGCATCCCGCTGGTTCTTGATGGCGAGATAGAACAGCGATGCGGCGATGAAACGCGCATAGTCCATCTTCTTCGGCAGAGCTGTCTTGCCAACGGCACCGCTGGTGTACTCCATGCTGTTGCTCGCATCCAGCAGCACCGTAAGCTGGCTGTTCGTCTCGCCGCGGTAGCGCTTGATGTACGTGCGGTCTGTGCGACCGTACAGGCTCCAGTCCACGTGGCGCAGGTCATCCCCCGGCACATACGCGCGATACTCCGCAAACTCCTGCGAAAAGCCGAAGTCCGGCGAACGGTGCAGCCCCGCCACAAAGCCGTCCACCACCGTCTTCGCCAAGAGGTCCAGCGAGGAGATGGTGCCAAGCACCGCAGGATCGAGAAAGCGCTGCATCCGTGAACCTACTCCCTTGGCCGCTGGATGGCCGCAATCAAACGGTTCAGGATGGTATCCGTATCGATGCGCTCGGATTCAGCGTGAAAGTTCAGCAGGATGCGGTGGCGCAACACCGGCACGGCCACCGCGCAAATGTCTTCATAGGCCACGTGGTAGCGTTTGCGCGACAGTGCCCGCGCCTTGGCCGCCAAGACGATAAACTGCGCCGCCCGAATGCTGCCGCCGTAGCTGACGTACTTCTTCACAAAGTCTGGCGCGTTGTCACTTTTGTGCCGCGTAGCGCGGACCAGATCGACCACATACTTCGCCAGCGACTCTGCAATGGGCACCTGCCGCACCAGTTGTTGAAAGCCGAGCAGTTCCTCTGCGCTGGTCACAGCTGTGATCTTTGCCACGCGCGTCGCCGTCGTCAGGTCCACGACCTTCAACTCGTCCGCAGGGCTGAGATAGTCCAGCAGTGAATTGAACAGGAAGCGGTCCAGCTGCGCCTCCGGCAGCGGATACGTGCCCTCCAACTCGATGGGGTTCTGCGTTGCCAGCACAAAGAACGGCGCAGGTAGCTGGTACACATGGCCGCGCACCGTGCAGCTGCGCTCCTGCATGGCTTCCAGCAGCGCGGCCTGCGTC
>CALMRM010000175.1 GCA_937871605.1 uncultured Terriglobus sp. | reverse complement strand
AGCGAACGGAATTTTTCCGACATGGACTCTTTATCAAGCACGCGCAGCACGGCGTTTTCACCGTGAACGGTCGGCATGATGGACACGCGGAAGTCGATCAGGCGGCCCTTGTAGCGGACGCGGAAACGGCCGTCCTGCGGTACGCGGCGCTCGGCGATGTCGAGCTCGCTCATCACCTTGATGCGCGACAGGATGGTCTGGTGGTGCTCGCGCGCGATGGGTGCCATGGCTTGCTGCAGCACACCGTCGATGCGGTATTTGACCAGCAGCGACTCGTCGTACGTTTCCAAGTGGATGTCGGAGGCGCGCCGCTCGAGGGCGCTGAAGATGGTGGTATCCACCAGCTTGATGATGGGTGAAATATCATCGTCGCGCGTCAGTCGCTCAATGGAAATGTTCTCGTCCGGGTTGTCCTCTGCGCTGAGCACGTCAAAGGTCAGGCCCTCGGTCGCCTCCTCCAGCACGCGCTGCGACTGCTCCGTCTTTTTCAGCAGATCCGTGATCTGCGACAGCGTGGCGACACGCGGCAGCAATCGCTGACCCAGCAGGCCGCTGATTTCGTCCAGCACCATTAATCGCGAAGGATCGCTGACCGCGATGACCAGCCGGTCTGGCAGCTGCTCCAGCGGGATAAAGTTGTACCGAAACATCAACTCCACCGGCACAGACTTCACCAGCTCGTGCTGGATTTTGAAGTCGCGCAGGTCGATGAACTCCGAGTGGTAGCGCCGCGCCATCAGCTGCGCGCGTTCGGTCTCATTCAGTTCCGGATTGGCGATGGGTATGGCTAGGGGTGTTGCCATGGTGCGTGTGCTCCTGCTTGCGTTGCCTTCGTACTTGTTTTCGGAAGGGCACAGCTTCAGCTGTGCCATAACCATCCTACAAACTGGGGGCTTTAGCCCCTGAGGTCAGTTCTTAAAAGCAGACCTCGGCGGCTAAAGCCGTTCATTCGCAACGCTTGTATCGGCATGGCTGAAGCCATGCCCTTCCGAAACATCGCTTCTATCGCAAAAGGTGGCACCTTCCATCGTGTTCTAACTGCCCGCGCCCGGCGTGCCGGTGGCGTTGGCACCCAGCGACAGGATGGGCAGGTACAGCGAAATCAGGATGACGGCGACCACCACGCCCATGAAGATGAGCAGCGACGGCTCAATGAGCGACAGCACGCCCGCTAGCGAGGTCTCCACGTCTTCCTCAAAGAAACCCGCGACGGAGTTGAGCATGGTGGGCAACGCACCGGTGGATTCACCCACCTCAATCATCTCGATGGCAAGCTCGGGGAACACGCGCGTGCCTTCGAGCGAGGACGACAGCCGCTGGCCCTCGCGCACCTGCGTGACCGATGAAAACACAGCGTTCGACACCTGCCGCGACGAGATGGAGCGCGCCGCCGTTTCCAGCGACGGCACCAGCGGCAGTCCGCCTGTCAGCAGCGTGGAAAGGGTGCGCGAAAACAGCGCCACTTGATACTTAAGCCAGATCACACCCAGCAAGGGGATGGCCAGGCGCGTACGGTCGACCAGCGTGGCTCCGGCCTCTGTTTTAGCCCAGCGGTAAACAAGATAGATGACCAGCGCGACCACGGGGATGACGTACAAGCCATAGTTCTGCGCAAAGTTGCCCACCTTCAGCAGCACCTGCGTGATGGCAGGCAGCGGCGCATTCAACTGCTCGTACAGCAGGGCAAAGAGCGGCACCACGAATGAGATGAGGAAGATAAAAAGGCCGAACACCAGCGCGATGAGCAGTGTGGGATACACCAGCGCGGACTTCAGCTTCTTGGTCACGGTGAGCGAAACGCGCTGGAACTCCGTGTAGCGCTGCAGCACCTCTTCCAGGTTGCCGGAGCGCTCACCCGCCAGCAGCGTGGTGGTGAAGATCAGGGGAAAGCCACCCTGTGCGTCGAACGCGCCGGAGAGCGACTCGCCGGTTTTGACGCGCGCGGCGACATTCTCCAGCTGCGCTTTGAAGCGCTCATCCTTTTGCCGCCGCGCCAGCAGTTCCAGCGAGCCAGGGATCGGCAGGCCCGCCTTGATGAGTGTGACGAACTGCTGGTTGAACACCAGAAAGCTCTGCAGCTTGACCTTTTTGCGCGAAGAGCCCGCATGCAACCCGCCTCGCGCTTTCACGGAGTAGACCAGGTACCCGGCCTGCGTAAAGCGCGCGCGCAGTTCCTCTGCCGTGGCGGCAGGGTGCGTCTGCTCCTGAATGCGGCCACGCTCGTCGGCCAGTTTTACGGTGAACTCGGTCATGCGGCGGCTGCTACCAGTTTAGACGGGCGGCGCTGCTGGAAGTGGCCGGAACAGCTAAAGCCATGGCAGCCGCACCCGATTCGGGAGCATACTGGGTGCATGGCAACCGCACCTGCAACCCTCGAGTCAGGATTTGTTTCGCCGCCCCCCAAGGGTTACCCCGCTGTGTCTCCCAGAGGATACGCATTGCGTGCAGGTGAACGCTACGTGTCTGTCGAAAAGTACCTTCGCACGACTTACCGTCCTGATCGGGATTATGTCGATGGCCACCTGGAGATGCGGAATATGGGCAATTTCGATCACGGTCGCATGCAAAGCGCCTTGCTTCTTTATCTGGGTGCTCGTGAACGTGGCTGGGGCGTATACACAGTCGCGGAATGTCGCCTGCAGGTCAAGCCTGATAACTTCCGCATTCCCGACGCCATGGTGCTAAGCCGCGACAAAAGACCGGAGCCAATCATTCGTGAGGCACCACTCCTTTGTATCGAGGTGCTATCACCAGATGACACAGTGAAACGCATGATGTTTCGGGTAGAAGACTACATTGCCATGGGCGTTAAAGCAGTGTGGGTTCTAGATCCCCAGCGAACTGAAGTCCTGGTCGTTACCGAAGGCGAAAACCGGTGGGTTTCCGATCGTGTACTTACTGTAGAGGGCACCGAGATTCGCGTAGACCTCGATGAGATCGCAGCCTTTCTGGCAGACTAAACAGCTCCGGACGCAAAAGGCCCGCCCAAGCGGGCCTTAATTGACACTATGAACATTACACCGAGAACGATGAGCCGCAGCCGCAGGTACTCTTCACCTGGGGGTTCTCAAACTTGAATCCAGCTGCTTCCAGCGTCTCTACATAATCCACCGTGCAGCCATTCAGGTACATGGCACTGGTCGCGTCCACAAAGACTTTTAGGTCGTCAAAGCGGACGACCTTGTCCATCATCCCCTGCTGATTTTCGAAGCTCATGCTGTACTGGAAGCCGGAGCAGCCGCCCCCCACGACGCCGATGCGCAGGCCGGCGGGCAGCGGGTCCTGCGTGGCCATAATTTCCTTCACCTTGGCCTGCGCGGACGCGGTCAGGTTCACCGGCTGGGTGGGTGCCGCAGTAACAACCTCAGGGGCTGTAACGATTTCGGGAATAGAAACGGCAGTGGCCATGTGCTGGGTCTCCTGACTACTTCTTCAGTGTAAAGCGTCTGCTATGTCGGAGCAACTCAGTCGCACATGCCCAAAGACGCAAACTTCTGTCTATCTCAGATGGTGCGTGCCGTCTTCTGGTTTCAGAAAAGCCGCAGGCCGCACCAGCGCACGTCGAACACAGCCCCCGCTCGTTAGAATGAAACCACTGGCGTGGCCCGCCCGCGCGGAAGGACATCCATGAGCTCCACTCGTCGACACTTTCTTGCACTAGCGGGCGCTGCCGTTGCCGCGCCTGCACTGCTCCCTGAAAACCTCCTCGGTGCACCAAAGCCTGCCGCAGAGCCCCTTACCGGCTACGTCAACGTGTTTATCGGCACAGGCGGCCACGGCCACACCTTTCCCGGCGCCACGCTGCCCTTTGGTGCGGTGCAACTGAGCCCGGACACCGGCATGCGCGACTGGGACTGGAGCAGCGGGTATCACCATAGCGACGACGTGCTCATGGGCTTCAGTCACACACACCTGAGCGGCACCGGCGTGGGTGACATGCTGGACCTGTTGCTGGTGCCGCGCACCGGGATCGTGGTGCTGGAACCGGGCAAGGACCCGGACGCGCGCACACATCCTGAAGGCACCTACCGCTCCCGCTTTTCGCACAGCGACGAGCAGGCCGAACCCGGCTTCTACAGCGTGAAAACCCGGCCTGTAGGCAGTCTGGGGACCATTGTCACGGAGTTGACCGCCACCGAGCGCACCGGCCTGGCGCGTTTCACGTTCCCGGCAGGCGAACCGGCGTACCTTCTTTTTGACTGGCAGCACTGCTACGAGGACTACTCCTCGGTTAAGTCGGCAGAACTCGCCATTCTTGGCACTACCGCGTTGCAGGGCAGCCGGCACGTCACGCGCTGGTCACCCGACCGCGAAATCGACTTCTACACGGAAGTGTCCGCCAAACCGCTCCGGGTCGAGGTGTTTAGCGATGACAAGCCGGTCAGCGGCACGTCGGCCAGGGGCACCAACCTGAAAGCCGTCATGCACTTTGCCCCGGGTAGCACCGTCATGGTCAAGACGGGCATCTCCATGGTGAGTACGGAACAAGCCAAGCTAAACCTCACCACCGAGCAGCCCGGCTGGGACTTCGCCGACACCCGCGCCAAGGCCAAGGCACGCTGGGAGGCCGAGCTGGAGCGCGTTCGCGTCGACACACCGAACCACGACCACAAGCAGGTGTTCTACACCGCCCTGTACCACATGATGTGCGCGCCCACGCTGAACGACGACGTCAACGGCCAATACCGCGGACTCGACAAGAAAATCCACACGCTCGGGCCGGACGACCATAACTACAGCACCTACAGCACCTGGGACACGTACCGCGCGCTGCACCCGTCATTTACCTTGTGGCAGTCGGACCGCGTCGCGCCCATGGTCAACTGCCTGGTGCGCATGGCCGAAGAGAGCATCTACGGCTTTCCTGTGTGGCCGCTGCAGGACGGCGAAACCTTCTGCATGCCCGGCTATCACAGCGCCAGCATCATGGCCGAGGCTTGCGTGAAGAAGGTGCCTGGCATCGATTGGGCGCGCGCCTACAAGACCATGCGCAAGCGCAACATGAACGACGATTACATGGGCCTCGCCATGTACCGCAAGTATGGCTACATCCCCGCGGACAAGGAGCCGGAAAGCATCGGCAAACTCGTCGAGTACGGTTATGCCGACTGGGCCTGCGCCCACGTCGCCGACGCCACCGGCCATGCGGACGACGCGGACATCATGCGGGGCCGTTCCCGGAATTACCGCAACGTCTTCGATAAGCAGATCCAGTTCATCCGGCCCAAGCTGGAGAACGGCGACTGGGCTCCCAACTTCAACCCCAAGGCCACTGGCCACACGCCCAAGTACCGCGACTACACCGAGGCCAACGCCTGGCAGAGCACCTTCTTCGTGCAGCACGACGTGAGGGGTTACATGCAGCTATTCGGTGGGCGCGAGCCGTTCGCCAAGAAGCTGGATGCACTCTTCACCGCAGACCCCGGCGTCTCGAATGAGAACGTCGCCGACATGACCGGCTTCATCGGCCAGTACGTGCACGGCAACGAGCCCAGTCACCACATCGCCTACCTGTACCTGTGGGCTGGGCAGCCGTGGAAGTCGCAGGAGAAGGTGCGCGAACTACTGTTGACGCACTACCGCAACGACTTCGACGGCCTGGACGGCAACGAAGACTGCGGCCAGATGAGCGCATGGTTCGTGATGAGCAGCATGGGTCTTTACGCCGTGGATCCGGTGAGCGCGACCTATGTGCTGACGCCGCCGCTGTTCGACCGCGTACAGCTGCAGCTCGGCCACGGCAAGCAGTTGCTCATCGAAACCAAGCGCAAGAACCTGGACGACAAGTACCTGCAGTCCGTCACGGTCAACGGCAAGCCACTGGACCGGCTATGGATCGAGCACGAGGTGCATGTGCGCGGCGCACATCTCGTCTACACGCTCGGACCGGAACCGAACATGATGCTGGGCACGGATGAGAGCGTCATGCCACCCTCGCTCACCGCCTGAGTTCTCGTCAACTTGGGTGCTTCGGAAGGGCACGGCTTTTGTCGTGCCCTCGGCGCGATGGCCATGTGTCAGTCCTTTACTCGAATTCGTCATCCTGAGCGAAGCGAAGGATCCCGAGGCAGTCTCCCGCAGCGATGCTCTTACTTCTTTTCGCCATTGTCTTTACGCGCTGGATCGAACTCAGGATGAACCTGCAGCCACGCCTCCGTCTGTGCAATGCTCTGCTGTGAACCGATGCGCAGCCAGCCCCACGTTACGGCCAAGTCACGGTACTCGGGATTTTGTGCTTGTACCAGTGCTAGCTTTTTAGCACGCGTTTTGCCTTTGAGCGACTTCTCACGGCTGATCGCACTGCGAATGTCCTCAAACCGCTCGAAATACAAGAGCCGATGACAGCCATAACGTGCCGTGAAGTCTGAACCTTCGCCACGCTTATGCTGCAAGATGCGCTGACCGAGATTACTGGTCACGCCAATGTACAGCGTGCCCGTGTTGCTACCGACGATGTAAATGTAGCCGTGTTTTGGGTCCATACGTAAAAAGCTCGCCAGGGCTGTGCTGATAGAGGAACCCTCGGGATCCTTCGCTGCGCTCAGGATGACGACGCGCTGGGGGAATGCCACGCAGCAGAAAGGGTGCGGCTGCAATCCGCACCCTTTAGCGACCGCACGATGCGCTTACTTGCTGCGCACCGCGATCACTTCGATCTCCAAGCGGTACCCAGGAGCCACCAGCCCCGCCACCTGGAAGGCGGACCGGGCGGGCTTGTTGGGCTGGTCCTTGGTGCCGAAAAACTGGGTAAAGCTGGCCTGCAGTCCGGGAAAGTCGATCTTTCCCAGCTTGGGGTCGGCTGCCATAAAGACGGTGCACTTGACCACGTCCTTCATGTCCAGGCCCTGTTCCTTCAGGATGGCCTGCACCTTATTCAGGATGCTGGCCGTCTGCGTCTTGGTGTCGCCGTAGTCCGCGGGCGTGCCCTTGGCCGGGTCGGCCGGCGTCACAGGGCTGGCCAACTGGCCGCTCACAAACAGCGTGTCGCCTGCCCATACCGCCGTGGCAATGGGAGACTTTTCCGTCTGGATGTGCTTGACCTCAACCTGCGCGTGCAACGCGGTGGCAAACAGGGCGGCTGCAAGAAAGCTGTACTTCACGTTCATCGTTCGTCCTTAGGCGTTCGTGGTCTTGTGGTCACCGCCGAGCCGGGCGGTCTTCACCTGGTCGCTGATCATCTGCGCGGCGCGCTTGCCGCTGAGCGCCGCACCCTCCTGCCAGCCCACGATGTGGGTGGTGTGGTCGCCCGCGAAGAAGATGGGGCCGTCCGGCTGCAGCAGCGTCTCGTAGCCAGCGTTGCCGCCGCCGTAGGCGCGAATCCATGAGCCTTCGTTGTACGGAATCTGCCGCCACAGGCAGATCAGCGGCTTCGAGAGGTCCTTCCCGTTGCCCGGGTGAACTTTCTCGAGCTGCTTGCGCGCCGTCTCGAACTTGGTCGGCAGGTCCATTTTGTCCCAGCCCCAGTTCATCTCGTCCTCGTAGCCAGTGACGAGGATGCCCTTGGGCGACAGCAGCTTTGCCGACGGGTACCAGATGACGGTGGTCGGGCCCGGCGCGCGGAACGACAGGCCGCCGTAGATCTGATAGTCCGTCTCCCAAAAGCGGCGCGACTCCCACGCCAGCTTGTAGCTGCTGGCGTAGCTGGCACCGTTGATGGAGGCCATGTACGGCGCGCTCAGGTCTGACGGAATCTTTTTCAGCATGGTCAGCGGCAGGCAGTTGACCATGTAATCGGCCGTGATGACCTTGGCCTGCCCACGCTGCTTGTAGCTGACTTCCACGCCCTTGTTCGCACCGGTGCGCTTGAAGCCCGTGATCTCCGAGCCATACTGAATCGTCTTCGTCTTGTCGAGCTGCGCGGCAAAGGCATACGGGATACGGTCCATACCGCCCACGGGCTGCATCATGGTCGCCTGCCAGTCCCACGCTTCCTCGTACAGGATGCCCGCCCAGAAGTTCGAGTCGAGCAGCGCGTGCATGTCCATGGGCTCCTGGTTAATGGCCACCTGGTCTGCCGCGCCCGGGTACTGCTTGAAGCCTGCACGGTCTGAGCCGTGATACTTGCCATCGAAGCCCAGGGGCCCATAGGTCCGCAGGAACGACAGCATGCGGTCCTTGTCTTCCTTGGTCATCTCCGTGTCGAGCGACCCGCCTTTGATGGCCTTCGCCAGCAGCTCACTCACGTGGCCGCGCGTGTCGTTTACCGCCTTGCGCTGCACCACCGGCGCGCCGCCGTTCGCCGTGTCGTTCTGCAGAATGGACGAGCGCGACGTGTTGATCTCCACCTCAAGCGGCACGTTCAGTTCGCGGCAGTAGTTCAGGATGTTGGTGTGCACGGAGGGGAGGCGACCCGGCCCAAGGTTCTGGTAGTTGCCCTCCTCCCAGGTACAGGTCTGCTTGGTGCCGTCGACAAACTCGATCACGGTGCCGTTGCGCGCGCTGTGGTTGCGCCCGCCGGGGCGTGTGCGCGCCTCCAGCAACGTCACCGTATAGCCAAGCTTCTTCAGCTCATACGCCGTCACCAGGCCAGAGATGCCGCCGCCCGCCACCACCACGCTGACGCCCTTGCCAGAGCCCGGCGCGGCGGCCACCGTCTCTGCCGCGAGTGCCTTCATGGGGAACATGCCAAGCGCCTGCATAGTGGCAAACGTGGCAGAATAGCCTCCGGCCTGGCCAACACGCATTAGGAAATTGCGACGGGTCATCGACATCGAGGAACTGGCTCCTTATCCCCGTTCGGCAGGCAGAGACGGGTCTGCTGCGCCGCCAGGGTTGGCAAGAAACACGAACGTGGATGCGGAAGTACACGCGCGGGTGGCGCGCTTCCAGGCTGGTCTGTCAGGATTACAGCACCAGTATGCCATGCAAACCTGCGCGGCTGTGGCGAAGCGTGAAAATTTGGGTACGAGATTTGCGGCAACAACTGCTACAAGTAGTTAGGTAGGTAACGAACGCAGTAGCACGGCATGACTCAGCCCAGCGGCGCGGACGCCTGCACCGGCAGCTTTGGTGTTTTGTACACATAGCGCGTCAGCAGAAAGTTCTGCACCGGCTTTTCCACCCAGCGGAACGCCGCATAGGCAAACAGCAGCATGATGCTGTACGAGAACCAAGGGTCGTACTGATCCACGTGCAGGCGCTCCGGCACATGAAACGCGTGCAGCACAATCCACGTGTTGAAGTGCAGCAGGTACAGGCACAGGCTGGCCCGGCCAAACGCGCCGATCGGCCCCCAACCCAGCGCGCGTGTGATCCAATGGGTGCCGGTCAACCCAAACACCAGCGTGGCGAAGATAGGTGTGATCAGGCCGCCGTGCAGCAGCACATACGGCAGGTGCGGCACCGCGAGATAAAAGATCAGCAGCACCGTCACAGTGGCACCCAGCGCCAGCCACATCTTGGTGCGATCGCTTACCGTCACGGCCGCGTGCAGCCTGCCCAGCGTGATGCCCGCCAGAAAGATGGGCAGAAACGGTAGCGGCGTATATTTCAGCGCACGCAACCAATAGCCAGAGGAGTAGCGGTCGATGTTGTGCAGGCCATCCGGGTTCAGCAACATGTACAGGCCGGGTAAGACAAGCTCCCACAGCCAAAAGGCACAAAACAACAGCAGCAGCTTTTGCGGCGTGCGCGGCCACCACTTCATGCGGATCAGGTAGGGGAATGACAGGTACAGCATGGCCTCGGTGGCCAGCGTCCATGCCACGGTGTTCCAGAAGGTGGACAGCGTAGGGCTCCATCCCTGCAGCAGAAACGGTGTCAGCAGAAAGCCCCGCAGAAACTCACCGTGCGGCCGCGCCAGCCATTCCCAGTGCAGCATCAGCAACGACACCACCAGCGACAACAGATACACAGGGTACAGCCGGGAAAGACGCGCCGCGTAGAACAGGCCCGGTCGCAGCGTCTCAGCCCGGTGCGCATAGTTATACGCCAGCACAAAGCCAGAGATTAGCAGGAAGAAGCTGATATACGTGAAGCCCGCCTCAATCACCGGCCGGATGTACGTGGCATGTGGCGGCGTGAAATGAAACAGCATGATGCCCAGCGCAAGAAAGGTCCGCACACCGGTAAGGCCAGGCAGCGGTGGTTTACGGTCAGGCGCTGCGGCAGGTGCGGCTTGCTGGGGCATGTCTACGATGTGACGAGTGTGCCCAGCGTTTCGCCACAACCCACGCGCACAATATTGCCCTGCTCACGCATGGAAAAGATGATCATCGGCATCTTGTTGTCGTTGCAGAGCGATACCGCGGACGTGTCCATCACGCGCAGATTCTGCTGGATGATCTGCATGTACGTCACCGTCTCAAAACGGGTCGCACTCGGATCTTTTTTCGGATCGGCCGTGTAGATGCCATCGACCGACGTCGCCTTGAGCAGTACATCTGCTTTCATTTCCATCGCGCGCAACGCCGCCGCGGTGTCCGTCGAAAAATAGGGATTGCCGGTGCCCGCACCGAAGATGACGACGCGTCCCTTCTCCAGGTGACGGATCGCGCGGCGGCGAATGTAGGGCTCCGCCACCTCGTGCATTTCAATCGCGCTCATCACGCGGCACTGGATACCGAGCTTCTCGATCGCATCCTGCATGGCGATGGCGTTGATCACAGTGGACAGCATGCCCATGTGGTCTGCCGCAACGCGGTCCATGTGGATGGCCTGCTCCGCCACGCCGCGGAAGAAGTTCCCGCCGCCCACCACCACGCCTACCTGGCAGCCTTTGCTGGACAGCTCAACAATTTCCGCAGCCACACGGCTGACAAACACAGCGTCAATACCGAAACCCCTGCCTGCAGCCAGGGCCTCGCCAGAAATTTTCAGAAGAACGCGCTTGTACATGCCGTGGTTCAGTATCGCATGCTCATGCCGACAGACCCAGCACTAAGCCGCCTGCAGAAAGGTCTCCTTCAGCTTCTTCATGCCCGCCCCCGCAAAGTGGACCAGCACCGTGCTACCCTCCACATCCTTCACGGTTCCGCGGCCAAACTGCTTGTGCAGCACCGCTGTGCCAGCGGCAAACCTCGCGTCCTGATGGTGCGGCAAGGTCTCCGGCGCGGTCGTAACGATGGAACCGGAGACTGTCTCGATACGCGTTACGCCGTGCTCCTCCCCCGTGGCATGCAGCGCAATCGGCTGCGCGCAGTCCGCTACATGGTTCAGGCAGTTGTCACAGCTGCCGCAGGCGTCACCCTCTGGCTCACTGAAGTATTTGCGAAAGACCTGGCGGCGGCACTGCACCGTCTCGGCATAGTGCATCATCTCGTCCAGCCGCTTGCGGTCGCACTCCGTGCGCGACTGGTACGCCGAAAGCAGCGCCGCAATGTGCTCGTCATCCACAATGAGCGCTGCAGTACGCATGTAGCCGTCGTCGTTGCACACGACCAGCCCTGTGTGGTGCAGCAGGTGCAGAATCACCTGCGCACGCTTCCGGCTCACCGACGCTGCCGCTGCCACTGCATCCGGCTTGATGGCAGCCTCCGAAGGCACGGCGTCCAGCACCTCGCTGATCTCGTGCAGGGTGGGATATTTGCCAGCGGCAAAAAATGTCTGGATGCGCTTGTCTTCCAGGCGGAACAGCAGCACCGCACTCGACGGCAGACCGTCGCGTCCCGCGCGCCCGGCCTCCTGGTAATAGGTCTCCAGTGAATCCGGAAACTCGTAGTGGTATACAAAGCGAATATCCGGCTTGTCGATGCCGAGGCCGAACGCCTTGGTCGCAATCATCACGCGAAAGCGCCCGTGCATGAAGTCATCGAGCGCGTGTTGCCGCTCCTTGGCGGACAGCTTGCCGTGGTAGTGACCCACAGGAATACCTGCCTCCGTAAAGCGTTCGTGCAAATCGTTCGCGCTACGGACCGACGCCGTGTACACAATGCCGCTGCCCTTTTCCTGCGCGATCATGTGTGTCAGCCGCGCCAGCTTGGCATCGTTGTTCACCGTGGCGTGCACGGAGAACAAAAGGTTGGTGCGCTCGGACCCCGCATTGATGATGCGCGCATCTTCCGCGTCCAGATCGTGCAGAATGTCTTGGATCACCTGCTCTGTCGCCGTCGCCGTAAGTGCCAGCACCGGCGGATTGCCAAGCGCCTCACGCGCATGCCGCAGGCCAAGGTACGCGGGTCGAAAGTCGTGGCCCCACTGCGACACCACGTGCGCCTCATCCACCACAAAGAGCGACACACCCTTTTCCTTCAACTCAGCCAGAAACTCATGGTTTTCCAACCGCTCCGGTGTTACGTACAGCAGCTTTGCACTGCCCGCCTGGATGGCCTCTTCCGCGGCATGCAGCTGCTTGTGCGAAAGCGTGGAGTCCACTTTCTCCACGCTCACGTCTGCTTCCGCCGCGCGCCGCTGCTGGTCCTGCATCAGCGCGATCAAGGGCGACACGACCACAACGGGCTTTGGCAAGAACAGTGACGTGAGCTGGTACGTAAGCGATTTGCCAGCGCCCGTTGGCATGATGCCGAGCGTGTTATGCCCCTGCAGCACAGACTCGATCACCGCCTGCTGCGACGAACGAAACCCATCCACACCGAAGTGTATTTTGGCTTCGTGCAGCAGTCTGCTCCACGGAATGTGCCGCGCGCCCTTGGTGTGGTTCTTACGCGAGGGTGGATGGTGATGTGCGTGCGCATCACCGTGCTGTGCCGCAGTTGAAACCTTCATACCGCAACGTGTGATGCGGGCCGTCTGCTCAGGAACGGTGTGCGAAACCTGCGCAGCCGCGCTCGGCTGAAAACAACGCACCCTTACGTACGGCTGGACAAAAACGACATAGGGCTGGACAAAGACGAGGTACGGCTGGACCGAAACGCATTCGCCCTACGTAGCAAGCGCATCAGCGGCTCGCGCTCAAATCAAGCCAACCAACACGTTTGCACACGTCCTCTGCGCCCACCGCGTGCACTTCCTCAGCGTCCTCTGCGTTCTGCTCCTTACTTGCGCCCTGCCAAAAATGCATCCGCCGTACGCAGTGACAAGGCCATGATGGTCAGCGCCGGATTCGCCGCAAGTGAGGTCGGAAACACGGAGTTGTCGACGAGGTACAGGTTGTCCACATCCCAACTGCGCCCAAACGGGTTCACCACAGACGTGGCCGCCTCCGTGCCCATACGGCACGTGCCGATGGTATGCGCGGTTCGCTGCGAACTCCACAGGTCGGTGCCACCCACAGCCTGCAGGATGCGGCGCATGTTGTCTTCCGCATGGTCGCTCATGCGCTTCTCGTTGTCGCTGAGCGAGAACGTAATCAGCGGTTTGGGCAGCCCGCGTCTATCCTTCTCCCCGGAGAGCGTCAGCCGGTTTTCAGGCACCGGCAACGTGTCCCCATTCATACCGATGCCCGCAACGTTGTTGTACTTTGCGAGGTAGTCCACCAGCGGCTGGCCCACCAGGTCGCGGCCGCGCACCACCTGCTCTGCCCAGGACAGCGGTAACGTGCCGTAGCTCTGCAAGAGGTACCCACCCGCGTAGTCCACACCCTTGGCACGCATGAAGTCTTCTGTAATGAGCGATGCGGGGAAGCCCTTGTACGGCCGTGTTTCGGCGTTCATCGTGGCCCACACCTGCGTGGAGATGTGCGCCATAAAGTTGCGGCCCACCATGTCGCTGCTGTTGGCAATGCCCCAGTGCAGCAACTGCCGAGGCGTTTCCACACCACCCGCGCACAGAAATACGGTGCTCGTCTTCTGCCGTTGCTGTGCGCCATCCTTGCCGGTGTACAGCACCGCGGTGATGCGGCCTGTGCCGTCTTGCTCCACGCCATGCACGAAGCACTCCTCGCGTATCTCCGCGCCGCGCCGGAGAGCTGCAGGCAGATACGTCACATCCATGCTGGCCTTGGCACCGTTGCGACAGCCCTGGTGGCAGTAACCGCGGTTGGTGCAGGCGTTGCGCGTGCCGTACTCAGGGTGTGAGTAGCTCTGTGACACCGCGGCAATGGGCGCTTGCGTCGCACGGATGCCCAACGCTTCACAGCCGGTGGCCATGTACATGGCGCTGCTATTCAGCGGCAGCGGCGGCAGTGGGTACTTGCGTGCAGGATCCCACGGGTAAGTTTCCGGGCCAGAGACGCCAATGAACTCCTCAACCTCGTCGAAGTAGGGATTCAACTCTTCCAGCGTCAGCGGCCAGTCCACCGCAACACCGTCGTTGCTCTTCAGCTTCATGTCACGCGCGTCTGGCCGGGGCGCGTACGCACCCCAGTGCAACGTGCTGCCACCGACACCGGTACCGCTATTATTTGCACCAAAGGCCGTTGGGTCCGCACCGCCGGACAGCCGCTCGTCCAGCCAGTAAATGTGCGCTGCCGTCTCATCCGTGGGGAACTCTTCCGCAGGGTTCTCGAACCAGGGGCCAGCCTCCAGCGCCACTACTTTGAGG
>CALMRM010000174.1:11413-15673 GCA_937871605.1 uncultured Terriglobus sp. | reverse complement strand
GCGCGTCGAGGTTGTCGTGAAGCGTGTCCCCACCGCGACGCTCGCGCTGGCGTTCGGCGGATGGGTTTGGTACTCGCATGGCAGCCAGTACGGAATCGAGTTCTACGCCGGCTGGCTGACCGAGTACAGCCTGTCCATCGACAACCTGTTCGTCTTTTTGCTGCTGTTCCAATCGTTCAAGATTGCCGAAGACAAGCAGCGTCGCGTGCTCTTCTGGGGCATCCTGGGCGCAGTGGTCCTGCGTGCCGCGTTTATTGTGGCGGGTGTGCGGCTGCTCGAAAAGTTCGAGTGGGTCACGTATGTGTTTGCCGTCCTCCTGCTGATTGCGGCGGTGCGGCTGGTGTTGCCGGCAGACCACGAGCACCCGAAAAGGCCCAAGTGGCAGCTGTGGCTGGAACAGCGCCAGCCCATTTCGCTGAGCCAGGACGGCTTTACCGCAGTGGAGAACGGCAGGCGCATTCCCACCGTGCTGGTGCTGGCGCTGGTCGGCATTGCGTTTGCCGATCTCGTGTTTGCGCTGGATTCGATTCCGGCGGTTCTGTCGATCACGCGGCACACGTTTATCGCGTACACGTCGAACATCTTCGCCGTGATGGGGCTGCGGTCACTCTTCTTTGTCCTGACGCACGCGCTGGGCAAGCTCCACTACCTGCACTATGGGCTGGCGGCTGTGCTGGCCTTTGCCGCGGGCAAAATGCTGGTGGCACCGTGGTTCGAGGTGTCGGCGCTGCAGTCGCTGCTGGTGATCTTTGCTTTACTGGCAGCAACGGTTGTGGTTTCGTTGCTGCTGCAGGGTCGGCAGGCGCGGTCCGCCGCCTAACTTATTGCTCAGGTTGTCTGCCGCCTACTTATTGCCCACGGTTTGTCATGCAGGCCGGAGCGCACACCTTCTGTTTGTCATCCCGACCGGAGCGAAGCGGAGTGGAGGGACCTGCTTCGCGGAGCAGCACCGCACCATCCAGCACACATGCAGATCCCTCCGCTTCGCTACGGGATGACAAACGGGGGCGTCGCGGGATGACAAAACGAGCGATACGGGATGACAAAACGGCAGAGCGAAGCGGAGTGGCAGTCAGGCAATAAGGCTGGCGGGTGACACGTACGCATGGCTGAGATAATCGAGGCATGACGTCTGTACCGGTCAAGACCGATTCTGCCGACTACCAGGTGCACATCGGGCGCGGGCTGCTAGGCAGCATCGCGAAAGAATACGTGCGATTGGCGGGCAGGGTGTCGCGGGTGTTCCTCGTCACTTCGCCGCAGATCGAGCGGCTGTGGGCAGCGCCGGTGCGCGACGGGTTTGCCGCGCTGGGTGTGCCGGTGGAGGTGCTGCAGGTGCCCCCGGGGGAGGGCGAAAAGCGACTCGGGACGCTGGAACGATTGTGCGAGGAACTGGCCGAGCAGCGAGCAGACCGCGACAGCCTGCTGGTGGCGCTGGGCGGCGGCGTCATCGGCGACCTCACCGGCTTCCTAGCGGCGGTGTACATGCGCGGCATCCGCTTTGTGCAGGTGCCCACCACGCTGCTGGCGCAGGTGGATTCGTCCGTGGGCGGCAAGACGGGCGTGAACCTGCGCGCGGGCAAGAACCTGGTGGGCAGCTTCTACCATCCGCTGGCTGTGTTTGCCGACATTGACGTGCTGCGGACGCTGCCGGAGCGCGAGTTGCGCGCGGGGTTGCAGGAGAGTGTGAAGGCGGGGGTGATCGGCGATCCGGCACTGTTCGCGTACATGGAGGCGAACACCGGTACCATCCTGCAGGGTGATCCAAATGCGCTGCAGCACGTGGTGGAGGCCAGCGTTCGCATGAAGGCCGCGGTGGTGGGCCAGGACGAGCGTGAGAACGGCCTGCGCATGATCCTAAACTTCGGCCATACTGTGGGTCACGCCATTGAGGCTGCGACGGAGTACAAGGCGCTGCTGCACGGCGAGGCCATTGGCTGGGGCATGGTGGCGGCGACGCGGCTGGCGCAGAGCCGGGGGATGCTGACGGATGGCGATGCGGACCGCATCACCGCGCTTGTGCATCGCAATGCCGACCTGCCGAGGTTCCAGGCAGATGCGGATCGGCTTGTCGCCTTGACCGGCGGCGACAAGAAGAAGCGCAGCGGCACCTTGAATTTTGTCTTGCCCACTGCCATCGGCACCGTTGAACTTGTGCGCGACGTGACAGAGGCGGAACTGACCGGTGCCGTACACGCGATGCTGCTGGAGATGCACTTTGGCAGGCCGTCAGCCCCACTTGCGACGACGCCATGGGTGCACGCGTGAGCGACAGCCATACCGAACCTGCGACCGGCTCACGCCCCATTGGCACGGCGAACGCTGCAGAAGCCTCTGCGGCTGTACAGCGCATGTTTGACGGCATCGCACCGCGTTACGACCGGCTGAATCATATTCTCAGCTTTGGCATGGACCGGGTGTGGTGGTACCGTGCGGCGCGGCAGTTCGACCCGGTACTGAAGCAGCCAGGGGCGCGCGTGCTGGACCTGTGCTGCGGCACCGCCGATATGACGGCTGCTCTGCTGCGGCGCAGGCCTACTGCCGGTGCGCAGCCGATGCTGGCTGTCGACTTTTCCCACGAGATGATCGAGCGTGGGCGGCAAAAGCTCAGGGGCAGGCCGGTGGAGTTCGTCGAGGCGGATGCGCTTGCACTGCCACTTGCCGAGGCTTCGCAGGACCTTGTGGTGAGTGCCTTCGGCTTCCGTAACCTGGCCGACTACGCCGCCGGTCTGCGCGAGATTTACCGCGTGCTGCAACCGGGCGGGAGCATCGGCATTCTCGACTTCAGCGAGCCGCCGGGGCTGCTGGGCCGTGCCTATCGGCTGTACTTCCGGCACGTGCTGCCGCGTATTGGTGGCCTGATTTCGGGCAGCGGCGCCTCGTACCGGTACCTGCCCGCAAGCGTGGAGCGCTTCCCTGCTCCCGACGTGTTTTGCGGCATGATGCGCGAGGCCGGGTTCGCCGAGGTGCGCTGGCAGCCGTACCTGTTTGGTGTGGCTGGGCTTTGGCGCGGGCGCGCAGCGTAGACGGATTGCCCTGCTTGCCTGCCGTTGTTCTCCACCTTCGTTCCGCTTGTCATCCCGCAGCGCAGCGGAGGGATCTGCATTTCAGCTGGCACGCTCGCAATGATGGTGGTGGCCCGAAGTGCACGTCCGTTCGCGCGCAGCGCGAAGACCTTGCTGTCTGCACCAGAGCACGCCCAATGGCGGTGGACAAGCACACATGCAGATCCCTCCGCTCCGCTGCGGGATGACAACCGGGTACATGGGTGCGGACTCCAGAGGACAGCAGCCAGGCAACTGCGAAGGGCGTTAGGGACGTATCCGCGAACAGCGCGATAGAGACCGCCCGTGTGCATCCCGTGTTTCCGCTGCGCATCTTATAACTACCGCAGCCGCTGAGGACCCGCGCCGGCTCTACCTTCACTGCTGAACCCACAAGGAGCAAATCACCATGCCCCAGGCATACGGATACGCCGCACAGGCGCCAAAGGTACCGCTCGCGCCCTTCTCGTTCGATCGTCGCGACCTGAAAGAGCAGGACGTTCGCATCGAAATCAAGTTTTGCGGCATTTGCCACTCCGACATCCACCAGGCGCGCGACGAGTGGTTTGCCGGTATCTTTCCCATGGTGCCCGGCCATGAGATCGCCGGCGTGGTGACCTCTGTGGGTAGCGGCGTGACCAAGTACAAAGTGGGTGACCACGTGGGCGTGGGCTGTTTTGTGGACACCTGCCGCCAGTGCCATGAGTGCGTGGAGGGCGAGAACAACTACTGTCTCGTCGGCATGAACGCCACCTACAACGGTCGTGAAAAGGATGGTTCGCCGACGTACGGCGGCTACTCCGACCACATCGTCGTCGATGAGAACTACGTGTTGCGCATCCCGGAAAATCTGCCGTTGGATGCCGCCGCGCCGCTGCTGTGCGCGGGCATCACCCTGTACAGCCCGCTGCACCACTGGGGCGCGGGACCGGGCAAGAAGGTCGGCATTGTTGGCCTGGGCGGCCTCGGTCACATGGGTGTAAAGCTGTCGCACGCGCTGGGCGCACACACGGTGGTCTTTAGCCAGAGCATGAAAAAGGCCGACGATGCCAAGCGGCTGGGCGCGGATGAGTACTTCGCCATTAGCGATCCAGAGAGCCTGAAGCCACTCGCGGGCACCTTCGACCTCATCATCAGCACGGTGGGCGTGGCCATGGATTTTGGACCGTACCTGCAGATGCTGAAGAAAGATGGCAGCCTGGTGCTCGTCGGCGCG
>CALMRM010000174.1:0-11403 GCA_937871605.1 uncultured Terriglobus sp. | reverse complement strand
CGCCGGAGGAGAATTCAAACTTCAACGCGTTCGGTGTCATCGCGGGCCGCAAGTGCATCGCAGGGTCCATGATCGGCTCTATCCAGGAAACGCAGGAGATGCTGGATTTCTGCGGAGAGCACAACATCACCAGCGACATCGAGATCACGCCCATCGACAAGGTGAATGAGGCGTATGAGCGCATGTTGAAGAGTGATGTGCGGTATCGCTTTGTGATCGACCTGGCGACACTGGAGAAGGCCGCGTAACCTGCTGCGTGCAGCAACGCAGAGGGGCCGTGACGTATCTCACGGCCCCTCTTCCTATGCTTACCTCTTTTAGGTTGTCATCCCGTAGCGCAGCGGAGGGATCTGCATGTGTGCTGTGGCACCAAGACTGCGTGCACAGGCGAGAGAATCGCTGATGTTCGCGCACAGCGCGAATGGCCTCACTGCTTACTTGACTAGAGATTTTCTCGTGCAGCCGACTCACATGCAGATCCCTCCGCTGCGCTACGGGATGACAAGGGATAGGTGGACATAGCTGGACGGTGTAGGCTGAAAGTCCCAATGTCACTGGGCGTGCAAGACCGAACCCGGACTGCTGTGGAGCAGGCCGCGCTGGAGCAAGCCTCTGCCGCCAAGCGGAAGGCCGCCCTGCACAGCGTGCTGGCCGCTGGCGGTATGACGCTGCTCAAGGTCCTTACAGGGCTATTCACGGGCTCGCTGGGCATGCTGAGCGAGGGCGCACACTCCTCGGTTGACCTGATTGCCTCCGGGATGACGCTGTTTAGCGTGCGCATGGCAGACCTGCCCGCTGACGAGGGCCACTCCTATGGGCATGGCCGGGTGGAAAGCCTGTCCGCGTTTGCGGAAACAGTGCTGATGCTCGGCTCGTCGGTATGGATTGTGGCGGTGGCGGTGCAGCGGATCGCGCGTTACGCGCATGGCGAGCGGCTGGAGTTGCGCGAGTCGGCCTGGCCGGTACTGGTGCTGCTGCTGTCCATCACGGTCGATTACGTGCGGTCGCGGCAGCTGGCCCGTGTGGCGCGGGAGGCGCATTCGCAGGCGCTGGAGGCCGATGCCCTGCACTTCAGTACGGACATCTGGTCGAGCGTCGCAGTCCTGCTTGGAGTGTTGGCCTCCTTCGCGGGAAAGCGCCTCGGCGTACGCGCACTGGAACTGGCGGACCCCCTGGCGGCCATTCTGGTGTCGTGCATCATCCTCAAGGTGACTGTGCAGTTGGCGCGGGAGACGATCGACGCCCTGCTGGATGCGACACCACCCGCCATGCGCCAGGGACTGGTGGACGCCATCAGCGGGGTAGAGGGCGTGCTGTTTGTTGACGGGCTGCGCATGCGCCGCGCCGGCGCGCACTACTTTGCGGATGTGACGGTAGCCATGGCGCGCACGACGACCTTTCAGCGGTCGGAACAGATCGTGATGGCGGCCACGGACGCTGTGCAACAGTTGATGCCGGGCACGGACGTTGTGATTCGGACGGCACCTGTCGCGAGCCACCAGGAGAGCATCTTTGACCGGGTGCGGGCTGTGGCACAGCGCTCCAATTACGCCTTTCACGATGTGACCGTGCAGCAGATGGAGGGTGGCCTGGCCGTGGAACTGCACCTGGAGTTGCCGGAAACCATGCCGCTGCGCCAGGCGCACAGCACCACCACGGAGATTGAGGCGGCGATTCGGCGCGAGGTGCCGGAGATCCAATCCGGCGTGACGCACATGGAGGCGGAGGAGAGCACGATTGAGCCGGTTGTTGTGCTGCGGGACGATAGCGCGCTGGAGGCTGGCGTACGCTGTGCGGCACGCGAGTTTCCTGAGATTGCCGACGTGCACAATGTGCTGGCACTGCGCACCGGCGACCAGGTGCAGATGAGTTGCCACTGCAGCATGGCCGATGACCTGCCGATGGGCACAGTGCACCGCATCATCTCGCAGATGGAGGCGGCGTTTCTGCGCGACCGGCCGGAGGTGACGCGGCTGCTGATCCATCCCGAGCCGGTGACGGACAACGAGCGGTAACGACAGGAACGCAGACTACGCCGAGGAACACCGCAGAGGACGCAGAGAACTCCGTGATCTCCGTGACACCTCCGTGATCTCTGTGTTCTGTTTTGTTCCCGCTACACTGGAGTGCAGTGAGATTTCGCGTCCGCTACCGCCACAATCCGCAGGAAGTAGCCGCTGACGTTTCGCGGTGGTTTCGCATCAGCATGGTGATGCTGGCTGCCAGCACGGTGGCGCTGCTGTCTGGGCTCATCACCATGCGGCTGGCCATCCACACCGCTGAAGTGGAGGTGCCGAACCTTTCCGGCATGACGGTGGATGAGGCGGGTGCAACCAGCACCAGTGCGCTGCTTAACCTCACAGTTGAGAACCGCTTCTACTCCACCACCGTACCTGCCGGGCGCATCCTGTCGCAATCGCCCGCCGCGGGCAGCACCGTGCGCAAGGGCTGGCACATGCGCGTGACGGAAAGCCTGGGTCCGCAACAGGCCACCATCCCCAACGCCGTAGGCATGAACGAGCATGACGCAGGCATGGCGATCCGCCGTGCCTCGCTGGACATGGGCACCTTGGCCTACCTGCCCGCCAGCGGTCCCGTCGACACCGTGCTGGCGCAAACCCCACCCGCAGACGCCCAGGGCATTGAGAAGCCGGAGATCGGACTGCTGCTGAGCCAGGCGGAGACGGCCGCGCCCAAAGCGTGGGTGATGCCGAACCTGGTCGGGTTGAGCTACTCTGCTGCCAACGCCCGCATGAAGGAGTTGGACTTGCACGTGTGGGCCATTGTGCCGCAGCCTGCGCCGCCCGCAGCCGACCCGCTGGGCACGCCTCCTCCGCCACCCGTGGTGCTGATACCCGCAGGTGTGGTGGTGACGCAAACGCCTGCGGCGGGTACGCGCGTCTCCGCTGCGGATAACCCGCATGTGAAGATGAGCGCAGGTGCACCGGCCAGTTCAGTCCCAAGCCCGGCACCTACGGCGGCCCAGTGACACCATCTGTCGCTCGCTAGGCTTATGAAGAGGGTGTGGGGCTATGCCCACTCCAGCACAACAGCGAAAAAGCCGTCGCATGGCTGCACGCCGGGGATGGTTCGCAGGGCGCCGGGCAGTAGCGTTTTCCGCAGCGAGTCGGCGGCACCCTCTTGCAAGGCGGGCAGGTTTGCCAGCAGCACCTCCGGCGCGAGGACGCGCAGGCCGGGCTTTTCATCACACACGGCGCGGACCACCTGTTCATTCTCCTCCGGCTCCAGCGAGCAGGTGGAGTAGACGGCTCTGCCGCCGGGTGCCAGCAGGTCGAGCGCACCGCGCAGGATGGCGCGCTGGCGCTCGGCCTGCCGTGCCACGTCAGCCTCCCGCAGCCGGTGCCGAATCTCTGGATTGCGCCCTAGCGTGCCCGTGCCGGAACAGGGCGCGTCGCACAGGATGAGGTCGAAGTCGGAGCGCAAGAGCGGGTCTTCCGGCGTGGCGGTCATGTCGGCCAACAGGGTCTTCACGTGTGCCGTGGCCGAGCTGCGATCCATGCGTTTGCGCAGGCCGTCCAGCCGCTTCGGGTTGTTGTCTGTCGCAACCAGTTCGGCATCCGGGTGGCGCGCGGCCAGCACGGCGGTTTTGCCGCCGGGTGCGGCACAGCAGTCCAGGATGCGGCGCGCACCGGGCCGCGCTGCAGCGGCAAGCTCTGCAACGAGGCGCGATCCATCGTCGATCTGCGGCAACGCTGGATCGGGTGCGAAGAGAGCGCTGCCAGGCGGCTCGGCCTGGTCGTAATCGGCGGCAAGCCGGGCGGCGGCGTGGCCCAGGTGCGTGCGCCAACGGCTCAGCAGCCACTCGGGATGCGCCTGCTCTGCCGGCGTCAACGCCACGGCCAGGCTGGTGCGTTTTGGCGCGGCTGGGTCAGGACGTTCGCGCAGGGCGCGCCGCAGCAGCGCATTCACCATGCCTGCCGCATGGGCCGCTCCGTTGGCCCGGGCCAGCTCCACACTTTCATTCAGCGCAGCGTGGGCGGGGATGCGGTCCAGAAACAAGAGCTGAAACAGGCCCATGCGCAGAGCCAGCAGCGCTGCCGGGTGCCCCTCCGCGTCAGGCCGCTGCAGCATGGGCCGCAACACAGCATCCAGGTACAGTTGCCAGCGCAGCACGCCCATCACCAGCGTGTGGGTCAGGTTGCGGTCCTCCGGTGACAGCAAATGGACAGCGGGCGTGTGCAGCAGGTCGTCAGAGTGCGCCGCCGTGGTTTGCACACGCTGCAGGATGTGGAAGGCGGCGACGCGCGCGGGCGCGATGGGTGCCTTCGCGCCGCTTACGGAGCTTGCCTCGGCTGGTGCCTTCATATTCGTTCTTCCGTCCTTTTTCTCGCCATCTCGTCCATGGCATACTCCTTCGAACTTGTCATCCCGCAGCGCAGCGGAGGGATCTGCATTGCTGCTTGCGAGCCGTAGCCCTGTGCGCACAGCCAAGTGTTTTGATTCGCGCATGCGCGAACGTCTTGAAGCTGGAGCCACCGCCGACTGTCATGACGGACCCGCACACATGCAGATCCCTTTGCTGCGCTGCGGGATGACAAACCTTGCCCGTAATGACAAACAACTTGGGGATCAGCCCAGGCGTTCGCCGCCGCCCAGCTGGTAGCCGCGTAGCAATTCGGCAGCGGAAATGCGCTTTTTACCCTCCAGCTGCACCTCATCCAGCAGCAACGTGCTGCCCTCACCGCAGGTGACACGGAGCTTGCCGCCGGAGAGGTCGATCTCACCAGGGTCAGCATCACTTGCAGTGAGCGGCGTGTATGTCATGCCATGCACGATGAGCTTCTTGCCGCGCAGGCTGGTGTGGGCACCGGGCCAGGGCTGAAAGCCTCGGAAACGCTGATCAATTTCCCCTGCGGTGCGGGTCCAGTCGATGCGGGCATCGTCGCGGGCGAGGATGGGGGCAAGCGTGGCCGCTGTGTCGTCCTGCGACTCGGGCTTCACCGTCCCAGCTTCGAGGCCAGCAAGTGTTTCCACCATCAGGTCCGCACCCATACGCGCGAGTAAGAGAAAGAGCTCCGGCGAGGTGGTCGTCTCCGTAATCGCAACGGAGCGCCGCAGCAGCATGGGGCCAGTGTCCAGCCCTGCGTTCAGCCGCATGGTGGTGACGCCGGTCTCGCGGTCGCCTGCTGCAATGGCCCACTGAATGGGCGCCGCTCCGCGCCAGCGCGGCAGGAGCGAGGCGTGCCCGTTCAGGCAGCCAAAGCGTGGCAGGTCAAGCATCCATTGGGGCAGGATGCGGCCATAGGCGACGACGATGATTGCGTCCAGCTGCAGGGCAGTGAGCTGCGCGCGCAGGCTGTCGTTGTTCTTGAGTTTTTCAGGCTGCAGGACGGGGATGCCGTGCGTCAGGGCCGTGCGCTTGACCGGTGTGGGGCTGACCTCGCCGGTGCGGCCCACGGGCTTGTCTGGCTGCGAAAGGGCCAGTGCGACTTCGTGCCCGGCAGCGACGAGCGCCTCCAGCGTGGGCACGGCAAAGGCCGGCGTGCCGCAGAAGACAAGCCGCACCTACCACTCGCCGTTCTTTTGCAGCTTGCTGATGCGGCGAAGGATGAGTTCCCGTTTCAGGCGGGAAACGCGATCGATAAACAGGACGCCATTCAGGTGGTCGTTCTCGTGCAGAAAGGCGCGCGCCAGTAACTCGTCGCCATCGGTCTCAAACCACTCCCCCGTTGCGTTTTGTGCGCGCATGGTGACGTGAAAGGCGCGGCTTACCTTGTCGCGAATGTCCGGCAAGGACAGGCAGCCCTCTTCTTCCAGCTGCTTACCCTCAGTCGAGACGACTTCTGGGTTGATGAGCGCCAGCCTCTGTGCCGGGTCTTTGCCCAGGGAGGTGTCCACGACGAAGACGCGCTTGGACACACCGATCTGCGGAGCGGCCAAGCCTATGCCTTCGGCGGCATACATGCTCTCGAACATGTCGTCGACCAGCTGCTGGGTGTCGGCGTTGAACTCGGTCACCGGGTCGGCCTTTCGCGCGAGCACGGGGTCAGGGTATTTGACGATGGGGTAGATCATTCCTGTTTACTTTCTAGCGATTAGAAGCGACGAATCTGCTGGAGGTAGCCGTCGAAATTGCGCCGGGTTTCGGGAACACTATCGCCGCCAAATTTCTCAAGCAGGAGGCGCGCCAGCGTGAGTGCGACCATGCTCTCTGCCGCCACGCCCGCTGCGGGCACCACGCACACGTCGCTGCGCTCATACGCGGCTTTGACCGGTTCGCGGGTCTCAAAACTGACCGAGCCCAGAGGGCGGCGCAGTGTGGAAATGGGCTTGAGGTAGCCACGCACCGTGACATCTTCGCCGTTCGAGATGCCGCCTTCCATGCCGCCCGCGTTATTGGTTTCGCGGGTGAACCGTGTCGCTGCGTCGCTGCCCTCGTCGGCGTAGGCAATGCTGTCGTGTACAGACGAGCCCATGGATTCCGCTGCGGTCACGCCACGGCCGATTTCGACGGCCTTGACCGCCTGCAGGCTCATGACGGATTGGGCCAGCAAGCCATCCAGCCGCTCGTCCCAGTTCACGTGGCTACCGATGCCGGGCGGTATGCCGTGCGCGACCACCTCAAACACGCCGCCCACGGTGTCGCCGGTGCGCAGGGCGCGATCCACTTCGCCCTTCATGCGGGCCTCCACGTCCGGGTCGATGCAATTCAGCAGCACGGCTTCGCGCGCCGTGCTCTGTACAATTTCGCTCCATTGGTAGGGGCGCTCGAGTTCAACGGCTCCCACGCGAACCACGTGCGACAGCACCTCAATGCCGAAGCAGCGCAGCAGCAGCTTGGCCAGCGAACCCGCGGCCACGCGCGCGGAAGACTCACGTGCAGAGGCGCGCTCCAAGATATAGCGAGCATCCGTGAAGTTGTACTTGAGCGAACCAGGCAGGTCAGCGTGGCCGGGGCGGGGTGAGGCGACGGCCTTGTGCTTGGTGCTGTCGCCTGCCTCTACCGGCAGGATCTCTTCCCAGTTTTTCCAGTCCCGGTTGGCGATGGTCATGGCCACGGGCGAACCGATGGTCTTGCCGTGGCGCACACCGGACAGGAGGTGCGCCGTGTCCGTCTCGATGCGCATCCGGCCACCGCGCCCGTAGCCCTGCTGGCGACGCCATAGTTCGCGCGCAACAAAGGCGGTGTCGACGGGCACACCTGCCGGCAATCCGCTCAGCAGCGCCACCAGCGCTTCGCCGTGGCTCTCGCCAGCTGTTGAAAACCGTAGCAACTCTGATCTCCCCGGATACGCGATTGTATCAACGCGCTGCTGTTGGCAGCCATCGTGTAGCCGATGTATGGAGTATCTGGAACGTGGTCTGCCCGGCTGCGACAGAAACTGCTGCTACAAAAAATCTGGAAAGCTGTGCTACGCGTACGCAAAGGAGTAAGTTTGTGGCCTGGGCACAAACGGTCGGATGGTGGCGATAAAGACTCACATGGATGATACTGAGTTGCTGCCACGGCTTGAGGAGCATATTCGCCGCTTTGAAGCGGGCCGAGTGGATGCTCTTTGGTTTCCGCCCGAGCTGGAAGCGTGCTACCTGGCAGACACGGTGACGGCACGAGGCCGCATGCTGCTGATGCAGGGCCTGATTGGGCTTATGGCCTACGACTTCTTCACCGTGGGCGACTACCTGCTGACACCCGGTCGCTTTATGCGGGCGGTCGTGATCCGCCTTATGCTCTTCACTCCGCTCGTCGTCCTGGCCTGCCTGGTACTGGTGTGGCGGCGTAGTGCCGTGCTCATGGAATTTGGCGCGGCCTGCCTGTGCATTGCGGGGGCTGCAGGCGTGCTCAGCATCAATCCAGGCGTAGACCCGGGGGACCAGATCGGGCTCATCGTCATGCTGCTGATTGCAAACTGCATTCTGCGTATCGAATTACCCTTTGCCGCGGTGGTGTCGGCCATCATGTTGCTGATGCATGGCTTGCAGCTGTACGCAGACAAGCTTCAGTCCGCCGCGGAGAAGTGGTTTGCGGGCGGCACCTTGGGTTGGGTCGCGCTGCTGACCCTGGCTGCCAACTACACCATGACGCGCGAGCGCCGTTACAGCTACCTGTTGCAATTGCGCGGTCGCCTGCAGCGAGGCTTGCTCGCCGGTATCAATGCGGAATTGATGGCGATTTCCAGTACAGACCGGCTGACCGGCCTGCCAAACCGGCGCGCCTACGATGAACGGCTGCAGGAGCTATGGCGTGTTGCGCAGGAACGGGAAGAACCCTTCAGTGCGGTCATGGTGGATGTGGACTTTTTCAAGCGCCTGAACGACACCCATGGTCACACGTATGGCGATAAGGTGCTGCAACGTGTGGCCTCGCTGCTGCAGCAGGCATTGCGCTCTGAGGGCGATTTCGTGGCCCGCTTTGGCGGAGAAGAGTTCATCGTGCTGCTGCCGAACACCGACATGGAAGCCGCCGTCAAGGTGGCAGAGCGCATGCGAACCCTGGTGCAGGTAGCCGGTTCGCCTGCCATGCAGAAAGACTCACCCTTTGTTCCCAGCGACTTGTGGACCACGGTAAGCTGTGGCGTTGCCACCTGCCTGCCGGGAACCGCGCAAGACGCACACCGGCTTATTACGGATGCTGACAACGCACTGTACCGCGCGAAGAAAGAGGGCAGAAACCGCTCCTGTCGCGCTACCGACCATTACTCTGTCTCCAAGGTGGCAATTTTTCCGGTGGTCAGCCGCGGCTGATGCAGCGGGATGCAGCGGAGGTCCGCCGCTCGGTGCTAGGCTAAGCACCATGCCAATTACGCTGTTTCAGCATAGTCAGCAGCGGCATGGGAACGGCCTTGCGGACGTGCTGCAAGCAACTGCCGTCGCTGCAGTGCAGATTGAACGGGCGTTGCGTACGGCCGCACTTGCTGGCGTGCTGGGAGCGGCAGGGCATGAAAATGTACAGGGCGAGCAACAGCAAAAGCTTGACGTGCTCGCAAATGAAACCTTGTCGGCGGCACTGCGCGGGCTGCATACCGTTGCCGCACTCGTCAGCGAAGAGGACGACGAGCCAGTGCTGTTTGCGGACCGGCCGGATGCGCCCTATATCGTTATCTTCGATCCGCTGGACGGCTCTTCCAACCTCGACGTGAACGTGAATGTCGGTACGATTGTGTCCATCCAGGCACGCGAACCGGGAGACGACGCGGTCGCCGCCGCGCTGCAGCCAGGCTCGCAGCAGGTGGCAGGCCTGTACGTCAACTACGGTCCCAGTACGACGCTGGTGTACACAGCGGGCAGTGGCGTGCACAGCTTTACGCTCTCCGATGGCGAATTTGTGCTCTCTACCGAAAACCTTTGCATGCCGGCCAGCGGTCCCTACTACTCACTGAATGAGGGCAATCTTGCCGAGTCTGAGCCCGTCTACGCACGGGTGGTGGCCGGCCTGCGCGATGGCAGCCTGACCGGCGAGCGACATAGCTCGCGCTACGTAGGTTCGTTCATCGCGGACTTTCACCGCACCCTGCTGAAGGGTGGCGTCTTCCTGTACCCGCCGACAACCAAGAACCCGAAGGGCAAGCTGCGGCTGCTGTACGAGGCCAATCCGCTCAGCTTCATTGCGGAGCAGGCTGGGGGTGCGGCAACAGACGGACGGCAGCGCATTCTAGACGTTGCGCCCAAGGAGCCGCATGTGCGGACGCCGCTGATCATCGGCAGCCGCACGGAAGTGAGTGCAGTCAGCGGCATGCTTACAGGTTCGCCAAGGGAGTAGCGCTCACAGTGTCCGCCCAGGTACAGACACATGCCGCCGACCGCATCTACTACGACGCGCCGGAGCAGTTGACGTTTACAGCGACGGTTACGGCCATCCGCGAGGTGGCACGCGTCCATGGCCGCCAGGTGTGGCAGGTCGCCCTGGACCGCACCGCCTTTTACCCGGAGAGCGGTGGGCAACCCGCCGACACCGGCGTACTGATAGCTACAGCCCGGTCTGGCGCAAGTTTGGAGGCACCCGTCACAGACGTGCAGGAGGACGAGGCTGGCGAGGTGTGGCACACCACGGCCAAGCCTTTGCAGGAGGGTACCGAGGTCCGCGGCATGGTGAATGCCGAGCGCCGGGAGGACCACATGCAGCAGCACAGCGGGCAGCACCTGCTTTCGGCGGTGCTGTGGCGCGACCGGCGGAGGAAGACAGTGTCGTTTCACCTTGGCCCGGAGACCTGCACCATTGACCTGGAAGGCCCGCCTTTGCTGGACGAGGAACTTGCCGCGGTGGAACTGGCCGTGAACGCTGCCGTGGCGCAGGCGCTGCCCGTAGGCATCCGCTATGTGTCACCCGACGAGGCTCAGGCCATGCTGCAAGACAGCCGCCTGCGTAAGCTGCCGCCCCGGGCAGGGCGTATTCGGCTGATAGAAGTGCCCGGTATCGACCTGAATGCCTGTGGCGGTACCCACGTGGCGACAACCGCTGCCATTGGCCCTATTTTTTTGCGCGGCACTGAGCGGGTGCGCGGTGCGGTGCGTCTGCAATTCCTGTGCGGCACTCGCGCACTGCGGGCGGCGCGCTCTGAGTACGAAGGCTTGGCTGCACTCTCGCGTGCGCTGTCCACGGGCACAGCGGAGGTACAAGGCAGCGTAGCCCGGCTGCTGGCAGAGAACCGGACTGCCGCCAAAGAACGCACAGCCCTGTTGCAAGCACTGGCAACGGCGGAAGCCGTAGCGCTCGTTGCGACCGCAGGCACGGCGCAACCGCTCCTGCTGCATACGCTAGATGCGGAACTTCCCGGACACACCCCCGACTTTGCCAAGCTGCTTGCCTCTGCCCTGGTGGCAGCTGGAGCGCCCCGCACGCTCGTGGCGCTACCACAGGGCGAGTCCTGCGCGGTGGTGCTGGCGGCAGCGATGGGCAACTGCGGGACGGAACTGCGCACCGCCCTGACCACACTGGGTGGCCGCGGGGGCGGCAGCCGTGAACTGGCTCAGGGCAGCCTGCCCCTTACCGCGCTACCGGCCTTGGCTGCGGCGCTGCTCCCCTTGTAGAGGCGCTGGGCGCGTTGAGTCGCATCCTCTTCCCTGCTACACTCATGAAGTTGTTCGCGCAGCCGCGCTGGAACAGCAGTATCCTGCCGCCCCCATTCTTCGTGGACACGGCGCAGACACGGGCCTGTAGCTCAGCTGGGAGAGCGCCTCGTTCGCAACGAGGAGGTCAGCGGTTCGATCCCGCTCAGGTCCACCAATCTTCCGAAAATTAAGTCACTGACATGTCCGGCTGTCGTTGCGGCACGCATGGGGGCGCGCGAGAGACTTTCAGTAGAATGCGTGCGCACCGTAGAAGCGAAAAGACGGTCCGGTTGCATGCGATTCAATGACAAGGAGCGGACGGCTATACTATGGGCTTGTACGCGGGAGTAGTTCAGTGGCAGAACGTCAGCTTCCCAAGCTGAATGTCGCCGGTTC
>CALMRM010000173.1:479-8878 GCA_937871605.1 uncultured Terriglobus sp. | reverse complement strand
GCCCTACAACGTCATCGTGGGTCATCTCGCCGGGGTGCTGTGCGGGTTTATGGCGCTGGCGTTGACGCACGCGTGGAGCGTACCCGCCGTCTCCACCAGCAACATCACACTGCCGCGCGTGGCAGCAGCCGTCATCGCGGTGTTGCTGACCACGGCCGCAACACTGCTCCTGCAAGCCCAGCAACCGGCAGCGCTCTCCACCACGCTGATGGTGGCCACCGGCTCCATGCAGCGGCCACAGGATGGCGTCGCCATCATGGGCGGCATCCTGCTGATCACCGCCCTTGGCGAGCCCATCCGGCTGTGGCGCCTGCGCCGCATGCAAGCTCGCTAGGCGTGTCGATGCGTGTGTCACGCCGCACCTGCTGCACGCCTGCTGCATGTGCTCGCTGTTACCCCTGTGTGTATGTGGTCAATGCAGTCCGGCAAGGTCCGTGACGCGGTAAGAGCCTGGCGTGAACAGGCGCAGCCATCGTCATCGGATAGTGTTGCGCACGGGCATCGTACAAGGGAAGAACGCCAGTACCGCCCAGGAGATTTCACCGTGAAGATTGAAAGCGTACAGCAGCTGTTGACCACCGCCATGACCTACGTCCTCGACTTTGAGGAGAAGATGGCGCAGGCCGCGCCAAAGATGGCCGAAGCCGCCGCAGATGCGGATCTGAAGGAGCTATTCAGCAAGACCGCGACCAAGAGCAAGGAGTATGGCACCACGGTGGAGCAGGCCTTCCAGAAGCTTGGCGAGCAGGTGCACCGCGAAGACAACCACATCGCGAATGCCATGATTCGCGAAGTGGAAGAGATGATCAAGAACACGGATCGTGGCCCCATTCGCGATGCGGCGCTGATCGTCGCGGCCAACCAGCAGCAGCTGTTCCGCGTGGCCTCCTATGGTTCACTCGCCAGCTACGCAAAGGTCATCGGCAAGCAGGATGCCGTGAAGGAAGTCGCGCAAGCTCTTGAGGACAGCAAGACCGGCGATAAGAAGTTCACGGAGCTGGCTGAAAGCAAGATCAACAAGCAGGCAGCAGAGATAGGTGAAGCCGTAGCCGCGTAAGCCTTACAATCAATCACGCAAAAAGGCCCGCATCCGTTGCGGGCCTTCTGTTACAAGCTGATTGCAAAGCAGAACGCAGAGGTCGCGGAGGTATACGCAGAGGCCCGCAAAGTGAGCACACCGCCCTGCGGCCCCTGCGTGCAATTCCCTGCGGCCTCTTGGTGCACTCCGCTGCGGCCTCTGCGTACTTTCCTCTGCGGCCTCTGCGTTCAACACGAAGGCTTGGTGTGCGCCTATGCCCTTACGCTCTGCACAATACCCTTCGCGCGCAGGCCTGCTTCAATTTCGGCGAAGTAATCTTTTACCGCGCCCTGTGTGCCAATCCAGTCGATGTAGCGCCCGATGCCCTCTTCAATGGTCACGGAGGGCTTGTAGCCGATGCTCTGAATGCGCGATGTGTCCGAGATAAGCGAGCGGATCTCTCCGGGCCGGAACTCGCCACGCGTCAGCGGCTCGATGTTCTTGCCGAGCTTTTCCGCGATGATGCGTGCCAGCCTGTTCACACTGGTCGCCTGCCCGCTGCCCACGTTCACCGGCAGGCCGTCCAGCGTGTCTGTGGTGGCCACCAGCAGGTTGGCGCGCGCAATGTCCTCGACGAAACATAGGTCGCGTGTTTGCTCGCCGTCCTCGTAAACCACCGGCGGCTGATCGTTCAACAGGCGCGTGCAGAAGATGGCGATGACGCCCGTGTACGGGTTAAACAACGACTGCCGTGGGCCATAGGTGCAGCTGTAACGCAACGCCACCGTGGGAACGCCAGTCTGCTTACCCCACAACAGCACCAGCCGCTCCTGGTCGACCTTGGTGATGCCATAGACCGTTTCGCCGCCGCCGGGCGTGCTTTCCGGCGTTGGGATGGATGCGGTCACCTTGCCGCACACACCGCCGCTCACCGGCACAGGACAGTGCACGGCGAAGTCACCTGCGCGCAGCTGCTCTACCGGCCGCAGTTTCGGCACCACGTTGCCGTGCTCCGGGCAGTACGCCGCGCCCTCGCTGTAAGCCACCTGCGAACTGGCGACGACTACTTTCTTGACGGGCAGGTTGTGGTCGCGGATGATCTCCAGCATCTGCGCCGTGCCAAAGCTGTTGACCAGCACGTACTTTGCCATCTGCGGCATGTAGCCGCCGTACGCCGCCTGGTGGAAGACCACGTCGATGTCTTCGAGCGCCGCACGCATGGTCTCGTACTCCTGCACCTCACCCTGCCGGAACTCCGCCGCAGGATTTACCCAGGCGGGCTTGCCCTGCTTGTGCGTGTTCGGCTCCAGGTTGTCCAGGATGCGGACCGTCCAGCCCTCACGGATCAAGAGGTCCGTCAGGTGAGATCCAATGAGCCCGGCACCGCCGGTAACAAGAGCGCGCTTCTGATGGTCTGGCATACCCTCTCATCGTACCGGCTGTGATATGTGCTTGGTTCTGGGTACCGGGTGCCCCATATCTCTGAAGGAGATGTGGGATCAGATGCCTGTGTACACCTTAGCCCCACATCTCCTTTGGAGATGTGGGGCACCCATTCCCGCGGATTCGTTAGCCGTGTCAGTGTGCGGCTGCGACTGGATTGCCATTCGCGTCCGTCTGCCAACTTTCCGTCTGGAACGCGATGAACACCGCAGTGTATGACTTGGTCTTGGGCAGGTAAACGAACAGCGCGCCATCCTGCCAAATGCCGTTGTCTGCGCCATGGTTGCTCAGCGGATTGCCCTGGTTCATGTGGATGTCGTGGATGCCGTCCGTCACACCGTTATCCTGGAACGCGCTGCCAAAGGCGTACACGAGTGAGCCCTTCTGGCTGACAGCCTGGTTCAGCAACGTGACCACGGCATTGCCCAGCGCATGCTGTTTCTGCTCATGCCGGTGATCTTCGGTCTGCATTTCGTGGATGAATTTCGCGGTGTCGCTGGCAATGGGCAGCAGCGCCATCTGCGACCGCTGGATGAGCGGCTTGCCCTGAACCGTCTCGCGCACGAAGTCGATGGCCAGGCCGCCCGGCTTGCTGGGCACAATGTGGATGCCGCTGGCAACCGCCGTGAGCGGCTCGGGCGGCGTAAAGCTTGGCTCAATGGCGTAGAGCACCTCGCTGCCATCCACGCTCTGGATGTTGACCGCGACCGTAAATGGGCCGCTGGTGGCCTGCACCGTGATCTGGTAGTGCGCGCTGGACCCGCTGACCACCTGTCCTGCGGTGGGTGTGCCTTTGAGCAGGCTGTAGTTCTGGATGGGCATGTGTCCTCCTTGTTGCAGGGTAGTGTACGGCTGTGACACTGCGGCGAAACTCAGCCCGTCCGTTCCTAACCAGCCGCATCCGCGTTGATACACGTTTCGCAAATACGGCCTGTCCTTCGGAAGGGCATCGCTTCAGCCATGCCAAATTAGTCGCTTGGTAACACGGCTTTAGCCGCCGAGGTCTGCTCAAAACTGGCCTCAGGGCCAAAGGCCTCCTTCCTGCTTTGATTAGCTGGCACAGCTCAAGCTGTGCCCTTCCGAAAGCCAACTCGAACGGAGTCTAGGCAAACAGCAGGCCCTGTGCCCCGCTGGCTGGTGCCGCGTCTACCCGCACGGACGTTGGGCCCTTGCGCGGTTCGCCCGCGTCGCGCGTCAAGAGGTTGTCCGTCAGGCGCTCGCGCAGACCATGCCGTGCGCAGCTCGCTTTGACCAGCGCCTCCAACCGCAGCCGATACGGGCGCGAGGCGAAATCCATATCGCGGAACTGCTCGGCGTACAAGACCTGCAGATGCGGGAAGTGCTCGCGGACGAACTCGAAGTAGGTCGGCCTCGAGCAGGGCTTGAGGAACAGCGGCATGGCGGCAAAGAAGCTTGCATCCGCCTCCTTTGCCAGCGCGGCCATGGTGTCGATGCTTTCGGCTGAATCGGTAATGCCGGGCAGCAGCGGCGAGTTCAGGATGCCCACCCGCAGCCCCGCCTGGCGCAGGTGCTGCACCGTGCGCAACCGCAGGTCGGGCCGGGGTGCGCGCGGCTCCAGCTTGCGAGCCAGCTCCGCGTCTGGCGTGGTGACCGTGATGTGAATTGCGAGCGTGCCGCGGCGATGAATTTCCTGAAGCAGGTCGATGTCGCGCTCGATCAGGGTGGACTTGGTCACAATGCCCAGCCGCAGGCCGTCGCGCCTCGCCATCACCTCCAGCAGGCTGCGCGTCAGCCGGGTGCGCCGCTCGATGGGCTGCCATGGGTCGGTTGCCGTGCCCAGGGCGATCTCATCGTCCAAGCGCCCCTGCCGGGCCAGGCGGCGCAGGTCCTGCTCCAGGAGCCAGGCTGCGTTTTCCTTGACAAAGATGCGCTTTTCGAACGCCTCCGGGTCGCGCAGGCTGAGCGGAAAACGGCCGGGCTGCCGCTCCGCATCGCCCAGCACGCCACGCACAGGGTCCGCCGCATCGGGCGCCGGGGCCAGGAACTCGTGGGTGTACCGGGCATAGCAGTAGCGACAGGCAAACTCGCAGCCGCGGTACGGGTTGATGGACCACGCCATCCAGTGCAGCCGCTTGCTGATGGAGCGGTTCAATACCGAGCGGACCTGCAGCGACCGGAACTCCACGTCATGCCCTGCGTCCACCTGCTCAGCTTCGGCAGCCATCCGACTCAGCCCGTGACTCGCACCCTGAAGGATGGGAAAGAAGGTAGCCGTCGCATTGTTCGCTTTTTGTTCGCCCATGGCCGCAAGCATACACTTTTTGGGCTCTCTCTAGGTGCACTTCTGCGCAAATTGCTTGCCACAGACAGCAGAAACGCGCGCAGAGGGCACCAAAACGTGCCTGTAAGGCACGGCAAAGAGGCGTTTTCACCTACAAACCTTGCGTTAACAGGTCTGTTTTGCTCTCTGGAGAGCCGCTTTCTGTCGCTCACACTACAGTTTTGACCGCTGCAAAAGGGCACCCGGAAGGTGCCCTTCTGCGTTGATGAAATGCTGCGAGATGTTAGTTCGGCATCAGTACCGTGTCGATCACATGAACCACGCCGTTGCTCTGGAACACGTCCGCGGTGGTGATGTTGGAGGTGCCACCCTTCTCGTCGGTGAGGGTGATCATGCCTTTGCTGGGCATCATGGCCTTGAGCGTTTCGCCCTGCACCGTGGTCAGGGTAGCGGTACCGTTACCCTTCTTGATCATCTTCTCAATGTCCTTTGCCGACAGGCGGCCCGGAACCACGTGGTAGGTCAGAATCTTGGTGAGTTGTGCCTTGTTGTCAGGCTGGGTAAGCGTGTCCACCGTACCGGCCGGCAGCTTGGCAAACGCGTCATTCGTGGGTGCAAACACAGTGAAGGGCCCCGTTCCACTCAACGTGTCGACCAGACCCGCAGCCTTCACAGCCGTCACGAGCGTGGTCAGGTTGGGTGCCGCGCCTGCGTTCTGCACGATTGTCTTGCTCGGGTACATGGCAGCGCCACCCACCATTGGGTCGCTCTTCTGCGCAACCATCGGGTTCACTGCAAACGCACTAACGGCGGCAAGGGTACAGCCCAGCATTGCATTCCGAAACTTCATGACAGCATCTCCAATTCAGACTTCTGCCTGCAGATTCCTGCAGGTCTATGCGTAGAACGCACTGTCTTGCACTCTGGATTGCCGCAGCGGGTGTAATCCCTATGGAATAAGGCCACTCTTGCACCCCACGCAACTATGAAGGCATGGCCGTGTGTCCGCTACACCAGTGCGCGGCTTCGCCCCGGGATGTACCACATTCGCGTTCATGCTGGATGCTCTTTTGAGAGCACTCAGCCGGTGTTGCGCAGCCCAGCGGAGATGCCGTTGATGGTCGCCGTGATGGCACGGTTCAGAGCGGCCTCGTCGCCATCCCCGGCAACGTCGCGTTTGCGGCGCAGCAGCTCCACCTGAATCCAGCTCATGGGGTCCACGTAGGGATTGCGCAGGCGGATCGACCGCGCGAGCACGGGGTCTTTCTCCAGCAGCTGATCCTGCCCTGTAATGCGCAGCACCATGGCGCGGGTGCGCTCAAATTCGGCTTTCAGCAGCGGAAACACGCGGGTGCGTAGCGCCTCGTCCGCCACGAGTGAGCTGTACAGCCCGGCGATGCCGAAGTCGCTCTTGGCCAGTGCCGATTCCATGTTGCGCAGCATGTCCAGGAACAACGGAAAGTGCTGGAACATGGCCTGCAGCAGCTCCAGGCCGCCATCGCGTTCGGAGGCAAAGCGCTCCAGCGCCGTGCCCGCGCCGTACCACGCCGGTACGGTGTGGCGTGACTGCATCCAGCCGAAGACCCATGGAATAGCCCGCAGGTCTGCCAGCACGCGCTTGCCGCTGCGCTTGGCCGGGCGCGAGCCGATCTTGGCGTGTTCCAGCTCGGCGACCGGCGTGCCCTGCTGGAAATAATCGAAAGTATCGGCGCACTCCAGAATATCGGCACGGTAGCGCTCCAGCGACCACGCCGCCAGCGTGTCCATTGCCTCTTCCCATGCGGGTTCGATCCTGCCGGTCAGGTGCGTGCCCGCGCCACCCGGCGACGAGCGCAGATCCGGCCGCGCCAGCGCGTCCAGCGAGGCGGCAATCATCAGCTCCAGGTTGCGCTCAGCCAGCACCACATCGCTGTACTTAAAGTTCAGCACTTCGCCCTGCTCCGTGATGCGCATGGAGCCCGTGAAGCTGTCGAGTGGCTGGGCATACAGCGCACGATGCGTGGGACCGCCGCCACGGCCTACCGTGCCGCCCCTCCCGTGGAACAAGCGCAGATGTACGCCGCACTCGCGCGCCACGGTGTGCAGCGCGCGGTGTGCCTTCCAAACTTCCCACGTGCTGGCGATCATGCCGCCATCCTTGTTGCTGTCCGAGTAGCCCAGCATCACTTCCTGTTCGCGGCCCCAGCTGTCGAGCAGCGGTTGGAAGGCGGGGCTGGTCCAGAGTTCGCGGCAGATGGCTGGCGCGTTCTGCAGGTCTTCAATGCTCTCGAACAGCGGTGCGATCAGCAGGCCCGCGTCGTGCTCCGTGCGCTCTGCGACAACGCCGCCCAGCCGTGCCAGCCATAGCACGCGCAGTACGTCCTCCGCGCCAGCCGCGCCGGAGATGACCCACTGCCGGATGCTCTCCGGGTCGCCCGAGCGCTTGACCGCGGCGACCGTGCGGAAGGTGTCCAGCACCTCAGCAGACATTGACGATGGGGGTACGGGAAGTGAACCATCCTCGCGCCACGCACTGATCTCTTCAACGGCAGCCGCCTGGATTTTAGCGTGCTGACGGATGTCGAGCGTGTGCAGATGGAGGCCATAGGTGCGCACCTCCACGATGAGCGGATCGACGATGCTCTCGGCAATGCGCTCACCGCGGTTTGCTGCCAACGAATCGCGGATGAGTTGCAAATCGTGCAGCAGTTCGCCTGCGGAGGTGTACGGCGGCAGCTGCTCGCCCTCTGCCACATGGGCGGGCACAGCCTCCGCATCGCCCAGCCGCAGCAGCATGCAGGCCAGCATCACACGTACCTCTTCGCACAGGTAGCGCTCGTGCAGTTCGGCACCGGCCAGCGGCAGCTGCTGCAGATAGGCCTCCACGGCGGCGGCCAGCTCTGCGCTGGCACCAGCCTGCTGCGTGGACGAGGAGATCTGCTGCAGCGCGCTGCGCAGCCGTGTGCGCAGATGCGTGTTCAGCGTTTCGCGCGCGGCGCGCAGGGCTTCGCGCGTCACCTCTGGCGTGACGAACGGGTTGCCGTCGCGATCGCCGCCGATCCACGAACCAAAGCGCAGCAGTGTCGGCAGTTCCGGCAGCGACAGGCGCAAGCCGTATTCCTTCTCCAACGCATGCGCCACCTCCGCATACAGCGCGGGTACCGTGTCGAAGATGCTGTCGTGAAAGTAGTCCAGCCCCATGCGGACCTCGTCCATCACCGCTGGGCGCTGCAGGCGCACGTCGTCCGTCTGCCACAGGCCGGTGATCTCGGTCAGCAGGTCGGCCTCGAGGCGGTCAGCGGTATCGCCGGTCAGCGGGATGCGGTCCAGCTCCTCCAGCAGTGCGGCAATGCGGCGACGCTTGCTGATGACGGAGCGACGCGCTACCTCCGTGGGGTGCGCTGTAAAAACGGGCGTCACGCAGATGCGGCGCAAGAGGTTCATGGCCTCGTCCGCGGTGTAGCCTGCTACCTTCATGCGGCGCAGCGTGCCCCGCAGGCTGCCACGCTGCGGCTCGGCCTCTGCGCGCAGGCTACCCGCCAAACGGCGGCGCTTCCTGTGATTGGTCTCGGCCAGGTTGATGAGTTCGAAGTAGAAGCCAAAGGCCCGCGTCAGACGAGTAGCCAGTGGGATGTCCAGCGCGCGAACGGCTACCACGGCGGGTTCGAGCGATGTGCTGCTGTTGCCCACGCCCAAATTGCCCCGTTCGCGCAACTG
>CALMRM010000173.1:0-469 GCA_937871605.1 uncultured Terriglobus sp. | reverse complement strand
AAGTAGAACCCAAAGGCACGGGCCAGCTGGTAGGCACGCTCCACCGGCAGAGTGTGCACCAGCAATAGGGCCTGCTGCAGCGCGCTGGCAGCACGGGCGCTGTCGCCCTCTGCCTCCGCCTGGCGGCGCTCCGTGGCCAGCTTGCGGAGGGTTTCCACCTCCTCGAACAGGTCGTCGCCCACCTGTTCGCGCAGCACCTGCCCCAGTAAGTTGCCCAGCGACCGCACATCGCGCCGCAGCGGCGCTTCTTTCAGCTCGGGTTCCGCTGCCTGCAGTTCCGCAAGCCGCTCACCCCAGTCGTCCGCATGCCACAGCCCTGCCATGAGGTGATTATGCCTTACGCTCTACCGACCCGTGGCTTTTAGAAGGACATAGCTCATTCGTGGCTTTCGGCAGGGCACGGCTGACTTGCGCTTTCCGAAAGGGCACAGCTGACTTGCGCTTTCGGAAGGGCACAGCTGACTTGCGC
>CALMRM010000172.1:7420-14914 GCA_937871605.1 uncultured Terriglobus sp. | reverse complement strand
CAAGTTGTACCTGATTTGACCCCGATGAAGACGCCGCAACAGACCGCAATGTATCGCCAGTGTGGAAGGGCGAAAATCCTTGCGCTTGGCCTCTGCGACCGCCTACAAGCTGAAACGGCAGGATGCGGAACACTTCGGTGGTCTGCGAGAGGCCGTGCTGGAACGTGATGGCTACCGTTGCCGCGTCTGTGACGCTTCCGGACGAGGGAAGCGGGAGATCATCGTGCATCATCGTGTGCCAGGCAAATCCGTCCTCAACCTGATGATCGCTCTCTGTCCTGGCTGCCATGCAAAGATCCATCGCACAAAGGCTGCGCTCTCGATCATGTCTCCTCTTCTTCTGAAGCTGTGGCGAGAGCAGAACCCCGGCGGGCAGGAGCAAATCGTCCTCGACTTCAGCCGTCCGCAGCCACTAGGGAAGAGGGTGCCTCTTTTTTCAGAGCTCATGGAAGGCCTAAGACGAAAACTCAGATGAGCGAGTCCGAACGGAAAACTACAACGTAGCTTCCTTTATGGTGTAGTGGCGCATGGTGTGCACCATCCGTCTTTGTCTACGGTTTTGCTCCAGAACACCACAGCTCCAGTAGCCAGATCAATCCGTACCGTTCCAAAGTCCTTCTTGTAGATGAGGTTTCGGCTGTCGGGGCTGAAGCTAAAGGTTCCGTGCGAGTACCACTGTGGCGTTTCATCCGTCATCATTGTTTCGAACACAGAAGACGATGAGCAGAGGGAGGAGGCGGGATGATCTCGTCCACCGGTATTTCCCGCACAAGCACGCCGGAGTTGTAAGCCTCTCGATCTGTGGCAAACTCCGATGATCGTGACGACGAAAAGAAGAATCGTTTCTTTAAACGTGTAGCTTTGCAGCAGGAGGAGGTACTCGCCGTCATCGGTCACAAGTATGTGCGGGCAGCCTACGATCCTTTGAAGCTTTGCGGATGGCAACTGCACGCGCCAGGTGGTCAGGAGTGGTTGATAATCCCAATACGTGTTCGGCCCGCTCATGCGAAGACCGTCGTTCAGCTTGCGAACAAGAGCAGACGGAGGTCTAAGGCTAGAACTCGAGACGAGCGGAGATCTGACCTGTACGCGGTCCGGCAAAGTCGCCGGTAGCCGTGGAAGTGACAACACCGAATTGTGCACTGGAGACGTTCATGTTCGGGTCGCCCAGGTTGGTGTGATTCAGCACGTTGGTGAAGGTTCCCTCGGTACGCAGCGCAACGCGGTCACCCAGGTGAAACGCCTTGCTGAGTCCGGAGGACAGCGCAACCGTGCCGGGGCCCACAATGGAGCCGTTCTGCGCGTTGCCAAAGCGGCCAATCGGCAGCGGCGCACCGGCCTGCCCGCTGCCCGTGGTGCAGGCTGTGCCGGGTTGCCAGCCTGGGCTGCCAGGGCAGGTCAGCGCGGTTTTGCTCACCCAGTTGTTGCGGTTCTGGTTGGCTGGGCGCGTGTTGCCCACCTGATCTGGCTTTTGCGAGCGGTGGCCCAAGTCGCCGTAAAGTCCACCGTTTAGACCAGAGCCCGTGCCGGACGGGTCGCCCTGGCCGGAGGGGAAGTAGGCGGAGAGAAATGGACCGCTCTGCCAGAGAAAGATGTTGCTGGTCTGCCAGCCGCCGATCAGGAGGTCGGCAACGCGGTTCATGGACGTGCCAAAGCGACGTCCGCGGCCCACTGGCAGATCATAGACCGCGGTGGAGTTCCAACGGTTCCGGCGCGTGCCATACACCGGTCCGAAGTCAACATCTGGACTGCGGGCATACGACGCGCGCGATCCGCCGTTCTCGCCGGCAAACCCACCATTGGTGCCGGGCCCCTGATTGTTCGACAGGTTCTTGGCGAGTGTGTAGGTGGAATCGAAGGTAAGTCCGCCCGCGTGGTGGTGCGACACGTTGAGCTGCAGCGACTGGTAGTTTGCATCAGCCCCTGTGGAACGTGTGTTGATGCGCCCCCAGTTTGGAAATGGCCGTGCGGACAGGGGCTGGTTGTATGCCGACACCGTGGAGGAGTAGGGCAGGTCGTTCAGATTGGGCGCCCAAACCAAGTGGTGGGTCATCATGCCGATGTAGGAGGCGCGCACGCCGAACTGCTTACCCAGGTCGCGGTCCAGGGAGAGCGAGGTCTGCTCCGAATACGGGTCCTTCCAGTTCACATCGTTGGCGGTTCCAAAGTAAGCCTGGCCGTAGCTCGCCGTAGAAGTGGAGCTGCCCGCCCCGGCGTAAATGGAGGGCCACGTGTAGGCCGGGCCCGCGGCGGTGCGCTGATTGGTGTACTGCACGGTGTTAGCCTGCAGCGTGCCTGTCAGGGAGTAGAAGTTGGCACCCAGCAACGTGATGTTGTAGATCCCAAAACCGCCACGCAGTGTGGTGCGGTTGTCGTCTGTTAGGCGATAGGCAAAGCCGAAGCGCGGCAGGATGCGATCTTTGACGGCGGTGCGCAGGCCGCTGGGCAGGCCGGCCTGGTTGTTATCCAGCGTGGGCGTGCACGCAGCCCCATTTTGAGCAGCAACGCCCGTGCTCTGGCCTAGGCCGCAGGAGTTGAAGCTGGCCAGGAACGGCTGCGACACCAGGCCGCCCTTGCCGGCGGGGTATACCACGCGGCCTGATTTTGCGACAGACGGATCGAAGTTGCCAATGTTGCCGGACGGGTCAGAATACGCGGGGTGGAACTCGTATCGTGCGCCGTAGGTCAGCGTCAGATTGCGGGACACCTTCCACTGGTCTTGCGCAAAGAAGTTGTAGTGTAGCGTCTTGCCGTCGTTGTCAGCCTGCACCACGTCGTAGAAGGTCTGGTTGGGCGCGCCAATCAGGAAGTCTGCAAATTCCTGCCCGGTAAAGGTGGCACTTGTGTAGTCAAAGGTGCCGTAGTTGTCTGCGCCGTTGAAGCCAAGCGGCGTGATGGCCTCAATCTGACGAATGTCACCGCCAAACTTCAAGTTGTGTGCGCCTTCTACCCAGCTCAGCGTGTCGGTGTACTGAAACGTTCGCGACTTGGTGATGGACGACAGACGGTCGGCGTTGAGCGAGGTAAGAAAGTTGAAATCCAGCTCGGGAACACCATTGTAGAAGAGGTTGGACAGGCCCTGCAGCCCGGTTGACTTGGTAAAGCCCGGCCCGTCGAAGGCGTTGCTGCTGCCGCTACTGTTCAGCGTTGCGCCAAACCGAACCTCATTCACCAGCGTTGGCTTCAAGTTGTAGTTGAAGGCCACCACAAACACGCGGTTCTGGTTGAGCGCCGTGCTAGGCGGCACCAGCAGTGTGGTGGGGTTTGCCTGGTCACTGTTCTTCCAGGTAAAGCGACCAAAGATCAGGCCCTTGCTGCCCAGGTACTGGTCACCGCGCACGTCGAACTGGTTCGAATTCAGCGAGGTGTTCTGATTGGTAATGTAGTTAATTGTTCCCGGTGCGTAGACGTTCAGGTTGCCGACGTTTGGATCCGGAAACAGCGATAGGAACTTGGCAGAGGCGGCGTTGATGGGCACGGTGTAGTTCGCGTAGGTGCCACCTGTAAAGGGATTGGTGAGCGGCTTTACGCCCTGCACGTTGCTGAAGTTGCCCTGCTTCATCTGCGCGGTGGGCACCGAGTACTGGTACACGCCGGTGCGGGGGCTGCGGTAGCCCTCATAGGTGCTGAAGAAAAAAGTGCGGTTCTGGCCGTGGTACAGGTGCGGGATGAAGACCGGACCACCCACGCTTGCACCGAAATCGTTGGTCACCAGCTTTGGTTTGGTGAGCGCGCCAAATGGCTTGGCCTGCAGGCTGGAGTCCTGGTGGTAGTAAAAGAGCGCGCCGTGCAGGCGATTGCCGCCGCTCTTAGTGATGGTAGTCACCTCACCCGGCTGGCCAAACTCTGGGCCGTTCAGAACACCATCCACGCGGATCTCAGCGATGGAGTCCGCAGACGGAAAAGCGTCGGCTAGCGGGGCATTGTTGGTGGAGTTCTGCGTCGTAATGCCGTCCACGGAGACTTCCGTTTGGAAGGGCAGACCGCCCTGCACAGAGAAGCTGGTGTTGTTTGCCGCCTGTACGCCGGGCAGCGTCTGGATCAGGCTCAGTGGGCTGGTGCCGCTTTGGCTGGCTCGGTAGTTGGCGGGCAGGTCGCGCACCTGTTCGCCGGTGAGCGATGCATCGATGGACGCGGTGTCCGTTGCAATGACACCCGTATCCCCAGCGGACACGGTCACTTCTTGCCCTACGGAACCTACGCTGATTTCCACATCGGCACGCAGCTGCTGACGAGCGGTCAGCACCAGCCCATTGAGTGTTTTACCGGCAAAGCCCGGCGCGGTGACCTCCACGGTGTAGTGGTCCGCGATCAGGTCAAGCACCTGGTAGTTGCCGTCTTCCTTGCTGGTGACGATCTTTTCTACCTTGGTGTCCTGGTCGGTTACGGTGACGGTGGCACCGGGCACAACGGCGCCGCTGCTATCGCGCACCACGCCAAAAATCGAGCCCTGCGTGGACTGGCCGTGCAGATAGGAGACGCCGGCGATGGCCAGCGTCGAGGCTAGGGTGTACTTCGCTTTGCGGTGCATACAACCTCCAAAGGTGTTCAGGTGTCAGTCGAGCGGGGGGAATAGCAGCGAGTGAAACACAGATGTGTGAATCTGCTGTGTCAGAGGAGTGGTTCGGTAGGCTAACTGGTGAAATCTTCACCATGTGTTTACCGAAGTGCTGGTAGCGTGAAACCCGTGCATACCTCATTCCGATTCCTTGCCCGCGTTCTGCTTGTCGCCGTCGTTGCTGGCAGCGGGGCGTCTGCCCGATCGCCGACCGCCACACCGTCGCCACGGCCCATTCGGAACGTGATTCTGGTGATGACGGACGGTCTGCGCTGGCAGGAACTGTTTCGCGGCGCGGACAGCACGCTGCTGACGAAGGAAAACTACTGGGAAGGCCGAGACCCGGCGCCACTCCGCACGCGATTTCTTGCAGGGACCGCAGAAGAGCGCCGGCAGCATCTGATGCCGTTCGTTTGGCAACACTTCGTGCAGGACGGCCTCATCTACGGTGATCAGGATGCGGGGTCCACCGCATCAGTGACAAACGGCTTCAACTTCTCTTACCCGGGCTACTCTGAGACGCTTACCGGCTACGGGGATCCGCGCATCAACTCGAACGAGAACCGTCCCAACCCTAACGTGACAGTGCTGGAGTGGCTGAATAAACAGCCGGGCCTGCAGGGTTCGGTGGCTGCGTTCGGTGCCTGGTCGGTGATCTCGGGCGTTGTGAATGCGGAGCGCTGTGGCTTTCCTGTGAACACCGGGTACGACCCTCTGCTGTTGCCGCAGAGCACGCCTTCGCTTGACCTGCTCAATGCGACGAAGCGTGATTCACCCCGCGTGTGGGACGACGAGAGCTTCGACGCGCCCACCTTCTACACCGCACTTGAGTACCTCAAGCTCAAACATCCACACGTCATGTTTCTCTCACTGGGCGAGACGGACGACTGGGCCCACGGCAAAAACTACGGGGAGTACTTGCTCTCTGCCAACCGGGTGGACGCCGACCTGAAGATGTTGTGGGATACGCTGCAGTCCATGCCGGAATACCGCGACAGTACCGCACTTATTTTCACCACTGATCACGGCCGCGGTGCCGTGGGCGACACATGGACGAGCCACGGGCAAAAGCTGCCCGACTCTAAAAACATCTTTATCGCCGTGAGCGCTCCCGGCCTGAAGCCCCAAGGGATCCTGGAGCACACGGCACCGGTAACGCAGTCACAAATTGCCTCGACTATCGCAGGGTTCCTCGGTCAGGACTGGAAGCAGGCCGAACCTAGAGCAGGAGGATCACTCTTTACTTCGCAGCTGAGACCGTAGTCTGTCGCTGGCACGTCTTCAACGTGCTGATGCACAGAACCTTAGCAAAGCAAGGCCACGTTCCGCCACTAGCCCAGAACACCCCGTCATTTCAGGCGCTGCAGGTCCTTCGCACTCATCGCTACCAATCCCATGCCTTTCGGACATTTCTACTTAGTTAGAGAGATGACATTTCTACTTGGCAGCTACAAGTGGACTATACAGAAGATGCATTATCGGACGTAACTGATTCATTGCAAACACATTAAGTCTGATACTAGCACCGCGCTTTCGACGGTGCGATGGCGTCCCGTCGCGGCTTTGGCAATGCGGAACTTCACCGTAGTCTTGGCAGCAATCTTGATCTCTTCGCCTGTTGCTGGATTGCGGCCAAGGTCCGAATCGTGAACTCGCCTGCCTCGCGCGTCTGCTCTGTTGCCATCTCAAGCAACGCATCAAGGAACGCCTGAACCTGTTTGCCGTCGGCCTCAAGCTTCTCTGCCAAAACCTTAACGGTCTGGGTTTTGGTCATCTTCGCTACCGGCGTGGGTAGTGGTACCTCTTTTGCTGCTGCCTTCTTCGTTGCCATGAATCTCCTCGTCTCTTCTATGCCGGCTTCAGCACAGCTACTTCAGCCTTCTAACGCTTTGTCGATCTTCACAAGCGACTGAATCAGCTCAACTGACGACAACGGCATTTATGACGAGCTACCCGGTCGCACCATCTGCAGCCTGATCCAGGTTTCTGGGCTTACTTTCTGGAGCTACCTCGAAGGGGATGTCTCCTTCAGCGTTTGTGCAAAGGTCGGACTCGGTTTTTCATCAAACACGACTTAGCACATCCGCGCCTGAAATCGTAGGTAATCCAGTACCGCACCAAACTTGTCCGGATAGTGCGCATCGGAATACGTTCCACGCTTTGTCCTGCAGGAACTGGATCGGGAACATGGCTCTTGATGAACTGGAATACGCCACGCTGATGCCCGATGATCGACTGATCATGCTCCCGCCAGTACGCCGCAGCAATGCGATCCGCTCTAGACTCAATTGCATAGCCGCTGCCTGTCTCGGGTAGCTTGCGGCACTCCTGCCACCAGTGTCCCAGCTCATGCAAACACCCAAGAATGCGCTCCAATCTCGAACTCTGCCCGCGCCGCGTCCTCCGTAGTTCCCGGCCCCAGCATTCGGAAGAATCCACTCTTCTCTTCGTTGGTGAGTTGTTCCCACGCGCTCGTCGTGAGGGTGTTTGTCGCAGAATCGTAGCTTCCGTAGGAAGGCACATCTTGCACGACGATCTTCGGCGCTGTGATAGGACAGCTCATCGCAGCCGATACAGTCGCTTTCACGAAGGAATCGCGCAGCGCGGTAGCCTGGGCCCTCCGATCAGCAACTCCCTTGCTCTCCGCACCCGTGCGTTGACCTAAGGCCGCCCCACAAACCGCAGCCGCTAAAATCCAACCCAGTCTCCGCGTCAGTGCCTTTCGCATCACGCCTCCTCTCATAGAACCCGTGGCTAAGCATAACCACAGACGCCCGCGAGCACCAGGCTGCGTAAATCAGATCGCCCTTCGACCTCTCATGGTCCTATGAAGTCGGCTCCATGTCAGCAGCAGCCTCACTGCTTCCCACAACGGCGTTTATCAGGACTAATCCTAGCGTTTAAAGTTACGGTGCCACTCGGGAACTCTCAGAAGT
>CALMRM010000172.1:1531-7406 GCA_937871605.1 uncultured Terriglobus sp. | reverse complement strand
GCCATGTGCTTCTGAAAAGAGGTCGATCAGTGTCCAAGCGTCTTGACCAAGCTTTTCTTGGCCTGATCGCATCGGTGTTTTGTGGGTCACTGGCCATGCAGGCACAGACGACGCTCACGATCGCGACCGTGAACAACGAGGATATGGTGGTGATGCAGCGCCTTTCAGCTGAGTTCGAACGGCAACACCCTGACATCAAGCTCGACTGGGTGGTGCTGGAAGAGAACATTCTTCGGCAGAAGACCACGACGGACGCGGCGACGCACGGCGGCCAGTACGACGTGGTCACCATCGGTCCGCTGGAGGCACCGATCTGGGGCAGGCGTGGATGGCTGTTGCCGTTGGAAGGGAGGCTGGCACCGGCTTACGGGATAGATGACCTGCTGAAGCCTATTCGGGATGCGGCATCAGACCGGGGCCACTTGTATGCGTTGCCGTTCTACGCAGAAAGTTCCCTCACCTACTACCGCAAGGACCTGTTCGTGGCAGCGGGGCTGCAGATGCCTGCGCAGCCGACCTACCAGGACATCCTGCGTTTTGCCAAAGCGCTGCACGACCCGGCCAAGGGTACATACGGCGTCTGCCTGCGCGGCAAGCCCGGCTGGGGCGAGAACATGGCCTTTATCTCCACGATGGCGAACACGTTTGGCGGCCGGTGGTTCGACGAGGCCTGGAAGCCGCAACTCGACTCGCCGGAGTGGCACAACGCACTCTCGACCTACATAGATCTTCTACAGAAGTATGGGCCACCCGGCAGCAGTTCCAATGGCTTTAACGAGTCGCTCACGCTCTTTGAGAACGGCCGCTGTGGTATGTGGATCGACGCAACAGTCGCGGCCGGCACGCTCTCCAACCCGAAGCAGTCACTGGTGGCGAACACGGTTGGCTTTGCGCCTGCTCCAGAGGCCATCACGCCGCGCGGCGCACAGTGGCTTTGGTTTTGGGGTTTGGGTGTGCCATCCGCAACGCGTCATCCTGAGGCAGCCGCGGCTTTCGTGCAGTGGGCGACATCGAGGGAGTACATTCGCCTTATCGCGGACCGGTACGGCTGGGCTGCGGTACCACCGGGCACGCGCCGCTCCACCTACGAGCAGCCGCAGTACCTGGCCAGCGCACCCTTTGCCGGGCTGGTGTACCGGTCGATCCTGGCTGCCGACCCGCTCAAACCTACGCTCAAACCCGTGCCCTATACCGGCATTCAGTGCATCGTTCTGCCAGCGTTCCCGACGATTGGCAACCAGGTCGGGCAAGTGATCGCCGCCGTACTGGTGGGGAACATCGCAGTCGATGAGGGATTGCACAAGGCGCAGGCCGCAACGGAGCGTGTCGTGAAGCGCATGGGGGTGGAGCGCTGAGCTCAACAACGGCTCACCCCACTTCAGCGGTGGCGCTCGATCCACCGCTGCGGAGCAGAGGGCCTCGGGGCCGCCTGCTTACGCTACCCGCCATTGTGATGCTGCTGCTGTGGTCCGTGCTGCCGCTGATCGTCACGCTGTGGTTTTCCTTGCGGCGCTACAACCTAATGAATCCTAGCCGCACCGGCTTCGATGGTCTGGGCAACTACCGCTATCTCCTCAGCGACCCTGGCCTTGGTCTGGCCGTGTGGAACACCGTTCTGCTGCTCGGTTCGGTGCTGGTGATCACCATCAGCCTGGGTACACTGATTGCGATTCTGCTGGATCAGGAGTTCTATGGCCGAGGCTTCGCCCGCGTGCTGATGCTGGCACCGTTCTTTGTGATGCCGACCGTGAGTGCGTTGCTTTGGAAGAACATGATGATGCATCCAGACAACGGCTTTCTCGCCTTCCTGATGCGTTCGGTGGGCCTGCAGCCGATCGACTGGTTTGCCGTTGCGCCGCTCACCTCCATCATCATCATCGTTTCGTGGGAGTGGCTGCCCTTCGCCGTGCTCACGCTGCTGACCGCAATCCAGTCGCTCGACGCGGAACGCAAGGAGGCCGCACGCATGGACGGTGCCGGGCCCATTGCCATGTTCCGCTACATCGTCTGGCCGCACCTTGGCCGCGCCGTAGCCGCGACAACGATGATCGAAACCATTTTCATCCTCGGCATATTTGCGGAGATCTACGTGACCAGCTCCGGCGGGCCGGGCTTTGCTTCCACGAATTTGTCCTTCCTGATCTACCGCTACGTGCTGATGGAATACGACATCGGCGGAGCCGCCGTCGCGGGGCTGTTGGCCATCGTGCTTGCCAATGTTCTGGCGTTCTTTCTTCTGCGATCCTTTGCACGCAACCTGGATACCTAAAACAACTTGAATACCTAGAGCAACCTGGATTTCTAGAGCAGAGACATGATTACGCCCTCTACTTCGCGCAAGCTACTTCTGACCCTGCTGGGCTGGAGTGTCGCACTGGTGATTGCCTTTCCGGTGATCTGGATGGTGCTGACCAGCTTGAAGAGCGAGACGGAAGCGATTTCGCGCGTGCCGCACCTCTTCACGCACGTGTCGCTAAACAACTACGTTGCCGTGCAGGAGCAGGCAAAGTATCTGCGCTTCGCCTGGAATAGCGTGGTCGTCTCTTTCGGCTCCACGTTGCTGGCGCTGCTGCTAGGGATCCCCGCGGCGTACGCCATGGCCTTTATGCCCACGCGCCGCACCCGCGGTACGCTGCTGTGGATGCTGTCGACCAAAATGATGCCTTCGGTCGGCGTGCTGGTGCCGGTCTACCTGCTCTTTCGCGATACCGGCCTGCTGGATACACGCACGGGCCTCCTGCTGGTGGACGCTCTGGGCATCCTGCCCGTCGTGATCTGGATGCTCTACACCTTTTTCAAGGAAGTGCCGCGAGAGGTGCTGGAGGCGGGGCGCATGGACGGCGCAGGACCGCTGCGCGAGGTGTACAACCTGCTGCTGCCGTTATCGATGCCGGGCATTGTTTCCACCAGCCTCCTGGCGGTGATTCTCACGTGGAATGAGGCGTTCTGGAGCCTGACTCTCACCACGTCCAGGGCTGCTCCACTCACGGCGTTTATTGCTTCGTTCTCGAGCCCTGAAGGACTCTTTTACGCAAAGCTTTCCGCGGCGTCCACCATGGCCATAGCACCTATTCTGGTCCTGGGATGGGCCAGCCAGAAGCAGCTGGTGCGCGGCCTTACCTTTGGTGCGGTCAAATAACAAGGGAGCGCCATGGCGACGGTAGATCTGCAGCAACTGCGTAAGAGTTACAACTCGACCGAGATCATCAAGGGCATCGATCTCACGGTGCGCGATCAGGAGCTGACAGTCTTTGTTGGCCCGTCCGGCTGCGGCAAGTCTACCCTGCTGCGCATGATTGCCGGCCTGGAAGAGATCACCTCCGGCGAACTGCGGATTGATGGGCAGCGCGTCAACGACGTGCCCGCCGCCAAGCGTGGGCTGGCGCTGGTCTTTCAAAGTTACGCGCTGTATCCGCATATGACTGTGGCGGAGAATATGTCGTTCAGCCTGAAGCTAGCTGGCGTTCGCAGGGCCGAACGCGAAGCCAAGGTGATGGAGGCGGCTCGCATTCTGCATTTGGAGCCGCTGCTTGACCGCAAGCCGAAGGACCTGTCTGGTGGACAGCGGCAGCGTGTTGCGATTGGCCGGGCCATCGTGCGGCATCCGCGGGTGTTTCTCTTTGACGAACCGCTCTCGAACCTTGACGCCGCGCTCCGTGTACGCATGCGGCAGGAGCTGACGAAGCTACACCGCGAACTAAAGGCAACGATGATTTACGTGACCCACGACCAGGTGGAAGCCATGACCATGGCCGACCGCATCGTGGTGCTGCAGGCTGGCGTCGTGGAGCAGGTGGGCACGCCGATGGAACTCTACCGATCCCCGAGGAACCTGTTCGTCGCCGGCTTCATCGGCTCGCCTCGCATGAACTTTCTGACCGCGACGGTGACGAGCGTGAGCGAGACGGGCATGGCCATGACACTCACCGACGGTACGACGATCCACGCGCCTCTGCCTGCCTCCGCACTGGGCATTGGAGATACGATCACCCTCGGCATCCGACCGGAGCACATCAGCCTTGGCGTAGAGGGCAGCATCGGCGCTCAGGTCAACCTGGTGGAGCACCTTGGCAGTGAAAGCTATGTGTCTCTGCAGGCCAACTCGGGCGAGGTGTTGACCGTACGCGTGAGTGGCGAGAGCAAAATCGATCCAGAAGAGACGGTACGCCTCGCACTAGACACTGACTTCCTGCACCTGTTCGACGCAACCGGTCAACGCATCTCCTGAGTGGAGTTTTTATGAGTGGCACTTCTGCAATTAAGCTGAGCGAATCGAATCTGCACAACCTGTCGCCAGAGGTGCGCGTCCCCGCGTACCGGCGTGATGCGCTGCAGCAGCACACGGTGCACATCGGTGTGGGTGGGTTCCACCGCGCGCACCAGGCGCTCTACCTGGACGACCTGCTGGCAGTGCCGGGCAATGAACGCTGGGGCGAGTGCGGTGTGGGCGTGCTGCCGGCGGACATCCGCATGCGCGATGCGCTCTGTGGCCAGGATTGCCTGTACACGCTGGTGGAGCGCAGCGCGGCCGGGCAAACGGCTCGTGTGATCGGCTCGATGGTGGACTCGCTGCACGCGCCCAGCGAGCGGGAGGCGGTGATCGAGCGCATGGCCGCACTGGAGACGCGCATCGTGTCGCTGACCATTACCGAGGGTGGCTACTTTCTCGATGAGGGAACCGGCGAGTTTCTTGCCGACCATGCCGCGATCCAGTACGACGTGCAGCATCCTGAAGCACCGGCTACCTCGATGGGACTGATTGCAGCGGCGCTTGACCGTCGACGCCAGCGCGGCCTGCCTGCCTTTACCGTCATGTCGTGCGACAACCTGCAGGGCAACGGGGACATCACCCGCCGTGTGCTGCTCGGCTACACCGGCCTCGCCGCCCCGGCGTTGCAGCAGTGGATTGCAGAGACCGTCGCCTTCCCGAACAGCATGGTGGACCGCATCACCCCTGTGACCACCGCCGCCGACCGCGCCTTTGTGGCTGAGCGCTTCCAGGTGGAGGATGCCTGGCCTGTGGTGGCGGAGCCCTTCCGCCAGTGGGTCATCGAGGACCACTTCCCCAACGGCCGACCTGCGTGGGAGACGGTAGGCGCGCAAATGATCCAGGACGTGGCACCCTACGAGATCATGAAGATGCGCCTGCTCAACGGCAGCCACCTCGCCATGGCCTACCTGGGCGCACTCGCCGGCTTTACCTACGTGCACGAAATCCTGGCCGACCCGCTCTTCCGTGACTTCATCGCAGCCTTCATGGAAGAGGTCACGCCCGTTGTGCCGGTCATTCCGGGCACCTCGGTGACGGAGTACAAGCGTACGCTGATGGAGCGCTTCTCCAATCCCACCATCAACGACCAGGTCACCCGCATCTGTTCCGAGGGATCGGCCAAGCATCCCAAGTGGCTGCTGCCTTCCATTGCGGAGCTGAACACGAATCATGGCAGCACGAAACTGCTGAGTCTTGTAGTTGCAGCCTGGATTTTCTACCTGGGTCGTGGCGTCAACGAGAGCGGCCTACCGCTCGAAATTATAGATGCGCGTGCAGGCGAACTCAGTCTTTTAGCGGCTTCAGCCGGACTGTCACCGCTCCCAGTGTTGCAGGTGCGCACTATCTTCGGCGAGCAGCTACCCGTGAACTCAGCCTTTGTAGAGGCAGTGGAGAAGGCGATGCATTCGCTTGCAGCAGAAGGGACGCGCGCTACGGTGAGGGCTTGGATCCATACCCGAGGGAACGCATCCTAAGCGACACTTGATGTAGGTAACCAGGAGCAGATTGGTACTCCGGGTTTTGAACAAGCTCCTTGTGGTGTTGACGGCGGCTGCTCTCTTCTACAGAGATGCTCTACCTGTTGGCCTTAAACACGATTGAAGA
>CALMRM010000172.1:0-1521 GCA_937871605.1 uncultured Terriglobus sp. | reverse complement strand
CTTCTACTCCTCGTAGTCGGTTAATTAGATTGTCCGCCGCTGTAACCCTCCGCCGAGGCGGAGGATGAGAGCAGCGGTTTCAGAGTAGGATCATCGACATGCAGATTTCTTCGGTAGGCATCGACCTGGGGCAAACGACGTTTCACCGTGTGGCGCTTGGAGCAGCTAGCAAGGTTCTGATGAAGAAGAAGTTCTTACAAAAGCAGCTTCTGGCGTTCACGGCGAACATGCAGACGTCGTTGATCGGTCTCGAAGCTTGCTCAGGAGCGCATTTCCTCGGACGAGCTTTGAGGCGACAGGGGCCACGACGTGCGATTGATTCCAGCGCAGTTCCTGAAGCCATTTGTAAAGTCCAACAAGAACGACTCGTTGACGCCGAAGCCATAGCTGAAGCCGTCGAGCGCAAGAACATGCGCTTCGTGCCGATCAAGAGGGACGACCAGCTGAATCTGCAGGCGATGCACCGGCCATAAAGAGCCGGTGCAAAACGTCTGGAATCGACTCCCCGAGATGCTGTTGCTGCAAAGCTAAAGCGTCGGTCCTAGCTAACACCGTTGCCATCTGTGCCGCATTAACGGTGCGGTGTGATCTAGGGCCATGTCTGGGGCCAGTGTGGGGCCATTAGCTGTATTCGTGAGCCCTCAAGCGCTTTGCGGCGTGTCAGGCCTCGGGTTGATTGTAGGTTTCTTGCAGTCTCTCACCTTGACACGGTAGAGGTCTCCGGTTCGAATCCGGACGTGCCTACCATCCTATGGATACATAGCTTGCCGGAAGAATCTGCCTGGTAGTGGGTATGTTGTTGTTTGTGTCGTAACTATGTGACGGACCTCGGGTCGGGCAAACAGATAGTTAACCGCATCCCCCGTTTACCTTCCTGCCGTATGTGGCTATAGTGCTCGAGCAACTTTTACCGCCTTGCCTGGTCACTGTGCGGCGGTGCCAGCGTACCACGCAGGTTTCGTCGTCCCGCTCCCGATAGGAGTCGGAAGATGCTGGTTTCCGGACGGCAATCTGCTCGTACTGATCGTGCAGTAAGCTGGCTATCGGTTCGGTCGCGGTGGGGCTGTCCACCGCGAGTTTACGGTAAGGCGGCTGCCCCGTGGACCGGACTGCGTGTGGCTGGACCCGGCAACCCGAAGGGTCTACCTAGCGGGTCGTGCGGTAACTCAATAAGGCCGCAGCATCAAGCGCCGTTTTGGGATGGACTACATAAAACTGATGCATCTGCGGTACATTTAACGCGGTCTTGCCGCCATTTGTGGGGAGTCGGGTAAGCTCCGTGTACTGACCTCTGCTGTCTTGGTGGAACACTGATAGACCCTGTGAGCCCGCAATATATATCCGCTTAGCTTCGGGATCCCACGACATAAAATCCGTGATGTCCGCGCATGGCATCTGCGCGACAACGGAACCTGTATTTGCATCAAGAACGGTGAACAGGCCGGGTTGACGACTACCGACGAAGACTAAATTATTCACTGAGTCGAATGCGAGCGCGGTATTCCGGTTCAGGCCTACGTT
>CALMRM010000171.1:27568-28226 GCA_937871605.1 uncultured Terriglobus sp. | reverse complement strand
TCTCCAGGATAGTCACATCAACCAGCCATCCATGCACCTGGTAAATCCTTCCGTGGTCGCAGCGTACCGTGAAGATCGGTTCCAGATCACAGTCTCCGTCTCAGGGTCGAAGCTTTCGCCACCGAGCACTTCCCTTCAACGTCAGTGCCATGGATTGTGCTGCAAAGTACACGCATCACTTACCTCCTTTTGCACCGGGTGTCGCTGCTGAGGCTCGCAAACGGCGGACGATAGTGGAAACCGAGACCTTAAGGTGGATCGCGATCTCTTGCCGGTGTGGTCGTGGCTGTCCCACATAGTTTTGACGACCTTCGCCTGCTGCGGATTGAGCAGCCTGCCTCTCCCTCCCAGTCGGCTGCGCGCCCTTGCCGCAGAAAGACCAGCCATCGTTCTCTCCCAAACCAGTTCTCTCTCAAACTGGGCCAGCGCTGCAAAGAAGTGGAAGATCAGCCGTCCAGCGGCGGTGCTTGTGTCGAACTTCTTCTTCAGACAGACGAAGTGAACACCGCTCTTGTCGAGACCGTCCACGATCCGAAGCAGGTCACGGATGGAACGGCCGAGTCGGTCCAGCCGCCACACCACGAGCGTGTCGCCCTTTTCCAAACGCTCCAGGCATCTTCCAGCTCTGGACGATCAGCTGCACCGCCGCTTACCTTTT
>CALMRM010000171.1:4426-27558 GCA_937871605.1 uncultured Terriglobus sp. | reverse complement strand
TCCGGGAGCTGGGCTTCGGTGTCCTGGTTTTCCGTCGAGACGCGAGCGTAACCGATGACCATGCTCCCGCTAACATAAACGTCAGAAGTGGACATCTAGATTATGACCTGAGAAAAGAATGCGTTTCGGCTTCGAATCGTCAACAAAGCAGGTGAGCTGCAGAGGCGGTCACAAACCTTCGTTTGTGGCGAGGTACAACCAATCCTCTAACTGAGACGTGCTCTCCAGGGGCGGTCACCGCCGAGAGTGTTTCGATTGATCTGCTGCTCAAACAGAGCAGCATCCTGCAAACGCTTTAGTTTCTTGGCTTCCTCGTCAGCATGTACCAAGCAGGAGAGGCGTCCGGGGTCGATCTTCAGAGACAGCTTGTACTCCTCCAGTGCGGCCGCGGGGTCACCGGAGAGCCGAACCATGTCCGCCAACCTTTCCCGCGCCAGCAATTCGACCTCGCCTTTCCCTACCTTATCCTGATGGTCAGCCGCCTGGCGAAGGGTACTGACGGCCTCCGCTGTCCGCCCAGGCTCTCATTTCCCATAGTTGCGCCGAGTGTTGAGCCTCCTCATTCATTAGTTCTCTTTTCGAGAAGTTATCCTCGTACCTAGTCAGGGCTGCGTCAGCAGCATGCGTCGACACATTTTACGGTAGCGGGTGAGACGAAACTATTAGGCGCGGAGACAGAGCATGCTAGTCATAGATATAAGCTGCTTACTCAGCCATCCGACCTTTCTTAGGACCTGCGATTCCGCTCGACTGCTAAGGTCGACTGATTGACGAGCTTGGCGCTTTATCCTCCTCTGATGTGCGTTGAAGGCAGCGCCGAACCATTGGAAGCAGTCGTCAGGCACTGACCAACAACGTCAGTAAGGTGAGTAAGCAGGCGGGTATCGCTGATGGAACTCATTCAGGTGCGGTGTCATTCTGACGGCTGACGGCGTGAAGGAACCGGCGTTGGTGACTTCGTTAGGAGCGACAGTGAGCTCATGGGTCCAACGGTCTAATTGCTGAGTCTCCTGACCTTCCATCCATAGGTGAACGCGATAGCGACCGGCAGGGACCTCGGCGATGGTGAGTGTGTCCGAGCCCGCGGTGCTTGCCCACAACGGTGTGTCCAGCGCTGCCACAACGGCTGCCATCTCCGGGTGGATATTGCAGAAAATGAATGAGAAGCCCTTGCGCGAGAAGCGCACATTGCGGGTGCTGCCCGCTTCATACAGGCCAAGGTCGAATCGACTCCCATCAAAGAGCGAAAAGACGTTGTGGAAAAACGGGTCCGCGTTCGGAAACGCAACGGAACTGCCGACTGGAACGACCAGCAGGTGTGGCGTGAACATCTTGTTCTTTTGCAGCAGACGGTAAGGCGGCCTCTCCGGCCACGCGATCCCATGCACATCCACGTCGATTGGATCCAGCCAGAGCAGGGCTTCCGGTGCGGGCGCATGCTCCTTTATGGTGTGCGGGGGCTGCTGGAGATACACCACGACGGATGCCTGTGCCGAAGCTTTGAGGGCAAGCGTAGCCGCTGCCATGCAAAGGAGGATGTTCATGAGATTTTTCATCAAAATCGGTATGCCGCTCCGAGGCCGACCATTTGGCTGGTCCACAGGCGACCCGTGACGGGTGCGGTGTGCAGGTTGCGATATTCGGCGGAAAAGAGAAGGTATGCACGCGGTGTGTAAATGACATTGCCGAAGACGGTCCGGTTGCGTGCGATATTGCCATAGGGGTTGCCAGCCAGCACGCCGGGAAAGGCACGCAGCTGGGCGGCGAAGGGATTGTCGATGCCCGCGCCGACGTTCCATGTGAACTGCTGACCGAGCGCCTGATGCAAGCCTAGCCAGCCGCCCACATCATCCAACGCGATCACCTGCACCTGTTGCCCGACCACGCGGTAGACGTAATCGCGATAGCCACCACCACCCAGACCGCCAAGGCCCGCGCCCCGGTAGGCGGTACTGGTGAAAGTCGCATGATGTGAGAGCGGCAGCCGGAGGTCGAGCGAAGCTGCCCAGGCGGTGAAGTTGTAGTGAGGACCAGGGTTGTTGAACTGCAATCGGTGAGGTGAGTAATACCCGCCCACGCCGATGGCAGCCGCTTGGTCACCGTTGCCATGTTCAAGTGACAGCCTGCTCTCGACGCCGGGCGTGCGGCTTGCCTCAGACAGAGTTGGCATCACCAGTCCTGGAGTATTTGCATTGCTGACGGATGCCCGGTACGGATCGGCGGGATCGATCACGGCGGCCTCAAAGCCCAGACGGTTCTCTGTTCCGTGATGGTAGGAAAACCCCACCTGTGGATTCCAGGCCCACAGATTGCCCGACCAGGCGAACTCCGGTACGGCAGCCGCCAGCAAAGACTCCAGATGGTAGGGAGACAGCAACGGCCGGTCAAGATTGAAGTACGCCATCGCGTGTTCCCATAGCAGCGAGGCATGCGCGGTGCGAAGCCGCACCGCTCCACCGCTGCTTACGTAGCTGGAGCCGCCCGGCGCGTAGAAGTCCACGTCCACATCCGCCTGGCTTTCCGCCTCCCACAGATGCGGGCCAGATGCACGCAAGCCGAGCGATGTCTGCCGCAGGCTAAGGCCCGTGCTCCCTGAGCCACCGAATGCAGCTGTCGGGACCGTGGGGTCATCCACACTGCCGGAGTTGGTGAACCCACTCAGCAGCAGGGTTCCGTGCAGGCTGAGTGGAAATTTGGACGTCGTTTCCACCTTCTTCTGCTCGAGCGTGGCGATCTGTGCGGAGGTCGCTTCCTGCTGCTCTTCGAGTGCTGTGGCCGGGGCAGGCGCCCCCGGCACCAGGGGCTCACCGGACTGCTTCGTTGCCGCGTTTTGCATCGCCCCGACTTGCGACCGCAGGGAGAGCAGCTGTCGCTGATCTTCCGCCATCTGTCTTTCGAGCGCATCGATCCGAGTCTTGATTGCCTGCAGCTGCCGTTCTGGCAGTGTCTGCTGTTCTGGCGGCGTCTGGGCCGACAACGGCGGTGCAGCCTGCCGTCCTGCGGATCCCTGTTGCGCACCGCACGCCGCTACAACGGGAAATGCGAACAGCGCCGAGCAGAGCGGCCGTCCGAGGAGAGATTTCATCACGCCTCAATCTCCTGTTCCACTGCGACACGTGCCTGCACCTCCTTCAAGAGCGGAAGCGTAAGTTCGAAGATCGTACCCTCGCCGCCCGTGTGTCGCAGAACGAGTGAACCTCCATGGTCTTCTGCGATCCTGCGCGCCAGAGTCAGCCCCAGACCGGTGCCATCCTGTTTGCCTGCGCTCACGAACGGTTCAAAGAGAGAGTTCTCAACCTCTGCAGAAACACCGATTCCGTTGTCTAAAACCTCAATGTTGAGGCTATCCGGTCCACATTGCACCTCGGTCCGAACCGCTGGATCGCGTCCTGCTGGCCGTCGCGCCTGGCAGCCGTTCAGCAGCAGGTTGCGAAGCGCCCGCTCTATCTGCTTCGCATCGCAGAGGACGACGGAGCTGTTCGGGACGACCTCTGTTTGGAACGCGACCCTTGCCGCTGCCGGGTGGAGTTGTACCTGCGCCAGTGCTCTGCCGATAACCACTTCGAGCCGCTCCGGAGTGAACCTGCCGGCCTGCCCGGTACGGCTGAACGTCGCGAGGGATTCCAGCATCTCCGTCGTGTCCAGCACGGCTCCTTTGATGTTTTCGAAGAAGTCTTCCCGCTCTTCCTGACTGATACCGACGTCTATCAGAAACTCGGCATGCGCATAGATGGTTGCCAGGTTGTGGCGCAGGTCGTGCGACACAGAGGTCGCCATGCTGCCGATCGTGGCCAGCTTCTCGCTTTCCAGCTTTGCCTTGTTCAGGTCCGAAACGCGTGCTTCCATCGCTGTGAAGTTCTGCTCCAGTTGGGCGATCTCCCGCGTACCACGAAAGCTCTTGCGCGTGTGCTCCCTTCCCGTGCCAAAGGCGTCCACCTGGCGCGCGAGACTCTCCAGCGGCTGCGTCATTTGCCGGGCGACGACGATCATAAAACCACCGCCGACCAGCAGCACCCAGCACCCCAGCAACAGGATGGACCGGCTCACCGCATGCGCGGTTCGCTCCGCAGTAGCAAGCGACCGCTGAAAGACGACTCCGAGTGGTGTGTTCGCGAGCAATGAGAGATCTCGGGAGGTGACAATCGACAGATATCCGTTCCCGTCTGAGATTCGCGTCATGCCTGCACCGGGTGCAGTCCGCTCTGTCGCACTCTCTATCAAGGCGCGCGGCAACGAAGCGCAGATCAGGGTGTGCTTGCTGAAGAAGGCCGCCTCGGTTCCGGACGTTTGACTGAGTTGCCGAAGCATTCCGGTATCGATCTCATAGCCGTCGACCGCGATCCCGAGTTGCACGCCATGCAGCGCGTCTCCGAAGGAAACGGGGTTCGAGGCGTAATGAAAAAGTCGACCATTGCTGACCAGATAGCGCTTGCCCTCCTGGGGTAGGCTGAGCGAAAGATCGCGGGAAAGCGCCGTCAGGTCTGCTCCAGCAGGCCCGTAGATGGCCCGCACCCTTCCATTCGTGTCGGCAAGGGCAAACAGCGAGCCTCCAGCCGTCCTCCAGAACGTTGCGCCTGCGTCCTGGATGGTGCGGTCGTCGTCCGTGGTGAGCAATGCTTTCAGGCTCGGCAGCTCGGCGACCAAGGCCGTTTCCCGCTGCAACGAGGCGTAGCGCTCTTCTTCCGCGGTGCCAAATGAACGGATAGATTGGGAAAGCTCTGTTTCTTCCTGCCGCGCACCCTGCTCCCGCACCTGATGCCAGATAAGCCACAGGCTGCTCGCCGTGAAGGCAGACATGGTGGCTAAAAGTACACACAGCAATGCCATCCGCGTGCTGATGGCCCACGGCGCTGCGGAACTATGGGCAGAAGCCGCAGGTTTACGGGATGAATTTGTAGCCAGCGCCATAGATCGTCAGCAGATGCTCCGGCTGTGTCGGATCCTCTTCAATCCGTTGCCGAAGCTTCAGGATTTGGTTGTCAACCGTTCGCGTTGTTGGGTAAGCCGCATACCCCCAGACCTTATTCAGCAGCGTATCGCGGCTCAACACGATTTCCGAGTTTTCGCAGAAGAACTTAAGAAGCTTGAACTCCAGGGCGGTTAGTACAATTTCGTTTTGGGCCTTGGTTACGCGCATGCGTGCGATGTCGATAACGCAATTGCCGAAACGGAATATACCTGCCGGCTCGGGCTTGCTGTACCGAGCCCGCCGCCGGATCGCTGCCTGGACACGTGCGAGCAGTTCCCGCGGGCTAAACGGTTTGGTCACGTAATCATCGGCGCCGATCTCCAACAGCAAGACCTTGTCGACCACGTCAGAGATGGAACTGAGGATAATGACAGGCGTCTCCGGCGAGGCTGCTTTCACCTCTCTGCAGACCGCTCGTCCAGAAATCTCCGGGAGCACCAGGTCCAGCAGCATCGCTGTCGGTTCAGACTCGCGAAACATCTTAAGCGCTTGCGCTCCGTCGCACGCCGTGCGTACCTCGAAGCCGTCTGCGGCAAAGATGCGCGTGAGCACCTTCTGCATCCGTGGATCGTCTTCCACAACAAGAATGTGACCAGACGTCATGCGGATTGGCTCCTGCGAAGGTAAGGTGCCTTGATTGTCCTCACTACGCCTGAAAAAGGTGCCGGCCATGAAGGCCGGCCCTTTGCGGAGAGTACCACTTACTGCACCGTCAGTGCCACGGTAGCTTGCTGCGTTAGCGCGCCTGACGTTGCGGTAACGACCACGTTGGACGTGCCAACCGGTGTAGGGGTCTGGCTGCTGCCGGAATCACCGCAGCCTGTCAGGACAGCTCCGATAAGGACGAAGCCACCTAGTCCCATCAGGCAAGTTGTGGAAGATGGAAAGCGGCGGCGCGTACTGAGCAGGGCCAGCGAGAAGATGGGCAAGCCAAACGCCAGCAGCGGAGCGGTATGGCCGCCAGGAAGGCTGCTCGGCTTGAGCAGCCTTGCGTGTGCTGACGTTGTGGTAATCGTTACGCTGCCAAGCGTCGGAACAGTGGAAGAGACGCTCAGTTGCGCGGGTGCGAAGCTGCACGTTGCACCCAGCGGCAAACCGCTGCAGGAGAGTGACACGCTGCCGGTGAACCCATTCACGGAAGCGACGCTCAGCGGGATATTTGCGCTGGTGCCGTTTGTCACTGAGACGGCACCGGCGCCCGTGGTAAAGCCGAAGGTGGCTGACCCGCTTGCCCCGGCGCTGGTGATGCCACCAAGCAAGCCATGCTTTTCACTGTCCAGGCCTGCGGTGAAGAAGACGGTGTTCTTGTCTCCACCACTGGCAGCCGTTCCATTCGACACGGGTGTGCCGCCTGGCAGCAGTTCCCACAGGTTGGCATAGGTCAGCGACTTGCCAGTCGCGTCGAAAAGCTGGCCCTGGTAGGCAAAGGAAGCCGGGTCGTAGACGTTGATCTTGCCATCACCCTGATTACCGATGAGCAGGTCGTTGCTGAAAATGCCAAAGTTCGCGGGTGCTACCGCGATTCCCCAGGGTGCATTCAGATTGCCTCCGGTCGCCACGCGGGCCTTGAAGTTGCCAGCAAGGTCGTAGCTATCGACAACTCCAAGTCCGGCACCGATATTGGCCTTGAACGGTGCCTGGGCCGGCTTCTGGGCATAGGTCACGAAGATCTGCGATCCAAGAATGTGAATGCCGAAGGGCGAGTAACCGGAAGGCAGGCTCGGGTCAGTAAAGCTGCCGGCCAGCTTGGCGGCCTTGTAGTTCGAGTCGTACACCTCAACGGTGCCGCCCGTGAAGTTCGGGGCAAGAAGGAAACTGCCAGTTGCTGTGTTCAGGAGTGCCAGACCGGGGTAGCTGGCACCGCTATCACTATTGTTGATAACGATCTGAGAGACGGCGTTGTTCGTTCCAAGTTTAGCGTTCCATCCCGAGATGGTGCCGTCCAAGGTGGAGAAAAAGAAGCTCGGTGCTGCCCCATTGGGTAAGAGGAACCCCGTCGAACTGGCGGTGGTCACGGAACCGGCAGGCAGGCCGGCCTGCGACGGCTGTGCGCCCAGTGGGACAATGACCTTGAATGCGAGAGGGCCCGCTGGTGGGAACACGTAGTTGAAACCGCTGCCCTGCGCGCTGATCCAGAAGTTGGCGCTGCTGGAAACGCCCCAGGGATTGATAAAGTTTGGGTCGGTCGCCGTCGCTGGCACGGACCCGTCGGAAAGAATGTTGTTGACCGCGTATGACTGTGCACTCGCTGCGGATGCAAATACGGCTGTGCACAGCAGGGCTGCGGCGGTGTGGCGGTGAAGGCCTTTGCAGGCCCTTAGAACGGATTGGGTAAGAAGATTCGACATTGTGCCCTCCGAGAGCTAGTCGCGAGGACGGCTTCCGTCTACGCACTTCAGACTCTAGGGATCGAAGGAATAGTAAATGTCAGTCAATCGTCACGCCTTCGTCACTTTCTCTTTAAGCAGAATGCTTGCTCAGTAAACAAGCAGACGGCGAAAGAGCGTTGGCTTGGACCACGATGTCAAAGAGGAGCTTAGCGATCGCTCAGACGGCTTGTCGTCACGATCTCTGATGACCGCGGATACCGTCCGGCTCTCTTTTTGTCGAAAGAAGCGCGGAAAGGCACCATCCATCACGCGTGGTTCTCCGCGATGACGACTTGGACTATATCGCTCAGTTCAGCTGGCCCAAGCCGCGTGGACACGGTCCTGAGTGGCGACCGTTGATAAGGCCATTCTTGTCAAAGTTGAGCTGCGATGCTGTCACAAACCTTCGTTTGTGACAGCAACAGATTACTGACGAAAAGCCAGTTGTCGTTGTCCTCAATGAGAGCATCGGCGAGTTTGCGTCTCTTCCGGAGCACTGCTGACAGCAAAGGCCTCATCAGCTGCAGCACGCAAAAACGATCTAGCGTGACTTATTCGTGCCACAATCATGGAATAAGCGCCTGGAACAGAACTGGATGGAAGCTCCGACGAGGAATAGCGATGAAGATCTTGATGTTTGGTCGCGGCGTCATCGCAACGATCTACGGCTGGGCGTTGGAGCAAGCCGGACACCAGATAACGTTCTATGTTCGTCCCGGTCGCGCTGCCTTCTACGGAGAGACGGTAGACCTGGATATCCTCTATGTGCGGCGAAGAGTATGGGGGCGGCGCATCGTTGAGACCTGGCCGGTGCAGTATGCCGAAGTTCTGAACCCGATCACGAGTACGACCTGATCGTGTTCAGCGTTCCACACTACCGGCTTACAGAAGCAGCTGCCTTCTTGGCGCCGCGTATCGGCGGTGCCACGGTGCTCGTCTTCGGCAGCATCTGGTCCGAGCCCTTGACTGCAATCGGAAGTCTTCCAGAAGACCGAGTTGCATGGGGATTCCCGGGGCGGGTGGAAGCTTCGACGGAAACGGGGCACTCTGCGGGCAACTGCTTTCATCTCTTGTCTTCGGCACATTGGGTCGGCCGCCGAGTCGACGGGAGCAAGCCGTTCGCAGGTTATTTTCCGAGGCCGGCTTTACTCTCCGGGAACAACCGGACTTTCGCGGCTGGGTTTGGCTTCATTTCGTGACGGATGCGGGCCTGCACTCTCAGGGCTTACGGGTAGGGTCATTGTCGAAGTTGGCAGGATCCGCTAGCAACCTGCGGGAGGCGCTATTGACTACCCGCGAACTACTATCGGTCGTCGCGGCGCGGGGCATCGATCTGCGGCAGCACAGGAGCAGTGTCTTCCCACTCCGCGCTCCCTCCTGGCTGGTAGCCGGAGCCCTCGCCTGGGCGACCAGCTTCTATCCACCGGCACGCCGGGCTTTTCAAGTGCACTCCAATACGGAAGCCCACGAGCCCCGTGCGATTTGCTTCGACACCTGGACGGAGGCTAAACGGCTGGGCATTGCAATTCCGCGAATGGAAGCGGTGAGGTCATCTTTTCTGCGGAACTAACAGCCTTGAGTAACATCAGCTCTTCTTCTGGACAGTGAGTGACAGACGTGAATCTCGGAAGTTCGTAGATCCCGCAATCTGCCCATTCATCCTTACTCGACAGAGCCTCATCGAAATCCCGCAAGCACGGCAGGAACCGCGAACCGATCACAGCCAAGAAAGGTCTTGACTACGCCATACCCGAAGGCCGGGCGCACTCTCATCCCAGAGTCGCTGAAGCTGAGTGTCGAGTACCACGGATTTGGCTAGAGCTCTGAGTCTCAGCTAGCGATTCTGGTTTAGTCCAAGCAAAAGAAGCATAGTTAAGAGATGACACACGCGAAGACCAAGGTGAAGCCCAGCAAGCGGGATGCAATCCTCAACACAATGCTTGATGTAGTGGCGGAGCGGGGCTTCCATGATGCACCGATGTCGCTCATTGCTGAGCGTTCCGGCGCGAGTACCGGTGTGATCTACCACTACTTCAAAAGCAAAGAAGAGATCATCCGGGCGTTGTATGAGCGAACCCGTACCTTGGAGCTGGCGCGCCTGCTGGATGGTTTCTCACCTGAGATGAGTCCGCGCGATTCATTTCTTCAAAGCTGGAGCAATTTCTACTGGTTCTACCGAGAGCATGGACGGGAGATGCATTTTCTAGAGCAGTACAAGAGTGCCGGTTTTCCATGCGAAACAGGTAGGACGCCGCTTGATGACAAGATTGCAGCATTTCAGCAGCGCTTCTCAGGCGGGTCCCAGGGAGGCGTGCTGCAGGACTGGCCTCCAAGGGTGTTGGAACAGATGACCGTGGGACTTCTGGCGCAGCTGGCAAGCGAACCGGCGGAACTGGAGAAAGGTTTGCTGGAAGAGATTGGGAGGCGAGTCTGGGAGTCTGTTCGTGCATAAAGTAGATCGAACGTTCGGTTTATTCTATACACTCTAAGCTGAGCGACGATTCGTTCAGGTGTGAGGGTTGCTATGAACTGGACAACGAAAGACATTCCTCCGCAAATGAGAGGTTGGCAGTCATTACCGGGGCGAGTGGAGGACTCGGTTTCGAAGCGGCAACTGTACTTGCGAACAAGGGTGCTGAGGTTGTCGTGGCGGCGCGGAACGTAGAGAAGGGCCAAACTGCTACGACGAAGCTCGGGCGTTCGGTGCGATACGAACATCTCGATTTAGCGGATTTGGCCTCTGTGAAAGACTTTGCAGCGCGCCTCATCCAGCGTGCTCAGCCAATATCCTTGCTGATTAACAATGCAGGTCTCGCGGCACCTCCGAAGCCAGGTCACCCGCGATGGATTTGAGCTCCAGTTCGGTACGAACTTCCTCGGCCACTTCCTACTCACAGCCTGCTTGATGCCTTTGCTGCTTGGGGCTGAGTTGTTGAGTGAAAGGAATTTCATCGATGTCGATCCTTTGAGGATGGTTGATGCTGTACCACATCTTCAGGATGACAGCCTTTACTAACGTCTAAGCTCATGACGTCGCCTTCATCTGTGCTTCAGCTCCGGTTATTGTGTGGCGGTTTGTGGTCCGCGAGAAGGGAAGTGGCGAGTTGTAACTAGTGGCCGCTTCCATATATACCTGGCATAAAAGCACTAAATTGTCTTTTAGCTTGCTGACCAGCGCAGGAGATGCACCAGCTTCCAGCACGGTTCTTGTCGCTCCGGACATAGCGGAAAACATCAATTTAATGGCGAACGGGTCGTACGGCTGCGCCGTGCCCGAAGCCGATTCGATCATGGTGCCGAGCGCCTTCTCGCATCGCAGGACCATGCGCTTCACGATCTCCGGCCCTCCGATGTTGGTTGAGATCTGGTACAGCGCCACCGAAATATCAGTTCGTGCCATCTTGGCATCCACAAAGCACAGAACTACGTCGCGGATCATGTCCGAGAGGGGCTTGCCCCGGGCTTTGCTGCAGGCCTGCTCCATAGCCTCGGAAGACTTGCACAGACAGTCCTCCAGCAGAGCCGACAACAGTGCCTGCTTGTTGGGATAGTACTGGTATAAGGTTCCGATCGAAACCCCTGCCCGTTCGGCCACACGGTTGGTCGTCAGGCGATCCAGGCCGGCCACCAACAAAACCTGAATAGTCGCCTCGGTGATTGCCGCTACGGTCGCCGTGGAACGAGCCTGTACCGGGCTTTTCCTGAGTTCGTAGGTGGGGTTCGTAAATGCGAGCTTTGAAACTGAGGGATTGCTCATCTAAACGATGGTAGTGGGGAAGAGGGCTTCGAGCAATCTCCGCAGAGGGTGCGGTTTGGAAGAGTGCTTCCGGAGCTGTCACATTCCCTAACGAAGACGACTGGAGAATACCTATGCCGACCCTGGAAGAACGAGTACAAACATTGGAAGATGAAGCCGCGATTCGCAACCTGGCTGCAGCCTTTGCCGATGCAGCTACGAGGAACAACATGCACGAACTCACGGATATTTGGAAGAAAGATGGTATTTTCACCATCGGCGAACCGATGCATAAGGTCGCCCGGGGAATAGACGAGATCGTCAGCTTTCTTTCCGGGTTGCGTTCCAACAAAGAATTTTTCGTGCAGTTCGTAAACTCCGGCGTCATGACCGTACACGGAAACGAGGCAACCGCACAGTGGCTGATTGAAGAGGTCGCGAAAGGCGGAGAGAAGTTCTACCACAACTACTGCGTAGTGTCAGACCGTATGGAAAAGGTAGATGGGAAGTGGCTGTTCGCTGAGCGCTATTTTCATGTCGCCTACCTGGATTTCTCTCCTTTCACCGGAAATGCTCACGTTCTGCCTGCTTCATTGCCGAGCATCTAGAAAGGCCGTGGGATGGCAGCCCTCACTCAACCATGAGGCGCTGCCACAATCCCCTCGATGCGCGCCCTCAGGAGAATAAGCATGGATGATTCACGGCAAAAACCTGTTCGCTGGCAACGGATGCAGGTGACGAACCCGCTACTGCTGGAGCCCGTCTCCGTAATTGCCACCCGCGGGATTGCTTATGTTGACGGAGGCAATCGCCTTCAGACCCTCAACCTGTACCTTCCGGTGACGCAGAATAACCTGAAGCTGATTGGGATGTCCGCAAGTAGTTTGCCACCACCAGCCGCCGAACAGCGTGGACCCGGATATCAGGTTCACATACATGGGGGGGGCATGGCGAGACCCGCACCTTTCCGCTAGTTCCATCGAACCACAGGTAGCCCTAGCTTTTCGAGAGCCCACACAATCGCCGCTCGTGGCAATTTGCTCCATCAATTACACCTTGGCGAAATTTCCGAATCATCCGGACGATCCTTACGATCCGGAACTTGACTGCCACGCCGATCCCGCCCGCGAAGGTGAACATCCGCAGCAAGTGGCGGATACCATGCGGAGTTTGGTGTTTCTGCAATCGATAGGCCTTGAAAGCCACTCCTATATCCTCAGTTGTCATAGCTGTGGGTCCTGCATCGCACTTCAGGCTATTTTGCAGCCACCCTCCTTCTATGGACTGTCTGACGCCTACACACCACCATGCCCTGCCGCAATCGTAAGCCTTAACGGTCTCTACGACCTGCCCGCCCTTGTCGATGAACAGGACGCCGAACATCAACATCTCGGCGCAGCATATCGCACAATGATCGGCAATGTATTCGGAGACAACGAAGAAGCTTGGGCGCTTCTCAGTCCAACGCGATTCGATTCAGAGATGCTTGCAACACGCGCGCAGGTGCGGTGTATCCCCTCGCTTCTATTGGTAGCGGCGAGTGAACTGGACCAGCTCGTTCCAGGAAACCAGATTGACAAGATGGAGCAAAGCCTTAGGAAGATTAAAGGAGTTGACGTCATCCGGGGATTCCGCTCAGTTGGGTACCACGCGATGCCATGGGAGACAGGTACAGGTTTGTGGCAAAGTGTTCAGGACGCCTTCACCTTTCTGGACCGCTGACCCAAGAACAGGCGTTGAGCTTCCTCAACGAAGTGTAAGCAATATCTGAAGCGAGTGGCTCACTCGCTTCTAGACATCTTTCAAGGCAAACACAAAGTCTCAGGAGTGCTCATGATCGTAGTAACGACGCCCACTGGAAAGATTGGATCGCAGTTAATTCCTCATCTTTTAGCCGCAAAGGAGCCGGTACGAGTCGTCGTACGGGATCCGGCTAAACTTTCACCCGAGGTTCGGGATCAGGTGGAGGTAGTGCCCGGTTCTCTCGACGATGAAGTTGTTATGGAACAAGCCATGAGGGGCGCGGAAAGCGTCTTTCTGGTTGTGCCTCCCTCGTTTACTGATAATAACGACGCAGCGTACTACCTGCGCTTCACCCTCCCTGCACTCAAGGCGATTAAGAGCCAGGGCGTGAAGCGGGTTGTGGATGTGTCGGTGCTAGGTCGTGGCACGGAACTCTCCAGGAAGGCTGGCCCGATCACAGCTTCTCTGGCGAAGGACGCGGAGATTGAGAAGAGTGGGGTCGCTTACCGCGCTTTATGGTGTCCTGCCCTTATGGAGAACATGCTCGGCAACGTGGGAAGCATTAAGAACCAGGAATGTTCTTTTCTTCCAGTCATCCAGACCTCAAAACACCTCACGTCGCAACAAGAGATATCGGTGCAATGGGCGCTAGATTCCTCCTGGATCGGAGCTGGACGGATCAAGGCGGCAGTGCTGTTCTTGGGCCAGAAGACATCTCCTTTAACCAAATGGCGGCCATCATGTCGGAGGTGCTTGGAAAACCCGTTCGCTTCCAGCAGGTGCCTGCCGAGGCCTACAAGGCTCAGCTGATCCAATATGGAGCCAACGAAATCTTTGCGCAAGGAATCGTCGACATGCTAATTGCCAAAGACGAAGGCTTAGATAACGCCGAAACACGCACGTCCGAAAATACGACTCCGACCAGCTTTCGACAGTGGTGCGAAGAAGCTCTGAAACCCGCTGTACTCGGCTGAGTCCCTATCGGGCCTTGGCTGCCTCATATTGGCATGGTGCCAGAATTGAGATTTATGCTTCGTTGAAGACAAACAACTTCATTCGAGGATTCGCCCATGTCTCATCTGGTGTTGAGCGTCATGGGCGAGCTTGCCCGGTTCGAGCGGAATTTGATTCGTGAGCGGCAGCGGGAGTGAATCGTTCTTGCGAAGCAGCGGGAAGGGGCTTACGTCGGCCGCAAGCATTTGCTCAATCCGCTACAGGCGAAAGAACTATGCCGGCGGGTCGAGTTGGGGGAATCGAAGACGAAGCTGGCGGAAGAACTCAGCATCAGCCGCCAGACCTTATATAGATATGTCGCCGGAGAAGGGCATTGAAGGCCAGTTGGCAGCAGGTGATGCATGCTTTGCAATGTCTCGGGTCGCGATGAGAGGTCTATGAACGCGTGCCGGGCAAGTCCATAATGAGCCTCATGCTATGGCTCTGTCCCGGCTGTCATGCTAAGATCCATCGAACAAAGGCGGTGCTTTCGGCCATGCCGCCTCTGACACTGAGCGCCACCATCTTCTCCGCTACGAACAGCACAGTTTTGCCGTCAGCCACCGCCGCGGCGATGATGTTCGCGATGGTTTGTGATTTACCAGTACCAGGCGGTCTTTGGATGACAAGGTTGCGACCTTGACGTGCGTCTTGGACGGCAGCCATTTGAGAGCTGTCGCAGTCGGCAACATGCAGCATGTTTGCAGGGGTGATGTATGGATCGACGAAGCTGCCATCCGGAATAGTTGACGGCTGCTCCGGGAAGCCTTCCTGCAAGAGCGAGCGGATAATGGGCTGTGACGTAAGCGTGCTTTCGGCAGGCCAGCACTCCGGGTCTAGGTCTCGGTACATCAGGAACTTGGTGAAGGAGAAGAAGCCAAGAACGATGTCGTCCGGCAGCACATGCCAACCTGGCTTCAGCGCAATGGTGTCAGCCCACCGGCTGCAATACACCGCATGATCGTAATCTTCGTTCTCAAAGTCGGGCATTTTCAGCTTGTGCTCTTTGTCGAGGAAAGCCTGCAAGGAGAGGTTGGCGGCGATATTTTTCGCCACGCCAGCGCAGCTTAAACCTGTCAGCCGCCGTACTGCGCTCCAGTGCGACAGGCACAAGCACAAGGGGCGCAAAGCGGACGTTCTCCGCATTCCTTGGGTCAACCCACTTCAGCATGCCGAGAGTAAGGAAGAGAATGTTCGCACCTTGCTCCTGCTCAAGTGTTACAGCGTCGGTATAGATGTAGAGCAAACGGCGCTGTAACCCCTTGGAGGTCAGACGTGTTTGCAGGCGCGTGTCCGCATGCCGCAGGAGGACGCCACGATCGTTCATCTCTGACTCGTCGGGCTGCGCCAACTCTGCAATCTCATCGGTGTCTTCATCAGCGTCTGCGTTTGTGGGGCTTGCTGCGCGTCCTGCTATGAAGGTAAAAGCTCGCTCCTCGTGCACCAGCAGTCGCAGGATTTCTGTCGAGCGTTCGTCTACAACCTCGATCAACCGCTTGTTCTTGGAGGAACGTGACGTGTTAAGCAACCGGTTACGAGCAGATAGATCAAGCAAGCCAACCCGTGCCGTGCTTAACGTCTGCTCCATCGGCTCGCTGCTGTTCAAGCCTGAGATGAGGGTATTCACCGATGCATGCACTAACGGGGTCGCAGACATATGCCCTTTCCAACAGAGCGGGCCACAGTACAGACCCATCGTTTTTAGAGTGCTTCCATACTGCCGGTATAGTTCGCGTTCGTCCAGCGTCGTGGAGGCTAGAGTTTTGATACAGCAGATGCTGGCGGAGATCGGCCTGCATACTGTGCGGAGATGTTCAGAGAAGTATCTGTGCGCCCGCCCTGACAGGCCGCCTTGCACCGCAGTCTGCCAACAGGCGTACAACGTCGGTTAAACGATAGAGAGAAACACAAGATAGATAGCGTTGCCATCGCGGCCCGCTTACCGAGCGTTGGGCGTGGACTTGACTCCACCCTAAATTAGGTAGTGTGAGTGGCAGGATACATCCTCTTCGCAAACACCAAACAACATGAGAAGCAAGCTCTCGGAAGAGAGCCACAATAGCGCACAGCGACCCTTCACCGGGTCGGGAAAGATCCAAGATCTTTCATTGCAGCGGGCTTACAGCGACCAGCTGTTATCTTCAGACCTTGCTGCGAAATCGAAACTACAACTCGCTCTCGAACATGCAAAGCATGGCTGGCGTGTCTTTCCGATGCACAGTACGCATGGTGGAGAGTGCTCTTGCAGTCGAGGCGGGGACTGCTCCAGTTCGGGTAAGCATTCCCGCATAAAGGGGTGGCAAAACGCCGCAACTATAGATGCTTGTGTCATTACGGGCTGGTGGAGTCGTGCAAACTGGCAGGACTCGAATGTCGGCATCACAATGGGCAGTTCTTCTAACGTTGTTGTGCTGAATATCGACAACAAGCCCGACGCAAGCGGAGAGCAGACTCTCGCGGACCTTGAGGCTGTCTTCGAATCGGTCTGCCCGGCATACATCGTTAAAACTGGCCGCGGGTGGCATATGTACTTCCGCCATCCAGGGGTTGACGTGCGAGGCTCTGTTGGCACCCTGGGTCCAGGCCTAGACCTCAGGGCAGATGGCAGCTGCGTTGTCGCGGCAGGTTTCTCTGCACAAGTCGGGAACAATCTATCTGCCTCTCGGGATGCCTGAGAAGCTCACCCCAATGCCTAACTTCCTACGGAAGTCACCGTCGCAGATGACCTTTAAACGATCCGCTCAGGCGTGCAGGTGATTAGACGTTCTTAAAAGACCGCCGCACAAGTTGCATTAGCAGGCAGTTACTACTCGCTTAATGGGCGCTGTTGACGAAATTGCGCACAGGCTTCTGTCACAGCGCTCGTTGAGCGGCTGCACAAGTTCAAGCGGGCTACGCCCAACACAACTCACATGCCAAACAAAGCAAGTAACCTCTCAGAGATCAACACCACGCAGCAGGCTGCACAGCAGCCTGTGCCCACCAAAGGCGACGACGCACAATTTGAACGGCTCATCTCAGCTAAGGAGGCAGCCCTGCTCCTCAACGTCAGCACAACGACCTTGTTGCGGTCTGCAAGGCGCGGCGAAGCACCTCACCTCAAGCTGGGGCGGCGGGTGGCCTTCCGCCTCACGGAGTTGAATCGCTGGTTACAAATCGGCACATACAATGGAGAAGCCGTCTGTGTCGCCTAACCGAAAGGAAGGCAACATGGACGTAAGAAAGCCGCGTGAGCGGTATCAGAACGGCTCTTTGACAATTGAGAAGAGGAAAACAGGACCATCGGTATGGGTCTTTCGTTGGAGAGAGTCCAATAGCACCGGCGCGAGAACCAAGCGCAAGAGGATCATTGGCACGAAGGAGGAGCTACCAACCCGGAAGGCTGCTCTGCAGAAAGTGGACGCGCTAAGACTAAAGATCAATGACACCACTGCCAGCCCGAGTGTCATCTCATCATTTCGGCAACTCGCTGAGCACTTCTGCGCCGAGGAACTGACGAGAAAGGATGCTCGCACGGAGCTTACCTGCAAAGTGTATCTGCATCACTTGCAGAAGATCATCTTGCCTCGGTGGGCGGATGCTTACCCGGCGGACATCAAGCCGGTCATGGTTGAGCGATGGCTTGAAACCCTTCCGTTTGCACCTGGAACTAAGGCAAAAACGCGTAATGTCTTCAGCACGGTGTTTCGACACGGCATGCGGCAGGGCTGACTTCAGACCAACCCCATTCAATTGGTACGCCAAAGTGGAAAGCGCGCTAAGGACCCTGAGGTGCTTACCACTCACGAGATGGCAGCAATACTCAAACACCTCATCGAGCCAGCTCGCACAATCGTGCTTCTTGCGATATTAACGGGCATGAGGCGAGGCGAGCTGTTTGGTCTGAAGTGGCAGGACTTGGATTTCACCCGGAACTCGATTCAGATTGTCCGGAGTGTAGTTGACCAGGTGGAAGGGCAACCAAAGACGTCTTCTTCCAGGCGTCCGCTTCCGATGACGGCAGAACTCAAAGCGGCGTTGCAGCACTGGCGAAGCCTCACCCCTTTTGCGAAAGAAAGTGATTGGGTGTTCGCGAGCTACAACGCGTTAGGTCGTAAGCCGCTTTGGCCAGACGCGGTTCTGAAGCGTCACGTGCTACCTGCAGTCAAGGCAGCAGGCATCTCGAAACAGGTTGGCTGGCACACCTTCCGGCGTACCACTGCCACACTCCTGATGAGTTCAGGAGCAAGTATTAAGGTCTCGCAAGAGCTGATGGGGCATTCGTCGCCCATCATGACGCTCGGGACGTACGCTCAAGCTGTCACAGAGGACAAGCGAGCAGCGCAGTGCGCGATCGCTTTGCTGCTTGAGCAAGACATTTCGCGGCTCGACGGCAGAGCAGCGTAAATGGACCCTAGTGGCCCCGCAGGGACAATCTTGTGGGGCCACTAAGAAACGTAATTACTTGAAAGGAATGGTAGGCACGTCCGGATTCGAACCGGAGACCTCTACCGTGTCAAGGTAGCGCTCTAACCAACTGAGCTACGCGCCTGCGCCTTTGCACCTGGGAGATGCAGCATTACTCTCAGTGTACGTCGCACTTCGCGGAAGGGCAACCGGCCGTGCGCTGCTAAAACACACGCGCACAGCGTACGTTTGGGCTGCCGCCCGGCACGTCAGATATGACTACACTAAAGGCAGTCGCTCCCGACGCCTTTGTACGCCCATGACGCTGTTGCGACAATTTCGCGCGCTGCCCAACCTGCTGACGCTGCTGCGGCTACTCTCCATTCCCCTGCTGGTAGCGGCCATTCTTCGGCGGCATGAGGAAGTGGCGCTGCTGATCTTTGTGGTAGCCGGTGCCACCGACGCAGTGGACGGCAGGCTGGCGCGCCGCCTGAACCAGAGCACCCGGTTGGGCCAGTATCTCGATCCCATTGCTGACAAACTGATGCTCTCGGCTCTTTTCCTGGTGACGACCTCAGTTGGCCTGGTGCCGCTCTACGTGACGCTCCTGGTGTTTGCGCGCGACCTCGGCATCCTCCTCATTAGCACTCTGCTGTTCGTAACAGGCACCATGCGTAATTTCCAGCCCAGCATTATGGGCAAAGTGAACACCCTGCTGCAGATCTTTACCATGTTGCTGGTACTCATCACGGCCATACGCGACACAGCTTCGCTGGCGGCCTTGCGGCACGTCATGCTGGTGCTGATTGCATGGCTTGCGCCGCTTTCGGCTGCGCAGTACGCCTGGGTCGTTCTGCATCGCATTGCACGGGAGCCACTCCAGTCCCTCTGAGGCATGCTGCCAGCCTGCAACATCCTTGGCCTGGCCAGCACCTGTATAACAAAGATTCTTAAAGAATACCGTTTGGCCATTGCAACCCGCCTGCCGCAAGCCTAAACTTAAAGTACTGAGAAGACGGACGTTCTTTTCATCGAACCCATGCTGCGGCTCACCAAAAAAGCGGATTATGGACTGATGGCCCTGAAGTACCTGGCCGAGCAGGCTGCTGCCACCGGCAAAACCGGTGCAGCCAGTGCACAGTCGGCCAAGGACATCGCAGATGCGTACCATATACCGCCGCACCTGCTGGCCAAAATTCTGCAAACGCTGACCAGGCACGGCATATTGGCCTCCCACGCGGGCACCAACGGCGGGTACGCGCTGTCACGGTCAGCCGCTGACATCAACGCCTTCGACGTCATTCGTGCTATCGACGGACCGCTATTCATTACCAGCTGCATCACCATTCATGGCACCTGCGACTTGGCGGGCCACTGCACCATCAAAGAACCACTGCGTAAGGTCAACGACAGCATCAAGGACCTGCTCAGTGGCATTGTCATTGCCGACCTGGTCGAACCGATTGACCCGCATGCCGTTCCGGTTGCCGGTGGATTGGTGTCCATTGCACTCTAGCTGTATCGTTGCACCACGAAATTAGACCTATGCTGCACCTTTCGCTTACGCACCACGGAGAACAGGAACTATGAGCCTCGCCGCAGAAATCGAACTGCTGGAGACCACGCCCGTCCACACAGGCGTACAGCTGCCCATCTATATGGATAACCACGCCACCACCGCGCTGGACCCCCGCGTGCTGGAAGCAATGCTGCCGTACATGACGAAGATCTACGGTAACGCCGCCAGCCGCAACCATGCCTTTGGCTGGGAGGCGGAGCAGGGCGTCGAGAAGGCGCGCGAGCAGATCGCCAAGCTCATCAACGCGACACCGAAGGAGATCATCTTCACTAGCGGTGCGACCGAGGGCAACAACCTCGCCATCAAGGGTGTTGCGGAGATGTACCGCGAAAAGGGCAACCACATCATCACCCAGGTGACTGAGCACAAGGCCGTGCTGGACACCTGCAAGCGGCTGGAAAAGAACGGTTACCGCGTCACCTACCTGCCGGTGCAGGCAGACGGCCTGGTGTCGGTCACCGACATTGAGGCTGCCATTACACCGGAGACCATCCTGGTGACGATCATGTACGCCAACAATGAGATCGGCACCGTGAACCCCATGGCTGAGATTGGCAAGCTATGCAAGGCGAAGGGTGTGCTCTTCCACACGGACGCCGTGCAGGCCGCCGGCAAGATCCCGGTCGACGTGCAGAAGGACAACATCGACCTGCTCTCGCTTTCGGGCCACAAGATCTACGGCCCCAAGGGCGTGGGTGCCCTGTACGTTCGTCGCCGCAATCCACGTGTGCAGTTGAATGCGCAGATCGACGGCGGCGGCCACGAGCGCGGTATGCGTTCCGGCACGCTGAATGTCCCCGGCATTGTTGGCCTGGGAGAAGCCTGCGAGATTGCGCGCAAGGAGATGGCGAGCGAAACATCTCGCCTGAGCGGCCTGCGTGACTACATGAAGGCCAAATTCGAGAACGCATTGGACTACGTTCACGTCAACGGCAACATGGAACACCACCTGCCCGGCAACCTGAACATGAGCTTTGTCTACGTTGAGGGCGAAAGCCTCTTGATGGGCATCAACGACATCGCCGTATCCTCCGGTTCGGCCTGCACCTCCGCCACACTGGAACCCAGCTACGTGCTGAAGGCGCTGGGCCTGGGCGACGATGTGGCCCACAGTTCCATCCGCTTCGGTCTGGGCCGCTTTAACACCAAGGAGGAAGTCGATTACGTCGCCGATAAGCTCATCGACACCGTGCTGAAGCTGCGCGAACTGAGCCCGCTCTACGAGATGGTGAAGGAAGGTATCGACCTGACTAAGATCGAGTGGACCGCCCACTAAGTCACATGTTTGAGCAGGAGCAGCAGTCCGACGGAAGCGAGGATGACGGCATCAACGTCGTTCTCCTCCTTGGATTGCTGGTTCCTTTCGTATTCATCTGGCTAGTGATCTGGGTCATAAGGCGAAGAAACAAGCTGCGGAAGGTCTAGAGAGATGCAGCAGTTCATCACAGACCGTTTGCCGGAAATCGAGGCACTTTGCCGCACACACCACGTGCAGCGGCTATCGGTCTTCGGCTCCGCTGTGCGAAGCGACTTCAACCCCGAAACCAGCGATGTGGATGTACGGGTGATCTTCAAAAGTGAGAAGATCGCCAACTACGCGAACAATGCGTTTGCTTTTCAGGACGCACTGGTCTCATTGTTCAACCGGGAGGTAGACATGCTTAGCGCGAAGAAGATCAGGAATGACTATCTTCGGCGAGCTATCGAGCAGGATCAAGTGGAGGTTTATGCCGCATGATGTCCGTAAGCTGCTTCAGGACATGCGGCGCTTCATTGAGCAATTGGAGCAATTCCTGGGTGGCCGATCTCTTGGGGAACTCGAGCAGGACGAACTCCATCTTCGCGCGGTAGAGATGCAGTTCATCCTCATTGTCGAGGTGCTGAAGCGGTTGGAGCAGGTTTCTCCAGAGATCATGCTTCAGGTCAGCAACATACGGCAGATTGCAGGTATGAGGAATACGATTGTTCACGATTACGATGAAGTGGACACGGAGATTGTGCACGCAGCCGCCACACTGAACCTCCCGGTCTTGAAGCAGCAGATCAATGCATGGGCGGCAGAATTGGGCATGGAAGCGCCACCGGAATGAACCGCTTAGTTCGCAGTGGTGCGGAGTAGCATCTATACAAGAGCGCACAGGAGACAGGAACATGGCATACAGCGACAAGGTTGTTGATCACTACGAAAATCCCCGCAACGTGGGCACGCTCGACAAGAGCAGCGCAGAAGTGGGCACCGGCCTGGTAGGCGCGCCGGAATGCGGCGACGTCATGCGCCTTCAGATCAAGGTGAACCCGGAGACCCAAGTGATTGAGGACGCAAAGTTCAAGACCTTTGGCTGCGGCTCTGCCATTGCGTCGTCTTCGCTCGCCACCGAATGGGTCAAGGGCAAGACTGTTGCCGAGGCGCTCAGCATCTCCAACACCGAGATCGTGAAGGAACTGGCCTTGCCGCCGGTGAAAATTCACTGCTCGGTCCTGGCAGAGGACGCTATTCGCGCTGCTATCGGCGACTGGAAGAAAAAGAATAACGTGGCTGAGGCAGAACCCGCGCTGGCTGGCGCGTCCGCCTAGCTTGCTTGCATAGTCTTCCTGTGGCTGCTTTTACGCCACAGGAAGACGGTTATTCCTATAGTGAGCGTGCCAGCAACTGTCGTAACAAATGCATAGTAGAGCGCGCTGATGTCGCTCGTTCCATCTCCTGGGTACTGGCGAGACCAGACATATGTTAAGGCTGCGCCAATTAACCAGCCGAGCACCGGTCCACACAGGGCTCCCGTGAGTGCGGAACCGCGAGATCCACCATCCAGTGCTCTTTCCGGAAGACCATGCCCGCAGTATAGGGCAGGAGTTGTTCATGTCCGTAGTCGGTATTGCAACAAGCACCAGCAGCGAGATGAGCGCCCCCGCGCCGCAGGCTGGTGCCGCACCTGTCTATTCCAGCCCAATCGCCACGCCGTTGTCGCAGCCGGAAGCGAACGCCAAGGCACAGAACATCCAGGTGACGGAGAAAGCCCTCAAGCGTATCCGCTCCGCCATGGCCAAGGAGCAGGTCAACGGCGAGCAGGGCGGCCTGCGCGTCGGCATCACCGGCGGCGGCTGCAGCGGTCTGAGCTACAACATCCGCTTTGACTCGCAGCCCCGCGAACGGGACCGCGTGTACGTCTACAACCAGGATGGCGACACGGTACAGATCTTCGTCGATCCCAAGTCCTTCCTCTATCTGAGCGGCATGACGCTCGACTTCGAAGAGACGCTGATGCGGCAGGGCTTTAACTTCATCAACCCGCACAGCACCAAAAGCTGCGGCTGCGGCTCCTCGTTCTCAGCGTGACAGTGTAGGACAGTAGCCATGAC
>CALMRM010000171.1:3098-4416 GCA_937871605.1 uncultured Terriglobus sp. | reverse complement strand
TGCCGCAGGGGAACCGCAACTCACGCGGGTTCTACGGCTGGCCGGGATTGCCCTGCTCACCCTCTGCAGCGTGGCGATGGCTGTCCTGACGCGTCCCCTCATCGAGTTTCCCACGGTCATCACGTTCCTCCGGCTGGCTGCGTTTGTGGCCGCGCTGGGCATGCTGGCCAGCAGCGTCGCCGCCTTCTGGTGGCGTGACGCATCCCTTCGCAGGGTTGAGTGGGCGGCTTACGTTGGCCTCGCCTTGCTGATCGCGGAGCAGTTTGTCATCGGTCCGAACGCGCGTGCGCTCAACGGCAGCCCGGTCCGCCCGCTTGCGCTCATCTTCGCCCTGCTGGCAGTATCGGTCCTGCTGGCACGGGTGTGCCGGCGTAAGAGCGCGCCCGCCTGCCACTGCAGCTGACGGTACGCGATGGCATCCAGCGCATCCAAGCACGCATGACCTACTTCGAAGTCTTTGGGCTGCCTCCCAAGCTGCAGCTCGACACCGCGGCGCTGGAGAAGAGCTTTTACCGGCTCTCGCGCGAATTTCACCCTGACCGCTTTGCCTCAAAACCAGCCGAAGAGCAGGCCGCGGCGACGGAGAAGTCATCCCTGCTGAACGACGCCTATCGCACCCTGCGCGATCCGATCCGCCGCACGGAGTACCTGCTGGAAACCGAAGGCGTGGAGCTGGAAGAGCAGTCAGTAAAAGCAACGGAGCGTGCCCGCGCCGCTGGCGAACAGAAAAAGCAGATTGTGCCGCCCGACCTCTTGGAAGAAGCCTTTGAGCTGAACATGCAGCTTGAAGAGCTGAAGATGGCCAAGGCAGGCGGTGACGACGACCCGCAGCTGCGCAAGGATCTGGAAGCCGCGAAGGCCAACTTTACCGGCCTGCTCCATGCCAGCCAGAAGCAGCTGGAAGCCGAGTGGACCAGCTGGGATGCGGCCGTTGATACGGGTGACAACGGCGCAAAGGATGCAGCCAAGGACGAGATGGTAGCGCTGCTGAATCGCCGCTCCTACCTGCGCAACCTTGTACGCGACGTCCATGCAGCGTTAGAGTAGGCAACCCCTTGGTGTCTGCCAAGGCTGGCCATGGCCAATGTGCTGAGCGAACGCGGCACGCGCGCGTTCTATCTCGGCGCGATGTGTTTCGGCCCAGATCCATACGCCGCAAAATGCCTGGCCGAGACTGCTGCCCAGCACGGTCAACTGGTATTCGACATGCGGTGGCACAATGGGAAAGACCGTGCGTGTCAGCAGGCCGTCGCACTCCATCTGACGTAGGGTCTTGGTGAGCATCTTCTGACTCACACCACCCACTGCCTCCATAAGC
>CALMRM010000171.1:0-3088 GCA_937871605.1 uncultured Terriglobus sp. | reverse complement strand
CGTAAAGCGCAGGCGACCGTGCTCATTCAGGGCCTCCAGCACCAGCATGGTCCACTTGTCGGCCACCCGTCCGATGATTTCGCGCACCAGTGCGTCCAGCGCCGGATCCGTCTCCGGTATGTTGTTACGCTCGGCCATCGACGTGTCGAAGGTGCTGCTGCTTGCCTGGACGTTTCCCATCGCCATGGAACAAGTGTGCCACGGCAGGCATAGTTTCCGGGCGGAAACTCTGGCGCAGAATGGTGCCTACTTCCGCTATGGTGCGAGGCCAACTTAGCATGATGTTGGGAGATGCTTCATGCAAACCACTGGCAACACCATCCTTATCACCGGCGGCGGCTCTGGCATTGGGCGCGGTCTGGCAGAGACGTTTCACAACGCAGGTAATCGGGTCATCATCGCGGGCCGCCGCCGCGAACTGCTGGATGAGGTGGTCGCCGCCAATCCCGGCATGGCCGCCGAGACCTTTGACGTGGACAACGCAGACGCCATCAAGAGCTTCGCGGCAGCCCTGCTCCAGAAGTATCCGGCGCTCAACGCAGTGATACACAACGCGGGCATCATGCGCGATGAGGATCTGAAAGCAGGCGATCCAGCCACCGCCGAAGCGACCGTCGAGACCAATCTGCTGGGGCCCATCCGTCTGAACAGCGCCCTGCTGCCGCACCTTTTGCAGCAGCCCGCAGCCACTGTTCTGACAGTAACCTCCGGCCTGGCCTTTGTGCCGCTATCACTGACACCCACCTACTGCGCTACAAAGGCGGCCATTCACTCGTACACGCAGTCACTGCGTTACCAGATGCAAGGCACATCCGTGCAGGTCATCGAGCTTGCGCCGCCCTATGTGCAAACAGAGCTCACCGGCGAACACCAGAAGAATGACCCCGCAGCCATGCCGCTCAACGAGTACATTGCAGAAACATTCGGCATCCTGCGTGATCAGCCCCAGACGACTGAAGTACTGGTGGAGCGTGTGAAACTGCAACGGTTTGCCGAAGCCAGGGGAGAATACGAGAGCTTCTACCAGAAGATGAACGAAGCACGCCTTAAGAGCCGCGCGGCCCGGCAACAGTAGCTCACTCGGCGGGTACGGTCTGAGCCGCGGTCCACGGGCTGTACTCGCCGAACGACCACACGTGGCCATCCATGTCGCGGATGGCAAACGCCTGTCCACCATAGCCCATGGTGCGCAGCGGCATCAGCACCTGGGTACCTGCTGCCTGCGCACGCTCCCATACCGGCGTGCAGTCCGGCACGATCAGGTAGACACCGCCGGTGGATTTGCCACCCAGTTCGCGTGGCAGCGCATTCCACGCCGCAGCTTCCGGGTTGCGACCCGCGGTTCCCAACATCACCATGCCCGCGTCGCCAAACAGCAGCTCGGCATGCTCCACCACGCCATCCGCGCCCCGGTAAACCACACCCTCGCGAAAGCCGAGCACAGACGTGAGCCACGCAATACCCGCATTGGCGTCGCTGTAGAGAACAGTTGGAATGACAGCGACGGGACCGTTGAGATTTGACATGCGCGGAAGTGTACGCCCGTCGGCGCGATGCTGACACATCCGTTCTGCGAACATCAAAGGGTGGGTACCCCATGTCTCGCCGAGACATGGGACTGCAGCAACCAGGACAAGGGCGCATCCAATGCGCAAAGGAACGAAATAGCACATGGCAGAGCAGCAGCGCGTCGTCGGCATTGACCTTGGCACCACGAACTCACTGGTGGCATTTCTTCAGGATGGCAAGCCGGTGGTCATTCCCGGCGAGGACGGCTCGTCCCTGGTGCCGTCCGTCGTAGCCATCGCGGGCGGGCAGACCACCGTGGGCAATGGAGCGCGTACCACGCTGCTGCAGCAGCCGGGTAACGCCGTCTACAGTGCCAAGCGGCTCATGGGGCGTGGCATCGACGATGTGCGTGACGAACTTGCGCTCTTCCCCTTCAAGGTTGCCGAAGACCAAACATCCGACGGGGTGCTGCGCCTGCACGTGGGCGAGGAGGTGCTGACGCCGCCTCAGATTTCCGCGCTGGTGCTGGGCCAGCTCAAGCGCAATGCTGAGCGCTACTTTGGGCAGCCGGTCACGCGCGCCGTCATCACCGTGCCCGCCTACTTTAACGACGCGCAGCGCCAGGCCACCAAGGACGCGGGCCGCATCGCCGGGCTTGAGGTGCTTAGGCTTGTGAACGAACCGACAGCGGCAGCGTTGGCCTACGGCCTGGACCGCGAGAAGGAAGGCACGGTGGCCGTCTATGACTTTGGCGGCGGCACCTTCGACGTGTCCATTCTCAAGCTGCACGATGGCATCTTCGAAGTGATCGCCACCAACGGCGACACGCACCTGGGCGGCGACGACATCGACAACCTGCTCATGCACATCGCGCTCGACGAGATCGCGAACGAGCTCGGTTTGCAGCCCACGCCGGAAATTGTACAGGCCGTGCGCAAAGCAGTCATCGACGTAAAGATCACGCTGTCCTCTGCGGACTCAGCGCGCTTCGATCTCTCGCTTCCGGAGGAGAAGCGCTACCAGCGCGAGATCAGCCGCGAGCAGTTCGAACAGCTCATCGCACCGGTCATCGCGCGCACCGCGGCTCCGGCAAAGCAGGCTCTGAAAGACGCGGGTCTCGCACCCGACAACCTGGATGAAGTCGTCCTGGTGGGCGGCTCCACGCGCATCCCCGCCGTGCGCAGGCTGGTGGACGAGGTGTTCGCCCTCTCCGCACGCGGCAAGCAGGCACACACCGAGTTGAACCCGGACGAGGTAGTCGCGCTGGGTGCGGCGGTGCAGGCGGACATCCTTGCGGGCGGCTCTGAGGCGACAAGCGAACTACTGCTGCTCGACGTAACGCCGCTCTCGCTGGGCATCGAGGCGCTGGGCGGCGTGGTGGCCAAGATCATCCAGCGCAACAGCACCATCCCGGCCAGCGCGACGGAGCACTTCACCACCGGCGTCGACGGCCAGACCAACGTGGCCATCCACGTGGTGCAGGGCGAGCGCGAACTGGCCAAGGACTGCCGCTCACTCGCCCGCTTCGACCTCAAAAACATTCCACCCATGACGGCGGGCATGCCGCGCATCGAGGTCA
>CALMRM010000170.1 GCA_937871605.1 uncultured Terriglobus sp. | reverse complement strand
GGCACAGGCGGTGCGGTGGCCAGCGCTGTCCCTCCGCTTAGGGCATCTGCGCTGACAAAGGTGCCACCAGTCCCCGGCTCCGGCGCAGCGCGGTGCAGCATGCGTCCGGTGACGGCGGTAAACGTAGGCGTGACGGTAAGTGTGCGCTTCACCTCTGCTGTGCGCTGCCGTACCTGCACCACGCGGCCGAGATGGCCTGACTGTTCCAGGAGGCCGAGCACGTTGGGGTGGCCGCCCAGTCGCGCCACCAGGTCAAGCGGCAGCGCGCGCTCGCCCGCGCCGGACACCAGAACGACAGGGAGCGGAGAACCGTCGGCGATGGCTTCGAAATAGACCTGCAGCTCTCCCGTTGCATGGCCCTCCCGCAGGCGCACCTGCGTGTAGGCTGGCCGCGCGGCCACCAACACCGCGTCGAAACCCGCTTCTGCCGCAGCCTGTGCAAGTGCGACCGATTCCCGCACACCGGGTAAGCCGACGCCCGCCAGCAGCACCTTGTCCGGCGCGGCTTCACGGCCTACGGTCTCCAGCACGGTGCGGCGCTCCGCGTCAGACAGTGACTCGGTCTCCGATACGGAGGTGAGCGCCGCCAGACCGCTGACCGGTGTCAGCGAGTAGCGGCGAACATTGTGCTCCAGCTTGCGCACGTATAAACGACCATCGGGGTAGAACGGTGTGGTCAGCGGGATGTGAACGCCGTCGAGCAGCATGTCTTTAGTGTAGTGAACCGCTGTGCGCAGGCCGTACTCTCAATGCATGCCAAGATTCACTCTTCTGCTAGCCCTGCTGTTTGCCATGCCCAGCATAAGCCAAACGCCCGCGGCGCCAGCAGGGCCCACACCGCAGCGGCACGAGTTCATCCTACGCAACTTCAAGACAGAGTCTGGAGTGACGTTGCCAGAGGCACACGTGGTCTACGGCACCTACGGCACGCTGAACGCCGACCGGTCGAACGCCGTACTGCTGCCCTCGCACTACATGGCCAACCTGAGCGGCTATGGCTTCCTTATCCGGTCGGCTGCGAACCCGAATGGTGCACTCGACACCTCGAAGCTCTTCCTGGTGACGTCAGAGCTCTTCGGCAATGGCCGCAGTTCGTCTCCGTCCAACACGCCCGCGCCGTTTGATGGTCCGCGCTTCCCAGTGATGACGATTCGTGACAACGTGAATGCCGTTCACCAGCTGTTGACAGAGGAGCTGCACATCCGGCACCTGCGCGCGGTGGTCGGCTTTTCCATGGGCGCGCAGCAGGCCTTCCAGTGGGCCGTCAGCTTTCCCACCTTCATGGACCGCATCGTTGCGACCAGCGGCACGGCGAAAACCTACGGCCACGGCATTGTGCGGCTGGAAGGTCAGATCGCCGCACTGACTGCGGATGCAGCCTTCATGGACGGCAACTACAAGACGGAGCCAGTGAAAGGGCTGGCGGCGTTCGGCATGGTGTGGGCGGGCTGGCTGTACTCGCAGGAGTGGTGGCGCAAGGAGCTGTGGCGCACCACCGCCGCGCCGGGCACTACGTTTGAGCAGTACATGTTCAGCTTTCGCAAGCGCTTCAGCGCCGACGCGAACGATTACATTCTGCAGGCGCGCACGTGGGAGTCGAACGATGTAGGCGCGACAAAGTTGGCAGACGGCACGCCTGTGGACTTCGGCGGCACTGTGGAGAAGGCGCTCGCATCGATCCAGGTGCCGGTGCTGTACATGCCTTCGGCTACGGATCTTTACTTTCCGCTGGAAGACGCCCAGTATGAAGCCGCGTTCCTGAAGCACGGTACGCTCCTGCCGATCCCATCGCTGTGGGGACACCCCGCCGGTGCGGGTGCAAGCCCCGCAGACAAGCAGTTCTTGAACGAGAACATCGCTGCCTTCCTCAAGCTCTAGCGTAGCCTTGCTCAGGCTGTAGCGTAGCCTTACTCTAGCGTAGCTTTGCTCTAGCGTAGCCTTGCTCAAGCTGTAGCGTAGCTTTGCTCGAGCGTAGCCTTTGCTCGACCGTAGCCTTTGCTCGACCGTAGCCTTACTCTAGCGTAGCCTTCTTGAGCTCTAGACGTACTGTTTGCACACCTCAGACGCGTGCAAACTCAGGGCCAAAGGCCGTCACATACCAGCCTAGGCCGCAGGCCTAGGGAGACATACCCACAAGGCCTTAAGCGCTGAAGGCGCGACACATAGCTCGCGATCATCTCGCAGGTTGCTTGATGAGTGGGTACGGATGTCAGGCGAACTGAATACTCGCCTGACACCCTAGGCCGGTTGCAACGCCTCACGCTCCGCATGCAGCTGCTGCAGCGCATACACCGTGATGCGGCCACCCTGCAGCGCGGCGATGCCCTCTGCCGCCGCACGCGCCGCGGCAAGGGTGGTGATGGTGGGAATGCGCGCCAGCACGGCGGCTCGGCGGATGGCCTTCTCGTCGAAGAACGTGTCCTGCCCGCGCGGCGTATTCACGATCAGCTGGATGCGGTCACCCTTGATCAGGTCGACTACATTGGGACGGCCCTCCTGCACCTTGTGCACGCGCTCCACCTGCAGGCCTGCGTCGTGTAGCAGGTCCGCGGTGCCGTGCGTGGCGACCAGGTGGAAGCCCATCTCGGTAAACTGCTTCGCCAAGCTAACGACTTGCCCTTTGTCGTGATCGTTCACGCTCAGGAAGACCGTGCCTTTCGTCGGCAAGTTTTGCCCGGCGGCGATCTGGGCTTTGGCAAAGGCTTCGCCGAAGGTCTCGGCCACGCCCATCACCTCGCCGGTGGAGCGCATCTCGGGCCCCAGCACGGGATCTACCCCCTGAAACTTGCCCCACGGGAAGACGGGGGATTTTACGAAGTAGTGCGCGCCGGTGCCCAGGTCCTTGCCGCTGGCGAGTTGCGCAGGAAGCAGTTCACGCAGAGTGCGGCCCGTCATCAGGCGTGAGGCAATCTTCGCGAGCGGTAGGCCAACAGCCTTCGAAACATAGGGCACCGTGCGCGACGCACGCGGGTTGACCTCGATGACGTAGACCGTGCCGCGCTGGATGGCGAACTGAATGTTGACGAGACCGATGACCTTGAGCGCCAGCGCCAGCTGCCGTGTGTAGCGGCGAATCTGCTCAAGCACGTCATCACTCAGGTCCACGCTGGGCAGCACGCAGGACGAATCGCCAGAGTGGATGCCCGCCTCCTCAATGTGCTGCATAATGCCCGCGATGATGACGTCTGTACCGTCGCAAAGCGCGTCCACGTCCACCTCGGTGGCGTCCTCGAGAAAATGATCGATGAGCACCGGCCGCTCCTGCGAGTACTCCATCGCGGTGCTCATGTAGCGGAGGATGGCAGCATCGTCATACGCGATGACCATGGCGCGGCCACCGAGCACAAAACTGGGGCGCACCAGCACCGGATAGCCGACGTGGTTGGCACCGGCGATCGCAGCCTCTACGCTGGTGGCCAGGGCTCCTGCGGGTTGCGGAATCTGCAGGTCTTCCAGCAGCTTGTTGAAGCGCTTGCGGTCCTCGGCGAGTTCGATCGACTCGGGCGAGGTGCCGATGATGGGCACGCCCGCGGCCTTGAGCGGCAGCGACAGGTTCAGCGGCGTCTGCCCGCCAAACTGCACGATCATGCCGATATCCGCGCCGCTGCTGGCCTCGTGCTTGTAGACGGCGAGCACGTCCTCAAACGTCAACGGCTCGAAGTAGAGGCGGTCGCTGGTGTCGTAGTCGGTGGAGACGGTCTCCGGGTTGCAGTTGACCATGATGGTCTCGTAGCCGTCCTCACGCAGTGCGAAGGCTGCGTGGCAGCAGCAGTAATCAAACTCGATGCCCTGCCCGATGCGGTTGGGACCGCTGCCCAGGATTACGATTTTCTTGCGCGTAGTGGGTGTGGCCTCGTCCTCCTCGTCGTAGCAGGAGTAGAGATAGGGCGTGAAGCTTTCGAACTCTGCCGCGCAGGTGTCCACCAGCTTGTACACGGGCAGCACGGCCAACTTGTCACGCAGATCGCGCACCGCAAGCGCCGGGGTTTTGCCTTCGATGTTCCATGCGGCGGCCAAAAGGTCGTCACTGATGCCCATGCGCTTTGCGGTGCGCAACTGGTCTGCGGTCACGTCGGCAAATGGAACAGTTGCGGTTTGCTTGATCTCGTCCACGATTTGCTTGACCTGGAAGAGGAACCACGGATCCATGGTGGTGAGGCGCTGCACTTCACGCACGCTCATGCCGCGCTCAAAAGCATAGAGCACGTAGCGAAGCCGCTCTGGATGCGCCGTGACCAGGCGCTGTGTCAGGCGGCGTGGCTCAATGTCGGCTGCGGAGGCTTTCTTACCGGTCTCCAGCGAGCGGACCGCCTTCATCAGGGCTTCCTTGAAGGTGCGCCCAATCGCCATCACCTCGCCGACGGACTTCATCTGCGGGCCAAGGCCTTCATCCGCGCCGGGAAACTTCTCAAATTGCCACTTGGGAATTTTGACGACGACATAGTCGATCGTCGGTTCGAAGCAGGCGGGCGTGGCCTTGGTGATGTCATTCTGCAGCTCGTCTAGCGTGTAGCCCACGGCGAGGCGCGCGGCAATCTTCGCGATAGGAAAGCCTGTGGCCTTCGACGCCAGAGCGGACGAGCGCGATACGCGCGGGTTCATCTCGATCACGGTCATGCGGCCGTTTGCAGGATTGACCGCGAACTGCACGTTGCTGCCGCCAGTTTCCACGCCGATCTCGCGCATGACGCGAATGGCTGCGTCGCGCATGCACTGGTACTCGCGGTCGGTCAGTGTCTGTGCGGGCGCAACGGTGATGCTGTCCCCCGTGTGCACACCCATGGGGTCGAAGTTTTCAATGGAGCAGATGATGATGACGTTGTCGGCCAGGTCGCGCACGACTTCAAGCTCGTACTCTTTCCAGCCGAGCACGCTCTCTTCCAGCAGGCACTCGCCGACCGGCGAAAGGTCGAGGCCGCGCGAGAGGATCTCTGTCAGCTCTTCGCGGTTGTAGGCGATGCCGCCGCCCGAGCCGCCCAGCGTGAACGAGGGCCGGATGACGCAGGGAAAGCCGATCTTTTGCGTAAAGTCGAGGCCGTCGCGCAGGTTGTTGATAAGGGCGGACCGTGGCATGTCGAGCCCGATCTTCTTCATGGCGTCCTTGAACAGGAGCCGGTCTTCCGCCTTTTTGATCGCGTCGAGCTTGGCACCGATGAGCTCGACCTCGTACTTGTCCAGCGTGCCCGCGTCGGCCATGTCCACCGCCAGGTTCAGCGCGGTCTGACCGCCGACGGTGGGCAGCACGGCGAATACGCCGGAACGGCCGCTCTCGCGCAGCATATCGGCCTCCACACGCAGAATCTCTTCCACGTACTTCGCCGTCAGCGGCTCAATGTAGGTGCGGTCGGCGACTTCGGGGTCCGTCATGATGGAGGCGGGATTGCTGTTGACCAGCACCACCTCGTAGCCCTCGGCTTTAAGTGCCTTGCAGGCCTGCGTGCCGCTGTAGTCGAACTCTGCGGACTGGCCGATGACGATGGGGCCGGAGCCAATGACGAGGATTTTTGCGATGTCGTTTCTGCGTGGCATCAGGTGTCTTTCTGAAGAGCTGTCAAGGACGGTCGTACACACTCGACCGATGGCCAGCCTTCACGACCTCGATCACCATAACCCTGTTGTGCAAACGACAGATGACGCGGTAGTCACCTGACCGGTAGCGCCAGTGACCGGTCCAGTTGCCAGTCAAAGCCTTGCCCCGATCGTACGGGTCGGCTTCAAGCACTTGCTTCATGGTCTCAAGTATCTGACGAGCAATCGGCGGATCGAGCTTTTAAGCAGTCTTCTTGAGGCTGTCGTGTACTCGATCAACCAGGGCAAACTCTTGCTCCATCTCTTCCTGCGTGTAGGTTCGGCCACCTTCGGCCATGGCGGCCTGCGCGTCGCGTCCGTCTTCGTAATCTTCCATGAAGGTCAGAATGGCTTCGTTGCAGAAGTCATCCACGGTGCGACCCATCTCTGCGCAAAGCTTGCGGAGTAGTTCCTCACGGTCAGCTCGGAAGTCGATTTGCATGTGCGCTCCTCACTTTTCCCACTCATCCATCATTCGACGAAAGTCTTTGAACAGGTAGTGCGAGTCGTGCGGGCCCGGGCTTGCTTCCGGGTGGTATTGCACGCTGAACATCGGATGTTCCTTGTGGCGCAGCCCGGCAACCGTCTGGTCGTTCAGGTTTACGTGCGTGACGGCGACCGTGGAATTATCCAGCGTTTCGGGATCGACGGCGTAGTTGTGGTTTTGTGACGTGATCTCGACCTTGCCCGTATCCAGGTTCTTGATGGGATGGTTCGCACCGTGGTGGCCGAACTTGAGCTTGTAGGTCTTGCCGCCCAGCGCCAGGCCGAAGATCTGGTGGCCCAGGCAGATGCCGAACATGGGCGCTTTCCCGGCGAGGTCGCGGACGTTCTGCTGCGCGTACTCCAGCGGCTCCGGATCGCCAGGGCCGTTCGAAAAGAAGACGCCATCAGGGTTCATCGCAAGCACATCTGCTGCGGGCGTGGTCGCAGGCACCACGGTAACGCGGCAGTTTTCGCGCGTCAGCATGCGCAGGATGTTCTGCTTGATGCCAAAGTCATAGGCGACCACGTGCATCTGCCTGCTGCCCGGTGCAAGGCTTTGCGGCAGGAACTTGTCACCGGTCTCGTTGCGCGGATCCTGGTCGCTAAATTCGTACGGCTGCTTCGTGCTGACCACGCTGGCCAGGTCCGTGCCGTCCATCTTGCGGATGGCGCGCGCCTTGGCGACGAGCGCATCCACGTCGTCCACCGCGGTCGAAATCACACCACGCATGACGCCGTGGGCACGCAGGTGACGAACGATGGCGCGGGTGTCCACGTCGGCGACGACCGGAATGCCATTGCGTTCCAGGTACTCGTCCGTCACCTCTGTGGAGCGCCAGTTGGAGGACACGGGTGAAAACTCACGCGTGACCAGCCCCTCGATGTAGGGGCGGCTGCTTTCGGCATCGTTCGGCGTGGTGCCGTAGTTACCGATCTGCGGGTTGGTGAGAACAACGATCTGCCCGGCGTAGGAGGGATCGGTAAAGATCTCCTGGTAGCCGGTCAATGCCGTATTAAAGACAACTTCCCCGGTGCGTTCAGCAGGCGCGCCGAAGCCTTTACCGCGGAATACGCGCCCGTCTTCGAGCGCCAGAATGGCTTGCATTGCCTCTCCAAAGGAGTGGATTTAACCGATTCTACCAGCCCGAACCGCCGCGCTAGTGCAGGTCGACGAGCACATCTCCACCCTCCTGCTTCAGCGGGAAGACCTTGACATGGCTGTTCTCTTCCGGGCAGTCGCCCGTGCGGCAGTCGAAGGCCCAGGCGTGCCACGGGCAGACAACCGCATTGCCCTCAATCCAACCCTCGCCCAGCGGTCCCTGCCGGTGCGGGCACCAGTTGTCCATGGCGGCCAGTTCCCCATCCACGTTGGCCAGGCACACGTCGACACCCGCTGCCGCAAACTGCTGCACCTTGCCCGGCCCGGGTGCCTCGCCCGTCGAACACACCTTTACCCACTGCGCCATGCGCACTCCTGTCTCATGCCCCCCTGTTGGATGCGGCCACCGGGCAGCGGCATGCTACCGTGAAGTTCGTTATGGCCAAACCCGCAGCGCCGCGCACCTCCCGCCCAGGCCGTCCTACATCCTCTGCGCCTGAAGTTGTCGATCCCCGTTGGCTGCTGCGCACGCTCGGTCTGCTGATTGGCCTGGCGCTGCTGTGCGGGTACCTGACGCTTGGCCTCCTGTTCTACCTGGGTTCATGGCAGTTGGCGCTAAAGCCGACGCACGATGCAGGCGGTGGCACTGGCCTGCCAGCCCAGGCTGTCACCTTCCGCAGCGGGGATGAGGAGGTGCGTGGGCAATGGCTGCCAGCCGCGGCGGACTCTACCCGTGAAACCTATGCCGTGCTGTACCTGCGCAGCGGCGACGGCCAACTCGACAAAGGCGACGGCACGCAGATCGGCACGCTGCACGACCATGGCCTGGGTGTGTTGGCCTTCGATTACCGGGGCTATGGACCCAACCCACAGAACCCGCACCCTACGGAAAAGCGGATGCTGCAGGACGCAGATGCCGCGTGGGAGTACCTCGTGGGCAGGCAGCGTGTTGCACCCGGCCACGTGCTTGTGTTTGGCAGCGGCGTGGGTGTGTCGCTGGCCACGCAGTTGCTGGCGCAGCAACATGCGGGTGCGGCGCTGATTGGCTACAACGCCGACCCGGATGTGCTGGCGCGCGTGCGTCGTGACCCGCGGTCGCACCTCTTTCCGCTTGGGCTCGTCTTCCACGAGCGCTTCCTGCTGGATGCTTTGAAAACAGTGCCGCAGCCGAAGCTGCTTTACTCCACGGGTCCGCTGGATGCTGCGCGCAGGGCTGCATACCGAGGTGCCGCTGACCCCAAGATGAGCGTGGAAGTGCCCACGCACACCGCAAAGGACGAGCAGGATGCGCTTGCACGCTTCTTGGACGCGTACCTGCCGGCAGGCCCAACACTGCTGCCGCTTCGATAGCTCAGCCTGCATGAAGTGAAGGCCTCCGGTGTTCAGGAGGCCTTACATAAAAGGTGGGAAGATTTGGTGCGGATAGGTGAAGCCGAGATCGTGGAAGGGTGACCCCAGCAGTTGTTTGCTACATCGGTTAAGACGCAACATCCATGAGAAGGTTGCGCTCAGAACTATGACAAAGTGAAGACAAAAGCGACCATCTGTTGAAATTGGAAGATGAGTGGTATCACTCTGGAACTCACTTCAGGCAAACCTAAGGAACTGGCCTGGTGTAAGCGTTGCGCCAGGAAACACTGAGGCCAAATCACGTGTGCCAAGCGTGCTGTACGCCGCCTCTGCCAAGACCTGCCGAAAGTCCGTGGTGACCGCCAGATCACGCCCCTCATTCAGTTGCGCGGCGTTCAGGCCCGGCCAGCGACCATACACTTTGCCGCCGCGCACGCTGCCGCCCAGCACGAACATGACGTTACCGTGGCCGTGGTCTGTGCCGCCGGTGCCGTTCTGCTTTGCAGTGCGGCCAAACTCGCTCATGGTCACCAGCGTGATGTGCTCGGCATCCTGCCCCATGTCTTGCCAGAAGGCAGCAATGCCCTGGGAGAATTCACGCAGACGGTTGGCCAGGCGGCCCTGGGTCGCTCCCTGCGCCTGGTGGGTGTCCCAGTCACCGATGTCGGCAAATGCAGCTTCAACACCGAGGTTCGCCTTCAGGAGTTGCGCAACTTGCCGGAGGCTGTTTGCAAAGGGTGTGCCGGGGTACACGACGCCAGGCGCGGGTTGGTAGTGCGCCGGGTCGGCTGCCTTCAGCATGCGGACTGCTTCGAACGTCTCCTGCCCCTCGCCGCTCAGGATCTGGTCGCGCGTCCCAGCGTACATCGCCTGAAATGCATTCGACGCGGCGGATGTGGCGGGACCGCGTCCGCCGACGGAGAAGTCCTGCAGGTTAGACACGGCGACAGCGGGCAACCGGCCCTGCAGCGTGCGCGGCACCTGTGTGCCAAGCGCCACGGCGCGAAAGGCCGTGGCCAGCTTCGGGTCCAGCGGCTCGGCCTGCAGGGCGCGGTTCAGCCAGCCGTCCTGCGTGCCCTTGACGCCGGGGGGGCCGCTCTCCATGTAGTCCTGTGCATCGAAGTGGGAGCGCGTCACGTCCGGCGAACCGACCGCGTGCACGACGGCCAGGTGTCCCTGCTGGTAGAGCGGCAGCAGCGGTGCCATGGCCGGGTGTAGGCCGAACTGGCCGTCCAGGTCCAGGACTTCACCCGGCTGTATAGCGATGCTGGGCCGCAGGGCGTAGTAGTTTTTCTCGCGGTACGGCACCACAATGTTGAGGCCATCTGCAGCACCGCGCTGAAAGAGGACCACCAGCTTTTTGCCG
>CALMRM010000169.1 GCA_937871605.1 uncultured Terriglobus sp. | reverse complement strand
CGGGCGTGGCGGTGGTGGCGGTGGTGGACGTGGTGCGGGAGGCCCTGGCGGTGGTGGGCCGTTTGGTGGTGGTGGTGCAAGTTCCGGCAAGAAGTACAAGCTGAACGTGGGCGCACAGATCACCAACCTGTTCAACTACGTGCCATACTCGACGCCAAACGGCCAGCTGTCGTCGTATAGCCCAGACCCGTCGAAGAACCTGTTTGGCAAATCCCTGTCGCTGCAGAACTTCGGCCCCGGCGGCAGCAGTTCCGCGGTCCGCGTCATCACCCTGCAAGCCACGTTCAACTTCTAGCGCGATACGCACTGTGGCGCACGACCCAAGCGTGTGTGCCGCAGTGCCACCGTCCGGGCGCATGCGATACTGCGGAGTGATGTCTGCAGCCTCCTCGTTTGCCCCAGAGCCCGATCCGAAGTTCATGCAGATGGCCATCGATCTGGCCACGCAAAACGTGCGCGGTTGCAAGGGTGGCCCATTCGGTGCGGTCATTGTTCGCGATGGTGAACTGATTGCCGCAGCGGCAAATACCGTGACGGCAACCAACGATCCAACGGCACACGCTGAAGTCAACGCGATCCGAGCCGCCTGCACAAAGCTCGGCACATTTCAGCTGGATGGCTGTGATGTGTACACCTCATGCGAGCCCTGCCCCATGTGCCTGGCCGCGCTGTACTGGGCGCGCTGCGCCCGCATCTTCTACGGCAACACAGCGGCGGAGGCGGCAGCGGCCGGCTTTGACGATGGCTTCCTCTACGAGGAACTGAAGCGGCCGGTACGCGAGCGACGCATCTCCACGGTACAGCTGTTGGGGGACGCAGCCATGGCATCGTTTGAAGCATGGCGCGGCTGCGCGGAAAGGATCGACTACTAGCCATGGCAAACATTTCTGAGATACGCGTTGCGATCCTCGGTTTCGGCACGGTAGGTTCTGCAGTGGCGCACGTACTGCAGGCGCAGCGATTTCCCGGCATTCGGCTGACCCACATCTATAACCGCGGTGTCGCCCGCAAACGTCTCAGTGACCGTGCCGCCGGACTCTCGGCCGACCTCGTGTGGACAGAGAACGTAGACGAGGTGCTGCAGGGCGATGTGGACCTGATTGTCGAGACCATCGGCGGTCTCGATCCCATGGAAGAGTGGCTGCAGCTGGCCCTGCGTAGCGGCAAGCACGTGGTCACGGCAAACAAGCAGCTCATTGCCTACCGCGCGGCGCACCTGCTGCAGTTGGCCCGCGAGCATAACCGCGCCCTCGTCTATAACGCTGCTGTGGCGGGCGGCGTTCCGGTCATCCCAGCCACGCTGCACGGCCTGCAGGGCGACCGCATCACACGTCTCTCCGGCATTCTGAATGGCACCTGCAATTTCATGCTGTCGCACATGGAGCAGGGCGCGGAGTACGCGGACGTGCTCATGCAGGCACAGGTGGCGGGCTACGCCGAGGCCGACCCCACCGCGGACGTGGACGGCTTCGATGCGCGCGCCAAGCTGTGCATCCTGGCGCGCGCCGCCATGCAGGTGGGCATCAATCCGGACGATGTGCCCGCGCAGAGCATCCGCACCGTTGCTGCCGTTGATTTTCAGTACGCACGGGAGTTGGGCTGCACCGTGCGCCAGATTGCGCGTGCCGAGCTGCAGGGTGATACGCTGCACGCCCGCGTGGGACCCATGCTAGTGCCAAAGTCGTCACCCATCGCGTGGTCGCATGGCACAGAGAACATGGTCGTGACCACCGGAGACTTCGGCGGTGACGTGGTCTTCAGCGGCCATGGTGCAGGCGGCAATCCCACAGCGGTCGCCATCGTCAGCGACCTGCTGGCTGTGGCCCACGGTTCCAGTTCCGTCGCGTTGCCGGTGCGTGACTGCGCCGTGACGGGTGAATTCCAAGCGCCGCACTACCTGCGGTTCCTTGTGCGGGACAAGCCGGGTATCGTTTCCGCCATCAGCGGTGCGCTGACCGCGGTGGGTGCAAATATTGACAGCATCCTACAGCGCCCCGGCTACCCCAAGGATGCGTTGCCGTTCGTGGTAACAACCGAGCCGTGCCTGACCTCAACCGTGGCCGCAGCGGTGGAGCAAATCGCGAAGATGCCTACGATGCTGGAGCCGCCACTTTGCCTGCAGATGCTCACGGATGATACCCGCGGGTGAGTCGACGGCATGACCGGTCCTGTGTACCAATCCTGATACGATGAAGCCGTGTTGAAGCGCGTTCCTGCACGGTTCTACCGCACCCCCGCTGGGCGCGAACCCGTACGCGAATGGCTCAAGAGCTTACCGGCAGAGGACCGTCGCATTCTTGGTGAGGACATCAAAGACGTCGAGTTTGCATGGCCACTCGGTCTGCCGTTGGTCCGGCCGCTGGGTCGCGACCTCTGGGAGGTCCGCAGTTCGTTGCCACGTGGCCGCATTGCACGCGTGATCTTTTGCCTAGCGGACGAACACATGGTTCTGTTGAACGGCTTCATCAAGAAGACGCAAAGAACGCCCACACAGGAAATTGACTTGGCACTACAGCGGATGAAGGGAGACGAACGATGAAGCGGGAAAACATCGGGAGCAGTTTTGACGACTTCCTTCGTGAGGAGGGCACGTATGAGGCGGTAACAGCGACCGCCATCAAACGTGTTCTTGCACGGCAGATTGCACAGGAGATGCAGACGCAGCAACTATCCAAGACTGCTATGGCAAAACGGATGCATACCAGCCGGGCAGCGCTTGAGCGCCTCCTCGACCCAGAGAGTGATGCCGTGACCCTGAGTACGCTCTACAGGGCAGCAACGGCGGTGGGCCGCCAACTCCACATGGAACTGGTCTAGATTGAGAATGGCTCCTCAACGTGGCAGCAGCTCCAGCGTCAGCACCTGGAACGGCTGGAGCAAGATGCTCTGCGGACGATCCGCATCCAACGCCAGTGCGGTCTTGCCAGCATCTTCCTTCCATGGTGAACGCGCCTCGAACTTCGTTGCTGCGACGGCTGGCAGCTCAAGCGCATCCCGTAATCGCAAAGAGTACGTCGCAGGCTTGTCGCTGGGATTGCGCAGCGTGAGCACCGCCTTTTGCGGCGTCCAACCTGCCCAGCCGTAGACCTCCAGCAGCAGGGGGTCGCCGCCCACCCAGTGCGTGTCGCGCAGGGCAGCAGCGTTCCTGCGCGACCAGCGTGCGGCCTCGGCCAGGTCGTCCCAGTTCTGCGGCGATAGCAGCTTGGGGGTGATGTACATCTCTTGCAGCTGGGTGCCGGTGCCAAAGTACGAGCGCACCTCGTTGCGGAAGCTGTTACCCGGGTCGGCGTTCAGGTGCTTGTGAAACTGCGCGTAGATGATGCCGTGCAACATGAGCGAGTTGAGCGGGTACAACGGCCCATTCTGCACGATGCGGCGGTAGGTTTCGCTGTCGCGGTAGGTGATCCAGCGCTCGCGGTAGCTGCCCACACCGGCGAAGTCATCGTCCTCGCCGCCGCGCCAGATACTGTCGGCGGAGCGCGTCCAGAACGGCGACGGCCAGGTGCCCGTGGTCAGATTGATGAACACATCCGGCTCCCCCGCGCGCAGGTCGCCGATCAGGTGCAGCATGGCCGCAAAGTCGCTGTCGAACGCGCTGCCCGGAACGACCGAGTTCGCGTTGCCGGTGCCGTCGAGCTTGAACTGGTTGACGTGGAAGGTCTTCTCAAAGCCAAGCGCCACATCGCGAAAGGCGGCGTAGTATTTCGGCCCGGAGAGCGCGTAGCCGTCTTTGACAATCTCGTAGCCCGCGCCGCGGCCAAAGGCGATGCGCTCCGCCTTTGGCTTGGAGTAGCCGCCCCACGGACTCATCCACACGCCTACGCCGCCCGCGTGTACTTGCTTTGCAGCCTCGTCCAGCGGTGCAAAGCCATGCGGAAAGCCGGTGTTGAAGCCCCACAGCGATCCGCGGTTGTCCCAGCCATCGTCGAACAGAAAGCTGTCGAGCGGCACGCCACGCTTCCTTGTCAGTTCCTCGCCGAAGGTGCGGATGCGGTCCACCGCGTCGGCCTCGGTGTACGGCGTAAAGTAGCCCAGGTCGTACCAGGAGTTGTAGTGGAGAAAGGTGCGATACGGGTGGGCGCGCTCGGTCTCCAGATAGGCCAGAAAGTCGCGCCGCAACTGCCCGGGGTGCACCGTGCCGAACACAGCGGAATAGGTAACAGGAGACCCCGCACGCAGTGGCAGGTCGCGATCGATCCACGCCGTGGCGCGGCCACCGGAAACACGGCTCTGCGACAGGGGGTGCTCCAAGCCGAAATACGTGTCGGCGGTGACGATGGGTGACCCAGCGACCGTGCCGCTCACTGTCGCGTCTGGCAGCGGCAGGTCGAGTAGCCGCACCTGCTTGACTGCGAGATCGGCCCCTTGCGCCGTCAGCATCAGTTCGTTACGGACGTACGATGTGCCGTCCAGCAGGATGACCGACCAGATGGCATGCAGGCGTCCGTCGCGCGTGACCAGCGCTGTCTGCCAGCGCAGACCGGGCAGACGCGCGGCGGCTCGCGGTGAGTTCGGGTCGGTGGGAATGGCCTGCTGCTCCGGGGCGTGCTCCACCGTGAAGTCCGCCGCGTGCAGCACCGTGCCGTCCGCCAGGACCACGGTGAAGGGGCTACCCTGCGGGTAGGTGCGGTTGTGCAGCGTGTCTGTCCAGGCGAAGTTTGTGAGTGCGCCGTCGCGCACGCTCCACGAGGCACCCGCACCACTGTTGCCCGTGCTGTAGTTGCGATGGGCCTGCGCAGGCAGCAGCATAGGCACGGCAAGCAGGAGAACGGCCATGCAGCGAAACCATGGGTTGCGAACAGTACGAATCATGCGGGAATGATAGTGCTTGTATCGCCCTTTGGTTTTCATCCTAAGTAAGGTTGCGGCTTGTCATCCTGAAGCTTGCCCTGAGCACAGCGAAGGATCCCAGCAGATTGTGAGAAGCGTACGCACCTTGGAGCTTTCTGCCAAGAAGTTTCAGGCACTCTCGTTTTTCGCAACGTCGCAGGGATCCTTCGCTGCGCCCTTCGCTGTGCTCAGGGCAAGCTTCAGGATGACGGGCTAGGTATGTTCTTCTGATGAGGTGAACTCCGTCCGCATATGCCTTCCGCTACTCGTGCTCTTCTCCAGCATTGTTAGTGCACCTGCCCAACAGGGTAAAAAGACCTCTGCCCCGCCCGCCACCGACGCCGGGCAGATGGTCGACCTGCCAGGCAAGCCGAACGATGCGCACGCCATGCGGCAGCACTACGTGGTGCTGGTATCGTTGGACGGCTTTCGCTACGACTACCCGCAGGAGCACGGCGCGCCTAACATCGCCGCGCTTGCCGCGGGCGGTGCCACGGCGCCGGACGGCATGTTGCCCTCGTACCCGTCGCTGACCTTTCCAAACCACTGGACGCTGGTGACCGGCCTGCGTCCAGAGCACCACGGCATTGTGCGCAACAGCTTCTACGACCCCCAGCGCAAGGAGACGTACAGCTACAAAGAATCGAAGACGAACGCGGACGGCACCTGGTACGGCGGCACCCCGCTGTGGTCCCTGGCAGAGCAGCAGGGCATGCGCGCTGCCTCGTTCTTCTGGCCGGGGTCGGAGGCGGAGGTCGCGGGAGAGCGGCCGGATGACTACGTGCACTTTCTCGATACGCTGCCGGACGAGCAGCGCATCGATCAGGTGCTCCAGTGGCTCGCCCTGCCTGCCGCGCAGCGGCCCCACCTGATCACGCTGTACTACAGCAACACCGACCACGCCGGGCACAAGTACGGTCCGGACTCCACCGAAGTGGGCGACGCCGTGCACGGCGTAGACGCACTGATGGGCATGCTGCGCAAGCGGCTCGACGCCACCGGCCTGCCCGTGGACATGGTGGTGCTGGCCGACCACGGCATGGTGCGCGTCAACCCGGAGTGGATCCAGTTCGACACATACGCCGACCTCTCACACACCCATGTGCAGGAGTGGCTGCTGTACCCGGACAGCGAGGCTGAAACGGAGAAGGTGTACGAGCAATTCCGTGCGCACCCCGACCCGCGCTTCAGCGTGTATCGCCGCAAGGACGTGCCCGCCGAACTGCACTACAGCGCGTCCGCCCGCATCGGTGATCCGGTGCTGATCCCAAATGGCCCGTACATCGGCCACGCGCACGCCAGCGACGCGGTGCCCAATCCTGGCGACCACGGCTATGACGCGCTCAGGCTCACCAGCATGCGCGCACTGTTCCTTGCAAACGGGCCTGATATCAAGCCGGGCGTGCATCTGCCGGTCTTTCCGAACGTGGATGTATACAGCTTTATTGCGCGGCTGCTGGATTTAAAACCCGCTGCCAACGATGGCGAACTGGGTCCGCTAGGCGCTGCCCTGAAGCGGCAGAAGTAGGCACGCGGCTGTTGAACGGCACCCGTATGTGGGGAGCAGAGTGACAGGTCGCCGTGCTAGGGTGTGAGGGATGGCGCGGATTGCAGTAGACATGGATGAGGTGATGGCAGACACTGTCGCCGAGCACATCCGCAGGTACAACGAGGACTATGGTGCAGCCCTGTCCACACACGATATGGATGGCAAATGGCTGTGGCAGTGCGTGCCGGAAGAGCACCAGGCCGCTCTTGGCGCATACCTTGACGAGCCGGACTTCTTTGGCGACCTGCCCCTGATGCCGGAGGCACAACGCGTTCTGCAGCGGCTGTCGCAGGACCACGACGTGTATGTTGCCTCTGCTGCCATGGAAGTGCCAAAGAGTTTCGCCGCAAAGTTCCGCTGGATGCGCGAGTACTTCCCCTTTATCAAGCCATCGCACATGGTGTTCTGCGGCGAAAAATCAATCCTCAACACCGAGTTTCTGATTGACGACAACCCGCGCCAGCTGCGTGCCTTTCGCGGGCAGGGCCTGCTCTTTGCCGCACCGCACAATCGCTACGCAACCGGCTGGCCACGCATGGAAGGCTGGGCTGCGGTCGAGCGGTACTTCTACCCGTAGAGGCCAGGTGAGCGTACTGCCTCCGCGCAGGCGCACAACCTTTCTTGCACGGCGGTGTTCTTTTCCAGTGTGTAGAAAGGGAGTTCTACGATGAACATCACCCGCATTGCCACTGCCGTACTTGCCGCTGGGCTGCTCGTCCCGTCGGCCGCACTGCTCGCCCAGGGGCCACCGCCTCCGGGCTATGGACAGGGTTATAACCAGGGGCCTGGCTATGGGCCGCCACAGGGACCCGGTGGATGGGACGCGCCTCCGCCAGACTTCAGCCGGGACATTCAGCGCCGCGGCTTTCACGATGGCATCGAAGGCGCACGCAGGGATGCGGAGAACCATCGTGCCATCAACGTGATGAACCGTGACGAGTACCGCAACTACCGTGGACCGGAGCGGCGCGTCTACCGTGATGCGTTTGCCCGCGGGTACCAGGCCTTCTGGAATCACCAGGGACCCGGACCACGCCCGTACTAGTGCTGTGTAGCAATGGTGCCCGCTTCGGCGGGCACTGCTGTTTGCGCTTAGAACTTTGAAACCAGCCAGACGCCACCCACCATCAGCACACCTCCCGCAACGCGCAGTGGCGATGCACTGTGGTGTTTGAAGCCGATCAGGCCGAAGTGATCCAACAGAATGCTCACTACCACAGACACCGTGATGGTGATGCCGGTAAACACGCCCGCACCCAGTTGCTGTGCAAACATGAGCCCTGCAAAGGTGGCCAGGATGGAGATCAGGCCGCCCATCCATGCCCACCACGGCACGGCGTGCACATGGGTGCTTGCGGGTAGCGGCTGCCTTGCAAACAGTTGCACCAGCAGCACGCCAACCAGCCCTGTGCCGTAGACCCACATGGTCGCCCACAGGGGCTGCGCCAACTGCGTCTTCAGCTCTGCATTGGTACCCGACTGGAAGGGGTTTGCAACTCCTGCCAGCAACGCGAACACGATCGCCAGCCATTGCATGCCTGTTGGACGATGCCGCTGGAACGGACGCCGCACGGTGTCGCAATAAGTTTGCGACATCGAAGGTCACGCAATGGTGGCCGTCACGGCCGCCTGTGTGCGGCACCTGGTGTGTCGGAGCTACGGCAGATACGTGGTGTGCGCAAAGGCCCATACAGCCACAGCGCCCATCGCCAGGGCCCAGGTGAGTTTCAACATGGTTCGCACGGAGCGGACTGCCGCCTCTGTATCAAGCGTGAGCGGTAGGTGACTGTGCGCTGGAGTGAGCGAGGCTGAGTGTGCAGAGGTTCGCAGCGTCATAGCAATCCCTATCGGCGAGGTGTGAAGCGGCGTTACACGGGCGGTACGCACTGGTGCCACAAGGTGCAAGGTGCGGTCGGGCACATCAGTTCTGCGTGTATTCGTCTGCGCAGAGCGTGTCGCAGAAGGTGCCCATGTCAGCCACTCGAAACTCCAGATCGGTGTCGAGAACCGCTCCGCAGCACAGGCAGCGCTCTGCCAGCCGCGTGTGAACGCGTGTGACGAGGCGACCCAATGCGGTTGGCCAATCGAACCTGACGGGTGCGAAATGCGTGCTGTCCAACATGCTGCATCTGTCCTCAACTGCCATATCGGCGCTGGGTCATCCAGCATGAGTGGCAACGGATCATACCTGATCAGATTCCTGCCTGTCCTGCCGCTGTGCACGCGAAAGCGCGCGGTGCCCTATGTCCCGGCGAAACTGCATACCCGCAAACGTGATGGTGCCGGCAGCGGCATAGGCCTGTGCAAGCGCCTCCTGCAGGTTTTCGGCTACGGCAGCCACGGCCAGCACACGGCCGCCGGCTGTGACGACCTCACCATCCGCATATATTGCCGTGCCGGCGTGGAAGATCTCCGTGTCTGGCGGAGGCGTCGCGTGAAGCCCGTGGATGACGGTACCCGTCTGCACCGCGCCCGGGTACCCGGCAGAGGCAAGCACCACACAGGCACTTGCACCGGGCCTTAGCCGGACCGCAAGATCCCGCACGCGGCCGTTGATGGATGCCTCGAACAGGTCGACGATGTCTGTCTGGAGCCGCAAGAGGATGGCTTCGGTCTCCGGATCGCCCCAGCGCGTGTTGAACTCCAGCACCCGCGGCCCATCGGCGCACAGCATGATGCCGCAAAACAGGATGCCTCTGAAGGGCGAATCCTCCGCCCGCATGCCGTCCACGGTGGGCTGAGCGACCTCGCGCAGCAGCCGGTCACGCAGCGCATCCGGTAGCAGGGCATCGGTGCAGTAGGCACCCATGCCGCCGGTGTTGGGCCCGGTGTCGCCTTCACCGATGCGCTTGTGGTCCTGCGCCGCGGCGATGGAGACGGCATGTTCCCCGTCGCACAGGGCAAAGAACGAGAGTTCCTCACCCTGGAGAAACTCTTCAATCACCAGCGATGCGCCGGGAGCAAGCAGGTCCGCAACGGCCTGTTCTGCCTCTCTCGGTGACTGCGCAATGACGACCCCCTTGCCCGCGTGCAGGCCGTCTGCCTTCAGCACCACCGGCATCGCAAATGCAGGCAGCGCGGCCGTCGCCTCCTCTGTGGAGTGAGCGACCACGTAGCGCGCTGTCGGTATGCCATGCCGCTGCAGAAAGTCCTTGGTGAAGGCTTTGGAACTCTCCAGCCGGGCTGCAGCCTGCGTGGGGCCAAAGGTGCGGATGCCGCGGGCGGAGAGCGCATCCACAATGCCAGCGGCCAGCGGCACCTCTGGCCCAATGACGACGAGGTCCGGCTTCACAGCGTCCGCCACGCGCACCATATCGGCCACGCTGGTCTGCCGCACGGGCACGCACTCCGCAACCGCCGCGATGCCCGCATTGCCCGGTGCGCACACCACCGCCGTCACACGCGGCGAACGGCGCAGCGCCCAGCACAGCGCGTGTTCACGGCCTCCGCCGCCAATCACCAGGATCTTCAAGCGACCCTCCAACGTGCAGTGTACCGGCCCTGCACGATGGCCCACCTATACTGAACAGGTATGCAGGCAGCCGAGCGGGAGGCGGAGAGTAGCAGCGGACCACTGTCGCTGCGCGAGTTCTGGCACTTTGTAGGCCCCGCGTTTGTGGCCTCGGTCGCCTACATCGACCCCGGTAACTTTGCCAGCAACATCGTGGGTGGCGCACGCTTCAAGTACACGCTGCTGTGGGTGCTGCTGTGGTCCAACGGCATGGCCATGCTGGTGCAATACCTGTCCGCCAAGCTTGGCATCGCCACCGGTCGCACCCTGCCGCAAAACTGCCGTGACCAGTTCTCGAGGCCGGTGGTGTGGTTCCTGTGGGTCGGTGCGGAGATCAGCGCCATTGCCACCGATCTCGCCGAGTTTCTGGGTGCTGCGCTGGGGTTCTATCTCCTGTTTGGCCCGGCGCTGCTGCGCCACGGCATGGGACGCACACCGGTTATGCTGACGGCCGCTTTGGTGACCACGGTCTTTGTCTTCCTGTTGCTCCTGCTCAACCAGCGCGGCTTCCGGCATTTTGAGGGCGTCATCATCGCGCTGGTCAGCGCCATCGGCATCTGCTACGCAGTAGAAATCTTTCTGGTTCATCCAGACTGGCGGCAAACTGCCGAGGGCGTTCTGCTGCCACGGCTCAACCGGAGCACGCTGTACATCGCCGTCAGCATGCTGGGTGCGACGGTGATGCCGCATGTCATCTACCTGCACTCGTCGCTGGTACAGCCCCGGCTGAAGCGGTTCAAAGGGGGAGACAACGCGCTCGGTGCCCAGTTTCTGCACTTTCGCCAGCGTTACCTTCGCTACGAACTCATTGACATCGTGTTCGCCATGAATGGTGCGTGGCTCATCAACAGCGCCATGCTCATCATGGCTGCGGCGGCGCTCGCCGGGTCTGGCGATGCTGCCGCAGGCAGTCTTGAAGTGGCGCACCGCACGTTGGGGCCGCTGCTGGGACCGATGGCGCAGGTGGCCTTTGCCGTGGCACTGCTGTGCTCCGGGCTGTCGTCCTCCACCATTGGCGTGTTGGCCGGCCAGGTCATTATTGAGGGGTTTCTCGCGGTCCGCTTTCCCATCTACCTGCGGCGGCTCATCACCATCATCCCGGCACTTGTGGTTATCGCCATGGGCCTGAACGAGCTGAAAATCCTGTTGCTGTCGCAGGCAGTGCTATCGTTCGGCATCCCCTTTGCGCTGGTGCCGCTGCTGATCCTTACCGGACGGCGCGAGGTCATGCACCACTTTCTAAACCGGCGCCGCACTGCCGTGCTGGGGTGGACTATCACCACGCTCATCATCGGCCTGAATGTTGTGCTGCTGTGGCAGGTATTTACCGGCGCTTAAGCGCACCTGTTTTCAATAAGAATGGCCCGCACAGGCGTCTCTCCTGTGCGGGCCGAAGTGGCTTTTAAGGGCTAGCGACTACCGGTGTTCGCCACCGCCGTGCGGAGCCTCCACGTGTGGTGCAGGCGCGGCTGCATGCGGCGCCTCCACGCGCGGCGCGGACGGCGCAGGCCGGGGCGCTTCCACGTGTTGTGGTTGCTGTTGCACCTGCCGCTGCTGGTTGAATTGCTGTTGCTGCACCTGCCGCTGCTGGTTGGCCTGTTGCTGCTGCACCTGCCGTTGCTGGTTCAGCTGCTGTTGCTGCTGCTGCACCTGCTGTTGCCGCTGTGCGTCCTGCTGCTGGCGTTGCTGGTCGGTCTGCTGCCGTTGTTGCTGAACCTGCTGCTGCCGCTGCTGTACGTCCGCCTGCTGCAGCTGCAGGTTCTGCTGCTGCTCGTTCTTCAACTGCTGTTGCTGCCGCTGCCCGTCCAACTGCTGTAGCTGCTG